>NZ_JACCLP010000006.1:0-155962 GCF_050937395.1 Treponema sp. OMZ 805 | reverse complement strand
TCGACTATGCGCCGGACAATCGCAGGTACCGGTATGTGATCAAAAAAGATGTTCCTGCAAAAGTGATCAGTGTTCAGCTGCTGCCGGATTATTATGAAACGTATCTGAAAAAAGAGTTCGGCGTAAAAGGTATCGATTTGAAAAAGGAATTGCAGGTGTTTCCGCATGGCATTTTTATTCCCGAAATTGCGTCGATATTTAACCGTATCTGCATTTTCAAAGGCAGTAAAATCTCTACTCGATTATTTTTCAAAAGTAAGATAGATGAACTGACTGCAATCATTATTCAAAAAGCGGAAGAGCTCCGCCATGCGGATGACAGAAAGATTGCCGTTTCCGATAGATACGCTGTTGCAAGGATTATGGAATATGTGAACGCTCATTTGTCGAAGAACTTTTTATTGTCGGAACTGGCATCCGAAGCGTATATGAGTGTTTCAAAATTCAAATATGTATTTAAAGCAATTACGGGGCAAAGTTTTTCCGATTACATCACGCAAAAAAGAATGGAATTGGCATGCGAACTGTTGGTACAGAGTAATCTCTATGTAGCGGAAATCGCCTATCGGCTCGGCTATAAAAATGCAGGAAGTTTTTCCGTTCAATTCAAAAACTATACAGGTGTGCTGCCGTCGAATTATCGTTTAAACAGAGCTTGCGGCATTATAAGATAATAGTCGGTTCTGCAGAAATATCACTCGAGTCTTTTGAGATGCTTTAGTGGATATTTCAGAACAGTTGTGTATAGAGGGCAATCTACGGTATACGTAATGAACCATTATCATAAAATTACCCGTCGCGCCAGCCTCCTTACATCCTCCACCGTTCCGCTTCATATTGAATATTCCACAGCCTGCGGTACAGTCCGTTGTGTGCAATCAGTTCATCATGTGTACCTCGCTCGATGATTGTTCCGTTTTCCAGCACGAGAATCTGATCGGCGTTCCGTATGGTAGAAAGTTTATGAGCAATCATAATCACCGTTTTATTTTTCAACAGTTCTTGCAACGCTGTTTGGATCATCCGCTCGTTTTCCACATCGACGTTTGCCGTCACTTCATCCAAAAGAACAATCGGCGCATCCTTGATAATCGCCCGTGCAATGGATATGCGCTGCTTTTCTCCGCCGGAAAGCCGTGAGCCTGCTTCTCCGATAACGGTGTCATAGCCGCTTTCCATCGCTTCAATAAAATCCGCACAACCTGCACGCCGAGCCGCTTCTTGCACGTCCTCAACCGTCGCATCAGGCCGTCCTATTCGGATATTGTTCAGCACGGTATCGTTAAACAAAAATACATCTTGAAATACAAAGCTGATATTCTTCAACAGGTTTTCATACGACAGCGTTTTTATCTCCTTGACGCCGATGCTGATCGTCCCGTGTCCCTGCATAATATCCCAAAAGCGGGCAACCAGATTCGTAACCGTTGTCTTGCCGCTCCCCGAAAGTCCGACGAGCGCCGTCGTTGTTCCCTCCGGTACGCAAAAACTCACATCCCGTAATACCGGCGTTTGACTGTATGCAAAACTCACATGGTCAAAACAAATATCGAATTGCTTCAATTCTTCCGGCGCTTTGTTAGACGCACACATCAAATCGTGCATTTTAGGAATGTTCTTAATTTGATTCATTCGGTCGATGGACTGCTGCGTCATCTTGGAAAAGATACTGAATATGCCCATCGCTTCCGCACCGGTAAAAAGGCTGAACGAAGCAAGCATCAACAAAAATGTTTGCGGGAATGTAAAGTCCTTATACACCAGAAAAAGCCCCGAAAGAAATACGATTCCTGTGGTAATCAAGCGGAAGCATAATTGATAGATGCCCATCGGTGGGATATGCACAAACTCTCCTCGTACGGAAAAGACGCGGAGTTTTTCGTATGATTCTTGCGTTTTGGAAAATTGTTTTTCCGCCATATTGTAGGCTTTCAGTACATGTAGTCCTTTGATAAATTCAATCGTGTCTTCAGTTACCGTTCCGATTAATTTTTGCCGGTTTAGATTGAGCGCATCCTGCCGTGTGGCAAGATAGCGGTAGGCAAACCACGTCGGAATGAGCAGCGCAAGCACCAACAAGAAAATGCGGTAGTCAAATGAAAGGCAGATAATCAGTGCGATAACAAAGGTTGGAATGCCGACCGCAACTTTTTCAATAACGCCGATGCCTTCTATTTCCAAAAATGCCGCATCGGAGGTAATCGTCGAAACTAAATCGCCTACATTCTTTTCGTTAAAAAAGCCGAGCGAAACTTTTCGTAATTCCTTACCCAAAAGTTTGCGTTCTTCGGCCATGCACTTATACCCTGCACCCGAACGGAAATACGAAACAAGATAGCGCAGCACAATGCGTATAAGAATGCTTGCCGACATAACGAGCGAATAGCGAATCATTTCCTGTGCCGTTAACGTCTCCGTAACGTCAGGATTAAATTCCGGCATCCGCGCAGTAATATGAAAGGCGGTCATCAACGGAACTACAATCAGCCAGCCGTCAAAAAAACTTAACACGAGCGATGCATACAATTGCTTTTTTTGCCCGCCCATCAATTTAATAAAATCCCTTACCGTTTTTAACATGGCGCCTCCAACAGATTCCTCTGATTTTAATCATTTTCCCGCCCGGCATCTGTACAATCAACACAACATTGTCTTCCTGCAATATATTTTGGCTGACGACATAAGCGAGGGCAAGCAACTCAGGGTAGTAGTAAGATATGCTCATTTGTGATATAAGGTTAGTAGTTGTCTGGACTTATTTGATAATCGTACAGCTATGTTACTTTATAAACGTCGCGTTTGCTAACCCGCAAACGCAAGGAAAAACAATTATGCAAACAGAGACACATTCCATTCATGATATTTTAGCGAAAAATGCAACCTCATTTTTTATTCCTCCATTTCAAAGAGCTTATGCATGGGGCAAAACAGAAATAGAAAGGTATTTTAGCGATATTATCAGGATTATTAATTCCGAACTTGATACGGCACAATCCGATAAACTTGAACACTTTTTTGGAACACTCGTTATAAAGGAAGAAAAAGCAGGATTTGTGAATAAGTCCATTGTTGTTGATGGGCAGCAACGATTAACCACGACACTGCTCTTTTTGATTGCTTTACGAGATAATGAACCCAACAAAGAAAATAGAGGCTTTATTACTGATACTTATTTAACTAATAACGCATCATCTTTTCAAGATAAAATAAAATTAAAGCAAGTTTCAAAAGATTGGGATGCCTATCGTGCATTGATAAATGGAACAAGTGCAAAACCCGGTATAATAAAAAATGCGTATGATATATTCACTAAACTAATAGCAAATATAAAAATATCACGTCCTGAAATTACATTGGAAAAATATATTGTAGCCATCCAACGGCTTAATGTTGCCGTTATTTTCTTAGATGAAAGACCATTTAAAGGTGAAGACCCGCAAATTATTTTTGAAACGCTCAATTCTTTAGGAAAACCGCTCACTCTATCCGATTTAATCAGAAATTATGTCTTGCTCAATATGGACTGTACGCATCAAGCGATCATGTATGAAACAATTTGGTACCCAAAAATTGAACTACAATTAGCCGGTAGTACGTCGGACTTTTTTCGAGATTTTTTACAGTATAAAAAATCTACTTCTATAAAAGTGGTAAGTGATAATAACACAAAAGAAATTTATGCAAACTTCAAAAACTTTGTCGAAGAATCGTATGCTAATCATAAAGCTTTTATTGACGACATCGTAAAGTATGTAAAACTTTATACTTGGATTATACAAGCAGAAATCACTGATACTATTTCACCAGATAAAATAAAAGACAGTCAAATAAAGGAACTGTTGAGGAATATTTTTCATGATATAAAAACCGAAGCATTTAAACCGTTTATCCTTGGACTGCTTTATTATCATCAAAATCAAACAAGCACTATCATATTTAGTGATGATAATTTTATAGCGATATTGCAAATCATTAGAACGTATCTAATACGGAGACGAATAGCACGGCTAACGCAAGGAGAAAATAAAAATATCGTACTTCTCTGCAATCGCATACATGATCTCGTGCAAAAGAAAATTGAAATGATCGATTTATTATCAAGTATGTTTTATAAAATGAGACTTCCGAATGATGATGAAATGCGGCAAGTCTTGATGATTTCAAAATTTTATGAAGATTTTAAAACGTATGGAAAATTTATTCTGGGAAAAATAGAAGAACACAATGCAAAAGTCCCGGTTGATTTTAGAAATGCTAAAATCACGATAGAACACATTATGCCGCAGACACTCAATGATGAGTGGAAAACAATGCTTGGAAATAATTATGAAGAAATATATAAAAAATATTTGCATAATATTGGAAATCTCATTCTAACAGAGTTTAATAGTGAAATAGGGAACAACCCCTTCAAAGATAAGAAAACCAAACTGCACACCTCTTCTTTATATTATAGACTGGAAATACTTAACAATGATGTTTGGAATGAGGATAGTATAAAACAACACCAGTCAAATATGATTAATTGGTTCTTGGAGACATTCCCATTACCTCAACAATATCAAGCAGCTTCTAACTATGATAGAAAAAAACCTGATGTCACAACCTTTTCCCCTATAGACGACGATGCCGGTGATTGGGCAGAGGGGAATAAACCGGCAAAAATGATAATCAACGAGAGCGTTTTTAATGTCTCGACTTGGCAAGATGTATTTATAAAGTTTATCACATTTATGAAAGAAGATAGCAGATATGATTTCCAATTTATCCTTGATAATCAAACTGACTTATTCAATCGCGAAGGTGTAATTCTACACTGGGGTTTATTAAAAACGATTATAGACAAGAATATAGATCTGACCACCCGATATAAATCATTTGATGGGCTATTCCCGGATAAAATCTCAAATATTAAAGGCGATATGCTGTTTATTCATACCAATATATCCGCAGCAACATGTATGACTCGTATTGCAAGCGTTATGACCAAGTTTGATATGCCGAGAGAATTTGTGATTATTACTTTAAAGTAATATAGATTTGCTACGGATTTTGACGACCTCAAATATTTCTTGTTTTGATACCGCTTCAGCAATATGTATGTAGGAGTAATTTCTATTTCTTTTCATCGTAATACACCGTATAGAAATTGCCTTTTGTGTCCGTACTTTGTTCGATGTTTTGACTGTCGCCATCGATAACGATTTATATTTTTCTATTCAGTTGGAAGATCTATTCGCCAAGGATGGCAATCGTTGATGCGGAATCGATGTTTGAGGCAAAGCCGAAAACTCGCCGTCAAGGAAGCTGTCTTTAGTATTTAACGCTTGATAAAAAATCAACAGTATCTGTCAGCTACTTGAGGGATATACCCGCATTCAAACTTTTTACCATAGCCACTGAATTTACAGAAAGGACTTCACAGTCTCACCGTTTTTAACATACCGATTCCCCTATTACCCTTTCCAGCTTCCAGTTCCGGCTTTGCTCGTGTGTGTCCCACAGCTTTGCATACAGCGGCGAGGTTTTCAAAAGTTCGCTGTGTGTTCCCGTTGCCGCGACCGTTCCGTTATTCATCAAGATAATTTGATCACAGCCGGTAACCGTCGACAGCCGGTGAGCAATTAAAATAAGTGTCTTATCTTTACACAATTGTTCAAGCGACTTTTGTATCTTTTGCTGATTTTCCATATCCGCATAGGCGGTCGCTTCGTCAAGAATTAACACCGGTGCGTTTCGCAATAGAGCACGTGCAATAATAATCCGCTGCCGTTGACCTCCCGACAATTTTGCACCATCATCTCCTGCACTCGTGTTGTAGCCATTTTCAAACGCAATGATAAACTCGTGACAATATGCATTTTTTGCCGCTTCAATCACTTCCTCATTGGATGCATCGGGCTTCCCAAGCCGTATGTTTTCCATAATTGTCATGTTGAATAAAAAGGTGTCCTGCGTTACATAGTTGACCCGCTGCATCAGCTGATCCAAAAATAAATCTCGATACGCAACACCGCCTATTGTTATACTTCCTTCCTGTACATCCCAAAAGCGTGCAATAAGATTAGCGACGGTCGTTTTACCGGAACCTGAATGCCCGACAATCGCAGTCTTTGTTTTTTCAGGGAACACAAGTGAAATATCATGCAGCACCTGCACATCTTCATACGCAAAAGAAACATGATGCAGTGCAATTTCGTTATTCGGTATTTCACCGACGGCTGTATCGGGTTCTTGTAATTCAGGAGCAGAGAGAACTTCGTTGATGAGGCGTTCGCCGTTTTTAATGTAATAAAAGTTATCCATAAATTCCGTGAACTTTAAAAGAGATGTACCGATTCCGACGGACACCAACACGGAAAATAAATATAAGTGCGCGCTCAAACTTCCGGCGCAGTATAAAAAGCCGCCGACGCTCAGCACGCTCGCTAAAAGCGAGGAGAGCATAATGATTGAAGGGGAGGCGGCAATATACATTCTGTTATAAAGATGCAGCGTTGCGGTTTTATACTCGTCGATGGAGGTGTCATATTTTGAAAGCGCCGCATCTTCCCGTCCGAAAATTTTTATTTCTTTATTCCCACGAATATATTCGATAACGCGCCCGTTCATCGTTTCAAGCATTGTATAATAGGTTGCGGCAAACTCGTTCATAATGCCGATATACATCGGAAGATAGAAAAGCAAGGTCAATCCCGCAGGTACCAATAGTGAAAGTCCCATCCGCCAATCAAAGCTGAAAAGCAGCGCAATAATACTGACCGGTAGCAGCACGTTTGAAGTCGTTTCGGGGATTGCATGTGCAAGCGGATATTCAAGCCGCTCGATGCTGTCGATCAGCAAACTGTGAAAGTAGCCGCTCCCCTTTGTCTGCGTGTAGCCGAGCGGCATACGCATCATCTTTTCCGTGACGGCAAGCCGTATTTTTTTCAAAATGGAAAACGCCGTCTTATGCGAGATCGCAGTCGAAAGACAGTGCATCAGAATTTGAAGCGAGAGCGCAAGAAAAATCAGCAGCGCATATTGCAGCACTGTCCGCTCACTGCAGCCTTGCACAATATCAAGCAGCAGCCGGTACACCAGATAATACGGTGCAAGGCCGAAAAAAACCGACCCGATTGCCAACGCCACGGAAACGCCATAAATCGGAATATGTTCTTTTACAAAATCCTTAAATCGCATGGTTTGTTTATACGTCTTTTTGAATGAGCTGTCCGTAATACCGGTAAAAGTTTGTCTGATGGCGATATATTTTGGCTAAGAGCGAAATGATGGCAAGTTGTACTATAGGACATCTTCTAAAAAATGCTCGTCAACTGTCATTCCCCGCACTTCTTCCCCCTCATCTCTCTTCGTAATTCGCCGGGACTAACTCCGTAATATTTTTTAAACGCAGTTTGAAAATACCCGTCGCCGTAATAGCCAACCTCACGGGCAATCTGTGTAATCGACACATCGCTGTTCTTCAAAAGCTCAACCGCTTTATGCATCCGCACATTTTGCACATACCCATTAACCGTAGTATGGTTGGTTTCTTTAAATCCCGTTACCAGTTTTTCTCTATTTAACGCAAATTGTTTCGACAACGCCTGAATCGTCGGCGGATTCACCGCGTGCTTTTCAAGATACACACGCAATGCATGCAAACGCGCTTTATCATCCGCTGATAAATGCACCGTCCGTTTTTCCGTATGCGAATAGATATAGTCAAAAAGATACACAAACGCTTCCAACGCCTTCGCCTGTATATACAGCACGAGCACATCACCCGTCAGCGTACAGTTTTTCAGCTGCTCACAGATCGCGGATATCTGCGGAATATGCAGCGGAGCAGGATTAAGAACCGCCGCCGCACGTTCCCAAAAATCATCAGGCAGTGCGATAGGCAGCGTTTCAAAAAACTGAGGACGATACGAAAACCCTGCATTGACAATCCGTACGTGCGGGTTAATCCGTTTAAACCCATGAAAAATCGGTTCGTTCACATAGACATTTAATCCGTAGTCCACCGCATCCGGCAAAGGCTTTCGGCATGCATCATACACTTCCACCGAACCCTCGTAATACCGTCCGATCTCAATTCCCCGCTCGTCAACCGACTCCTCTATGATACACGGCCGCTCCAGCGTGCAGTCGGACACAATCCCCATTGCAGTTCGCGTATTCCCCATAATAGTAAAACCTCTCGTCCCCAGCTCAGGCGACGCCGTGTACCGAATACACCCCACTTCCACTTTCTTTTCAAACCCCAGCCGCTCCCAATCCTTCCAATAATCTTCTATTGTTCTCATAGTGTTCTCTTCATTATGGAAACCTCTAAAAGCCAACCGAGTTTTTAGAGGAGCCCTTTACAGCTTCTTCGATTGTAGCGTATTTTTTATAGATGGATAAGGAGGGGAAAGTCTCCCCGAATAAAAGCTTATGCCATGGACGGCACAAAAGAGATTATGCGCGATGTTTTTGTGCAACAAAAACTCGTGCCCATCATTTTACACGGACGTAAAATGATGGGCACCGCTCCATAAAAGGCCGCTGCTTCTGTTGTTTTGTAACAAGGATTTTCGGTACCCTCAAATCTTGTTCCTGCGGTATCCGCGCAGCAGTCTTGTTATTCCCACGGAAATCAATTTTCACCTCTTTCATAGATTTTGGAGCCGAAACCACCGGAAACCCATTAAAAAAGCGCATCATTCTTTCTAAAAACATCATAGAAACGGTTACATTGCACTATCATTTTTCAAAAATTGATTTCCGTGTGTTATTCCGCTACCCCCTCGTCTCATCAATGTGAAATATGGTATATTTTGTGTTTTTTCATATACTTTATTATGGCGCAGAGCGTTCGGCAAAACTATACATCCGTGTATAGTTTTGACTGCAAGTTGTAGCTCTGCCACGACATTCCTACTCTGACAGAATGTCAGTGCTTCTAAAAGGAACGGCGGGTATGAAAACCTCCGCATAAATAACGTAAGCATTTCAGAATGAAAAAATGTGGTTTGAAGCATGAGGAAAATAAATGAATAAAACTGCCGAATATAAAACAGCCGTGATACAATTGTATAAGGGCGTTAATCTTGAATTTTATGATACCGAGACCGATGAAGTATATTTTCTTCGCGGAAAACCGCGTAATGTATTTAGAATCGATTATTGCAAACAAGGTATTTTGGAAGGTGAATTTGAAAATAAATCTTTTTCATATTTAGGCGAAAAAGAAGCGGCAATTAATTACGAAAAACTTGCACTGTTAAAAACATATTTTCCACTGAGAATTTACAAAGGAGTAAGCATTTTATTTTTTCTCGATGAACTGGATGAAAAATTTGCCGCCGTAACGGAAATCTTTGATATCGATATTAATAAGATTTGTGCAAAATTGGATTTAAAAAACGGATGGTATAAACTGAAACCGGAATCGGAAATTACAAAAATTTTAGATGCGTTATATGTAAACACGGATATGCACGATCATATTTATTTTCAAATTAAAATACTTGAAATTCTTCATTATTTGAACAGGCTTGGTCTATCGGCATACCGGACAGAAGAATTTTTTTCAGGCTATAATATCAATAAGGTAAAAAAAATTCATGCCTTTATTGCCGATAACCTTGATAAGAATATTTCATTTCAACAGCTTGTAAAAACGGAAGGGATAAGTTACACAATTTTTCAAAAATTGTTCAGACAAATATACGGCGACAGTCCGTATTCCTATCTAAAAAAATATAAACTAAAAACGGGAGCGTTTTATATTTCTTCTACAAACAAAAAAATAGCGGAGATAGCGGCTGATTTGGGTTATGCAAATGCGAGTAAATTCTCCGATGCCTTTAAGTCGATATACGGGCAAACACCGCTGCAGTACAGAAACACCCTTACGAACCCTGCTAAAAACGATAAAAATTCATAGAATCTTCAAAAGTATTTTTCAAAAAAAATATCAAAATGGAGTATTTTCGCTCAAAATGGAGTGGAAAGAAAAATCATTTTGCGTATAGTAAGTTGAAACTAACTTCTATTTATATGTTTTAAGGACGGTATAACTTCTATGAAACGCTTGCTATTGGGGATTCTTTCAATTGTGCTGCTAATCTCATGTACGGTAAAAAGCGAAACACCCACGGATACGGAACAGACCGTGCTGAAAATAGGCGCCATAAAGGATTTTAAACGGTCGCTTGAAGGCTCGACGTTGGTATTTGATACGCTTTTGCAAATGACACTCGATTACAAACCGCTTCCCAATATCATTACCGAATGGACGCGGAACGATACGGCAACGGAATACCATCTTACCATACGGGATGATATTCTTTTTTCCGATGGAACTCCGCTTACCGCGCAAACCGTAAAATGGGATATCGAAAACGTTGCGCCGATAACGTACTGCGTATTTTCATCCCTGTTGAAAGAGGTCAGCATAACGGATACGACGCATTTAAAAATCAGCTTGACTGCTCCGTATTATTTTCTGCCGCAGGATCTTGCGTTAGTAACGGCGATAAAAGAAAACGGAGTTGATGAGGCGTTAAACATTACCGATTTTATCGGAACCGGCGCATATATTTTGAAAGAATACGACGAAGGTCAGTCGGCTTCTTTGATAAAGAATGAGAACTACTGGAATAAAGCGGCAGCGCCTTCAATTCCGCAAGTAGAGTGGCTTGTGATCACCGACGACAATGCACGGAATTCGGCTCTTTCGTCAGGGCAAATCGACGTGCTTGGCATAAGTGAGCATTATCTTTCGATACAGTATCCGTTAATCGATGATTTAATAAAGGCAAAAAAGATGAGCTTTTTTGAAGAACCGAAAGACGCTTTTACTTCACTTATGACTATCAGCTTTAATTGGAAAGAAGGTTTTTGCAGCGATAAAGCGTTGCGCGAAGCGCTGGAATACGGAATAAACCGACAGGCGCTCGTTGATACCGTTTTTTTTGGCATACCTCAGGCATCGGGACATCAATTTAACCCTGCATTTACCGATGGACCTCAAAACGAAAAACCATATACCTATAATCCGGAGTTTTCAAAGGCGCTGCTTGCCGAAGCGGGTTATCGGGACAGCGATAACGACGGTGTACTCGAAAAAGACGGAAAAAAAGTTTCGTTAAAATTTTTAATTTCTTCAAAAGAAGATTACCAACGCGATTTGGCCGTTTTTATAAAATCGGAATTGCATAAACTCAGAATAGATTGCGAAATTATTCAGGTTACCGGTGAATCAATGAGGGAGCATTTTAAAACCGGCAATTATGACTTGGCTGTTTCTCATCCGTGGTATGAACCGATCATCGGTACCGTAACCTATTTTGGATTTGATGATAATTATACCGACTACGGATTAAGCTATGCCATTAATGCAAAGTCTGTGGAAGCGGCGCGCGCTTTGGTCGAATCGGCAACCGAAGAACAAATTAAAACCTACGCGGGAGCATTATGGAAAGAACAATACGAGCAGTGCGTAACCCTACCGTTATGTACCAGTTCCCGCATGGCAATTTTTAATCCGCGTTTTGAAGGCTTCCGGTTTAACGGGAACGTATACCGCATCGATTTAAGCGGCGTCAAACTCCGTACCGAAAAACGGTAGTGGTGCAGCGCTGCCGATTGGAAAATGCAAGAGCATCTCTAAAAGCACTGATTTGCATGTCCGTGTTAGCGAATATGATGATTACTTTCTTACAGGATAAGCGATAGACTTATAGTTTTTGAAAGATGCTCACAAAAGGAAAAAAATGTTTTATGAGTCCGTTACATGTATTTATCAGAAAATTAATTATGATTATACCGACGGTACTGTTGCTGTCTTTTTTAAGTTTTTCCGTAATTTATTTTGCGCCCGGCAGCGCAGAAAAGTTGTTGCTGAATGCAAAAAATGCACGGGGCTTTATAAGCGACAAAACAGTAGACGTATACGGCAAAAAGCTCGGACTCAATAAACCGTTCGGCAGGCTGTATGCGCATTGGTTATGCAGTTTATTAAAAGGAGATCTCGGTACATCGTATTTGACAAACAAACCGGTTTCCGGCATTTTTATAAAACGTTTTTCGGTTACTTTTAAACTCGCATTGTTAAGCCTGCTGATTTATTCGGCATTGGGTATTCCGATCGGAGTGCTCGCATCGGTAAAAGAAAATATACTGTGCCGTTTCTTTTTGCAGCGGTGGCGTATCATTTGTATGTCGATACCGTCATTTTGGATTGCCGTTATTTTGGTTTGGTTTATTGCGAATTATATTCCTGTTATTCCTACAATAGGTTATCACGGAATAAAAAGTTTAATAGTTCCTGCTTTTTTACTGGGCATTATGTCGTTTTCCAATTTAACCTGCGTTATTCAAAGTAAAACTCAAGCGGTGTTAAGTAAGTCGTTTATCATCTTAGCGGGAGCGCTCGGCATTCCGCAAAAGATCATTTTTATAAGGCACGTGCTTAAAAATATCGCAGCCCCTGCAATTGCAGTAGCCTGCATCGATTTTAGCGGATTTATCGGCGGAGCAATTTTAATCGAAAATATCTTTTCTATTCCCGGTTTGGGGCTGATGCTTGCCGAAGCGCTCAATGTAAAAGATTACCCCGTTATCGCAGGAACACTTTTTTTGTTGGGACTTTTTATCAATCTTTTAAACTTCTTTGCAGAGATGGTATATCTTATAATCGACAGACGAGGTATTTATGAAAACTAAAAAGAATTGCAAAGTTCGTATTATCGTCTATTCGATATTGAGCTTTGCCGTTCTTACGGCAGTGGTATTATCCGATATTGCAGCTGCTCCGGAAATACATGCCTCATTGGAACACAGATTTTTGCCGCCGTCGATACGGCATCTATTCGGTACGGATGATTTCGGTCGGGATGTTTTTTTAAGGACGCTGCAAGGGTTCAAATACACTTTTTTTATTGCACTCACTGCTCAGGTTTTCAGTTTTTTATTAGGTGGGATAATCGGCCTTTTTGCAGGATATTACGGCGGACTGTTCGACGAAATACTGTATTATCTTTGCAATATCATTCTATCGTTTCCAATGATTGCCGCCGTTATCTTTTTTTCCGCTGTTTTCGGAAATTCCGTTTTTATTTTAATCGTCTTATCGATTGTTTTCGGTATGATATTTAATATAAAGGTAGTCAGAAGCGAAATAATGATACTGAAGCACAGCGATTTTGTTACGGGATTAAAAATTATCGGCGCTTCCGATTTGTTTATCGTAACGAGGCATCTTTTAAAGCCTGCGTTTATGCTACTCTTACCGACGTTTCCGCTCATCTTGGGGCACATCATTATCGGCATTTCCGCATATTCATTTTTGGGTTTCGGTGTGCAGCCGCCTCATCCTGAAATAGGCTTGATGTTAAAAGAATCCATTCGGTTTATCAATTATGCGCCGTGGCTGATGGTTTGTCCGGGATTATTTCAATTCTCTGTTATCCTCATCTTTGCCGATTTATCCGAAGCCGTTCAAAATTTTATGCAGTACGCACGGGATGTCAGGAGAAAGATATGACGGATGCCGTTTTAAGCATACGTGCGCTGACAGTCGATTTTGTAGTCGGAGAAGAAAAAAAACGGATTATAAAAAATATTTCTTTAACTGTTAAAAATGAAATATTTGCGATTATGGGAGAAACAGGCAGCGGTAAGTCTGTTCTTGCAGCAAGCATTCTGGGGATGCTGCCTTCAAATGCAATAATCGAAGGTACCATTTTTTATAAAGGTAAAGCGATTTCCGGTTTAACGGAAAAGGAATATAACACCATTCGCGGAAAAGAAATAGCATTGGTGCCGCAAATTTCTGCGGACTCTTTAAACCCGCTGTTAAAGATTAAAAGTCAACTTGCCGTACCGATTACGGTTCATAAAATTTGCAAAACGGCGGATGAAGTATATTCCCGTTCCTGTGCATTACTGAAAAGTGTGTCGCTTAATCGGGATGTATTAAATCTATATCCGTTTCAATTAAGCGGCGGGATGCAGCACCGCGTTTTAACTGCGCTCGGCCTTTCGTGTAAACCTTCCGTACTGATTCTTGACGAACCGACCCGCGGAATGGATATGATGTTGCGGAACGAATACGCTGCGCTGATTAAGTCGATTTACGATACGGAGCATATTGCAATTATTTTTATAACGCATGATTTGGAACTTGCGCATAAACTTTCTCACCGCTGTGCGCTTATGTATAACGGGGCAATTGTAGAAGAAGGAGAAACGCAATCGGTATTCAAAGACCGTCGCTCTTCTTATTTTCGTTCTTTGATGGCAGCGATGCCGCAAAATCTTATGTGAAGGCGATAGTATGGAATATATTCTCCAATGCAGCGCTCTTTCAAAATCATTCCGCAGCAATACAATACTTGGGGCGTCCGCTTCTATTTTAAAAAATATCGATTGCGGTATTGTACCCTTTTCCGTCACCGGCATCACCGGAGAAAGCGGCTGCGGCAAAACGACACTTTCACGCTGTATTCTTAATTTGATAAAACCCGATAGCGGAATCGTTTTGATACACGGTAGGCCGGTTTGTGCATACGGCCGCAAAAAAGAATTTTTCCGCACCGTACAAGCAGTGCAGCAAAATCCCGAATCGGCGCTGGATCCGGATTTTACGGTACAGCGCAGTTTGGAAGAAATGTATACGCTCCATAAGGAACGCTTTGCTTCAAAGCAGGTGTTTTTGAAGGAATTGGAGTCGTTATGTAAAGATGCCGGAATTGCATACGACGAATTGGACAGACTTCCGTATTGTTTTTCAGGCGGTCAGCTACAGCGTATTTGCATTATCAGAGCGGTCATTATAAAACCGGAAATTCTGATTCTTGACGAACCTACTTCGATGCTTGATGTTGCCGTTCAGGCGCAAATCTTGTCGCTACTCTCAAAGCTAAAAGAAAAGTATAAATTGACGTTAATTTTGATTTCGCATGATCTCAATATAATCGAATATTTCTGTGATTATTTGATTGTTATGCGGGCAGGCAGCATTGTCGAATCGGGCGTATGCAAAGAAGTATTTGCTCATCCGGCACACGAGTATACGGCAGCTTTATTGAAAAGCAGAAACTTACATTTGAACTAAAAAGAGTTCTATTGGGCATCTCTAAAAATCTAACGGAAGTTTTTAGAGGTTCCCTATTGTGATTTGGAGAAAATAGTTATGATGATTCACAAACGGGTGATGGAACTGACGAAAAGTGTGCGTACCGGTATTGTATGCAAAGCCTTGATAGGGGTTGCCATTTCTGCGACCTATATTGTGCAGGCGGCGACGCTGGGCACGATCGTCGGGCTGTTGTATAAACGGGCTGCATTTTCCGCACTGCTACCGTATATAACATATCTGGCAGCAATTATCGGTACGCGGCTTGTATTAATCTATATAAATTCCGTGTATGGAAAAAAAATTATCGGCACGGTAAAAAATATACTCAGACGGCGCATTTATGCAAAGCTGCTAAAACTGGGACCCGCATTTTTGGATGACGAGCGTACCGGTACATTGGGCTCGACAATGGTAAGCGGTGTCGATTATTTGGAAGGTTATTTGACGCTGTATCTGCCGCAGGTGCTGGTATGCCTTATTGCTTGCTCTGCAATGCTTGTCTATATTTTTTCAGTGCATTATGTGCTCGGGCTTATTGCGTCTGTAGCATTGATTATCGTACTCATATCTCCGATCGTATTCGGGAAAGTATTGTCGGAATCTTCCAATGCGCATTGGGCGGCGTATCAGGAGCTGACGGCAGAAATATTAGACGGTGTACAGGGAATTGTAACGGCAAAGGCAAACAATGCGCAAGAACGAATCGGCAGCGTATTAAAAGGAAAAATGAAAACGCTTTTTTCCGAAACGATGAATAATCTCAAAGTCAATTTAACGGAAGTGGGGATTGCCGGATTTGCTTCGGGCGCAGGCGTCAGTTTCACCCTTGCGGTTGCCGCTCTTCTGGCGGTAAAAGGGAGTATTCCGCTTTCTTCGCTTTTGGTTCTGCTTTTTATGACGAATGAAGTGTTCAGACCTGCGGCCGATTTAAGTGCGTATTTTCATCAAGGCTTTATGGGCATTACTTCTTCAGGCAGTATTTTTGCACTGCTCGACGAAGAAGAAAAAATACACGATACGGGGACAAAAACACTCGATGTAAAAATGCCGAGCGGTTTTGAAATTGCGTATACGGATGTCTTATTTTCGTATAACGAAAATGAAGCTCCCGTTTTTGAAGACATGAATTTTACGGTCAAAAAAAACGAGCGGCTTGCAATCGCTGGAGAATCGGGAAGCGGAAAAACAACTCTTATCAATTTGTTGCTCCGCTTTTATGATCCGCAGGCGGGACGTATCGCCATCAACGGAATCGATATACGGGATCTGACGCTGAAATCGCTCCGCAGTTTAATTTCCGTTGTTTCGCAGGAAACATATTTGTTCAACGGTACGATAAAAGAAAATCTGCTGCATGCAAACGAAACGGCTGATGACAGTATGGTAATCGAAGCATGCAAAATTGCGCATATCGATTCGTTTATTCAAAGCCTGCCTGAAAAATATAACACGCGTGTCGGGGAACGGGGGCTTAATTTTTCAGGAGGACAGCGGCAGCGTATTGCTATTGCACGTGCCGTGTTGAAAGATGCGCCGATTATCGTACTGGATGAAGCGACCTCCGGTGTCGATACCGAAAACGAAAATGAGATCAAACATAGTCTTTCGGTGTTATTAAAAAACCGTACGAGTATTACCATTGCCCACCGTTTAAATACAATAGAAGATTGCGACCGCATTTTGGTTTTGCGGCATGGCCGGATTGTCGAAGAAGGAACTCATCATCAGCTGTTTGGAAAAGACGGTTATTATAAAAAACTGGTACAAGCACAGCAGTAGAAAGGAGCGAAGAAATGTTCGAAAAATATAAACCGCTTTTAAAATTGATCGTATATATCAAAGAGTATAAAAAAGAATTCATGATTTCAGTGCTGTATGGAATATTGAATAGTGTTTTTTCGCTGCTGACGGTATTAACCGGAGCGTATATTACCTCGGCGGCACTGTCCCGTGCGAGTGTTCAAACCGTGCTGTATTTGTTTATCCCTCTTTTAGGGTTTATATGCGGAAAAGCGCTTTTTTCTTTTTTGGAAATGTACGAATGTCATCTGGTTGCTTACAAAATTATAGAGAAAATACGGGGGCTTTTATACGATGCAGTTTCGGCATCGGCGCCTCAATCGATGGCAAAAACACGGTCGGGGAACATAACCGCTGCTATCGTTGAGGATGTGGAAGCAACCGAAATCTTTTACGCTCATACCGCAGGTGCGTATATCGTTGCTGCCGTATGCACCGTACTGTATCTGACGACTCTTGCGTTTCTCTCGTTGCGTATTGCCGCCGCCGTGTGCGCTGCTTGTATCCTTGTTGCAGCAGTACCGTATTTTTTCAACCGTGTTACCAAAAAAACGGGAGAGGAAATACGGGAGGGCGCGGCGGCCGTACATGCGGAAGCGGTGGATACCGTTCAAGGGTTGCGTGAAATTTTGATTTTTGGAAAAGAGAAAAAATATATCGAAAAGGTCGTACGGGATACGCTCAGGTTGAACAAAAAAGAAAGGAAGGATGGGCGATTTAAGGGTATGCAGGGGTTAACCGTCAATCTGATTACCTCCGCTGTATTGATTGCGTCGCTTTTATTCGCCCATACAGAAGTTATTGCCGGAACATTGCGGCCGGAAACGGTTTCCGTCGTGATTGTTTTTTCGCTGTTTGCTTTTATACCGGTGATGGGTGTTTCGGTAACGGCGGGAGCGATGAATATTTCCAACGGAGCGGCAAAGCGGATTTTGAATATTCTTGAAGAAACACCGTCTGTTACCGATACCGTACCGTATATTCCGCAATCCGAACTGCACCTTGCAGGCAGTATCGAGTTTAAGGATGTGCGTTTTTCTTATGAAAAAGACCGGGAGGTACTGCACGGTATTTCTTTTTTCGTGCAGGCGGGAGAGAGCGTTGCCATTACCGGAGAGTCGGGAGCGGGGAAATCGACGATAGCGGCTCTACTGATGCGTTTTTACGATCCCGACAGCGGCGCGGTATATATCGGCGGAAAAAATATCAAAGCATTGAATCAAAAATCCGTGCGGGATATGATTGCGTATGTGCCGCAGGATGTATATCTTTTTAATAAAAGCATTAAAGAAAATATTGCGCTCGCCTGTCCCTGCGCTTCCGATGAAGAGATAAAAGCTGCAGCGCAGATTGCAATGGCGGACGGCTTTATCGAAAAACTGGAACACGGATACGATACAAATGCGGGCGAGCGCGGCGTACAGCTTTCAGGCGGGGAAAAACAGCGTATCGCCATTGCCCGCGCCGTTTTGAAAAAATCTCCCATTTTACTGATGGACGAGGCGTCTTCCAATTTGGACAGCGAAAGCGAGGCCTTGTTTCGGCAAGCGTTGAACAATATTCGCAGAGGTAAAACTATCCTCACAATTGCGCACCGTCCGTCTACTATAAAAGAAGCGGATAGAGTTATCCGAATCGATAACGGACGGATGGTATAAAAAGTTAAAAGACCGAATATCCCCTCTCTGGATAAACAATCTTTCCAATAATCTTCTATTATTCTCATAGTGTTCTCGTCATTATGGAAACCTCTAAAAGCCAATCGAGTTTTTAGAGATGCCCATTGCAGCCCTGCACAATACGCAGCAGCAACCGGAACATCGCATAATACGGCAACAATCCGAAAAACACGGAAGCAATCGCCAAGACCACAGAAACACTATAAACCGGAATATGTTCTTTTACAAAATCCTTAAATCGCATGGTTGGCAATCTTTTACTTCATATCTTTAAAATGCCGTTTTAAGATGAGCTTGCCAATATACACGCCGGCGATACCGAAGACGATGGCGGATACGATGCCGATGACGGCAAAGGCACCGGTAAAGTATTGTACATATTCACGTATCTCGTCCAAGCTCATGCCCATTTCCTGCCACTTCGCCAATTCCCGCTCTAAAAAGAAAATGAAAGGAAACACTCCTCCGCCAAAATATGCTGCCTGCGTAAGTCCGTGCCCTGCGGCGATTGAAAGTGTTTTGAACCCTGTTTTTACGATAATCAACAAGCCCGATGCAGAGCATCGGCTTGTTGTTCTCATAAGGTGGTTGCAGTCGGTTTTTATACCCTTTATTACGGCGCAGAGCGCCGGGGTATAAAAGCCTCCGCACGAATCACATCAGATATCAAGCCTATAATGACGACAAAAATTAAACAGTTAATACTTCCCATTCCGGTCAGCGTAAAGAGCGCGACACCCAGTCCTGCCAACAGCGTTAATGCTCCGAACCGCCGGACAGTCTTTACAACAAATAGGATGATAGGCCCCATAAGAATACCCGTCATGCTGGGGGCAAACACGTGCATAATAGGAATAGTAACGGACGTCAGCATTCCGACGCCATAAATAACAGCTGCATAAATCGCCGCCATTAAACCGATTAAAACAAAGTGACTGATTTTCCAGCGATTGTTTTCTGTGTTCATACCTTTATAACCTCTCTTTAAAAATATGATCGAGCTGCATCGTGCCGTTCAATTGGAAATCTTCCTTACAATGCAACGGCTGAACAAAATATGAATTTTTGAAACCGTTGCATTCATGCGCGTCAGCGCATACGTTTAATAAGCGATGTTTGCGATGAGCAAACTCGTCATTTAACTTTGGTTGCGCTATTTTAGCAACCAAAGTTAAATCTTCTTTTATCCGTCCGTCTTCCAAAAGAACCGCTCTGTTGCAGGCGTTCACAATGAACTCATAATCATGTGTGATAATTATGGAGGCGTTTGCATCCCCTGTTATCGAATCGATAAGCGTGCAGACATTTTTCATACTACCGTAGTCCAGTCCGCTGGTCGGTTCGTCAAAAATAGTAAGCCGCTTATTTTGCAAAAATGATGCGGCAACCACCAGCCGCTGTTTTTGTCCCATCGACAATGTAGTCGGGTGCTGTGCTTGCAGTGCCGAAAGGCCGAGTGCTGTAAGCACACTTTGTATTCGATTTTCCCGATCGGGCATCGATTCGTTGCCGAGCAGTAAATCGTCATACACGCTGCACCCGAAAAGCTGAAAGTCAACATTTTGCATCACGTACGCAGCCGTCCTGCTGCGCGCCTTTACCGGGAATATGTCTCCGTCAAATAGCAGCGTGCCGTGTTGTTCCTTTTGTAACCCGCAGAGGATTTTTCCCAGCGTTGTCTTTCCGCAGCCGTTTTTACCGATTAAAGCGATTTTATCTCCGGGGTAGATTAAAAGATTAATTCCTTTCAAAACCTTCACGCTTTTGTGATAGGCAAAATGAATATCGTGAAGCGCCGCCAACGGGTCGCCTTTCGTTTGAGGTTGAGGAGTAGGCACGGCCGTGAGCGTATTGCCGAATAGATGCAAAGCGCGAAGCTGTTGCTTGTGGAATACGTCATTACTTACGTTGTGTAATGCATCTTTTTTATATTCCCGTACGATGCTGCCGTTTTCCATTATGATGAGGCGATCGCAGAGTTCTGCCAAATAATGAAGCCGATGCTCAATGATGAGCAGCGTGTAGCCTTTTGATTTTAGCTGTGCAAGTATTTGTGTAAGCAATTCGACGGATTGATAATCGAGATTGGAAGACGGCTCGTCCATCAGTACAACGCGCGTGTCCAACATTAAAACCGAAGCGATTGCAATTTTTTGTTTTTCACCTCCGGAGAGTTCCGAAAGCTTTCTGTTCAAAAGCGGTTCCAGAGATAACAGTTTTGTAACACGGTGCCGCCGCTCTATTTCTTCTTTTTGTATGCCATAATTCTCGCACGGATACACAAGGTCGGAAAGCACATCGGTTGTAAAAAACTGACTTTCAGGATTTTGAAAAACGGAGGCCGCACTTTTTGAGAGCGCGCACATACTCATAGCCGCAACAGCGTTGCCGTTTAATGTAAGACAGCCCTTTATTTCTCCTTCATAAAAACGCGGACACAGTCCGTTTATACAGCGGAATAATGTTGACTTCCCGCAACCGCTTTTTCCGGTGATAACCGCCAGCTCTCCTTTTTTGACGGACAAGGATATGTGTTGAATCGCCTGCACAACCGCGCCGTTATATTGATAGCTTACATCGTTCAGTTTAATCATACGGAGCACTCTTTCTCAAAATAACTTTATGTTTGCACTTGCCGTCAACAACGTGATTGCAGTGAGTAAAAACACAACGTCAGCGACTCGAAGCCTGACATCAAAATACGATGTTTTCTTACCGGTGTTTTCAATTCCCTTAACCAATGCTGTGCAGGAAAGTTCTTCCGCGGTCTTGAGACTTTTAAATAGCATCGGCACAAGCACAAATTCCATCGTTCTTATCGGATGGATGAGGGCAGCTCGTTTTGACGTATACAAACCTTTCAGCTTCATCGCATCGATGATAATGAAAAGATCGTCTTTGATTGACGGGACATATCGGAACATAACCGCTATGCTGAGGATAATACCCTTCGGAAGATGCATACGTTCAAGCGCTGTGGTGATCTCAGAAATATTTTTTTGCTTTTGTATTACCGTTCCGAGCAGCATAAAAGGGATAATCCGCTGCACAATAAAAGAGAAAACACCGATAACGGAAAAAACGGCGGAGTGAAACCCCTGTATAGCGCTGTGAAAGATGAACTGATAATAGACAAACAGTCCCGCAAACAAAAGCGCATAACACAACAGAACGCCGTATAATCCCGTTATGACCGGCACTGCCGCAGCAAGCATAAAAGCGCTAAGCGTTACCTCCGGCTTTCCGGAAATAAGCATAAATATCATAATCAATATATCTAACAAAAGAAGCGTTCTCACATCGAATACGGCCGTTTTGTTTTCTTTCATAGTAATCTTTTACCACATACCAAAATCTTTTATGCTATCATAGTTATATAAGTTAGCGGCGGCTATCAAAATGTCAAAGGATTGTCTTTTTGCTATATCTTTTGGCTGGGAGCATAAGAGCGGGAGGTATATTTCAATCTGGATACGCTACACTGCGGTCTTGCGGATATACTGTGCATCGGCTTCCCGAAATAATTTGGGAAAATATTTTGTTCGCCGGAAAGACCCACCCGAAGAGTAGATGATTGAGGCGGCGAAAAAGTTGAAGGGATGCTAGACGGATGCCTTACAGCATGATAATTTGTATTTTAACATTGTGTTCTTCTTGACAATTATGGGAATTTAGATGGATTTTATTCGTGCGGAGGGTTTAATACCCCGACGCTCGCGTCGTAACGAAGGGTATTAAAGCCGACTACAACCACCTTATGAGAACAACATACCCCGACGCTCGCGCCGGGGTTGTTGATTCAATCAGAATAAATGCTCGCGAATGTTAAATTGACCTACTAAAATGCTTCATTCCATTATGTTTTCAACAACAAGGCGGTTGACGTATTAACCTGTACAATTTCCACATTTGCGTTGAAAAAAGATTGCACGTTTTCTTGTGTGATGACTTCACGGATGTCGCCGAAAAGATAGGTTTGGTCGGCAAGTAATAATCCCTTATCTGCAATGCGGATAATATTTTGAATATAATGCGAATTAATGATGATGGTGGTACGGTTCGATTTTGAAAGTGTTTGTAGTATATTTAAAAGCTGCGCTTGATTATAAAAGTCCAAGTTTGATTCCGGTTCATCGAGGATAAGAAGACGCGGCTGAGAAACCAATGCCTTTGCGATGTATGCCATTTGCATTTCTCCTCCGCTTAACCGGTTACAGTTTTTGTTTTTCAAATGACTGATATGCAAATCGCCAAGAATTTTTTCGCTCATTTCATAATCTTTTTTTGAAGGCGCTGCAAAGTATCGGTTTACACCGCACCTGCCGAATGAAACAAAGTCCAACACAGTGTAAGCGAAAGACAGCGCTTTTGCCTGCGGCACATAAGCCAAAAATCGATGCGCTTCTTTTGAGGGGCGGTTCATAATAAAAGAAGAACCTGCCGTCCATTCGAATATGCCTGCGATGCATTTCAACAACGTTGTTTTCCCTATTCCGTTGCATCCCATAACGGCAAGTATTTCGCCTTCATTCACCGTAAATGAAATATCGTGCAAAATCGGTTTCATACGGTTATATCCAAAAGAGGCACACTTCACTGCGACTATGTTATTCATGTATGGGGTCATCCTTAAACAAGAAAAGAAAGGCGAAAAGCGGTGCTCCGGCAAGCGATGTGATGATACCAATAGGAATTTCCGAAAACCCGAGTGTTCGTGCAACGGTATCGGAACACAGCATGAACAAAGCGCCGAATACGCTTGAAAGCGGCAGCACATATCCGTGATTTGCGCCGATAATTTTTCTGGTTGCATGGGGAACCACAAGGCCTATCCATCCGATCATACCGCTTACCGTAACGGCAGAAGCAATCAGTATAGTCGCAGCACCGAGCGTTATGCCTTTCACCAGTTTTGGATGTACACCGGCAATTGTTGCTTCGTCATCTCCGAGCGATAAAATATTTAATTTCCAGCGTAATACATATAACATACCTGTTCCCACCAAGAACGGAATCAGAATGAAAGTAATGTGCGCAGTACCGGAGGAAGCAAAACTGCCCATAAGCCAAAACGTAATTGCGGGCAGAGTATCGTTTGGATCCGCTGCAAATTTTAGGATGGAAAGCATAGAAACAAATAGCGATGAGATAATGATGCCGCTTAAAACAATAGATAAAACTGAAAAATCTTTTTTCAATCTGCACAACGCAACCACTAAAAAGATACTGAGCAATCCTGCGGTAAAAGAGAGTATGAGCGTTGCGAAGATATTATTACCGAAAAAAAGAATCCCCACCGCCGCGCCGAAGCCCGAAGCTGAAGCGGTTCCCAAAACATCGGGACTTGCAAGCGGATTTTGCAAAATACCTTGCATCGCCGTGCCGGCTAATGCAAGAGCGGAGCCTACCATAATCGAGAGTATCACACGCGGAAGACGGATATCAAATAAAATATGCTGCTTTACGTCGCCGTTTGCAACCGTTTGCCGTATAACAAGCTTTACAATATCGGACGGCGTAATCGAAAACCGCCCGATAAAACAGGATGCAATCGCAGTGATCGCTAATAGCGTTATACCGGAAATAAGTATTTTCCGATATGCCGCATAATCGTACCCGTGCATTTATTGTATTACTATCGGTTGAAGCATATCGCTGATAACCGCATCCGGTAAATCGGCGGCATACATTTCCTTGTAATACCGTTTGACCTTTTCTTTAAATTCAGTTTCAGTATAACGGTCGGGATACACTTTCATAAGCATCCAAAGCGGTACTAAAGGAGAATCGGCGCATGGCATTCCCCAGCTGTATGTTTCTTGCGGAATATCGAATACGCATTTTTCTTTTACTGCAGTAATAAACGACCAATCGGCGCCGTCTACTTTGTTCTGCAAAATATGCGCAGCGGCAGTTACGTTTTTTCCAATCCGCATATTATTGATAAAAATCACATCGGGATTCCACGCATGAATCTATTCCTTACAATGCAACAGTTGAACAAAGTGTCAACTTTGAAGACTGCTGCATTCGTGCGCGAAAAGCGCACATACCATAAGCGACGTTTGCGGTAAGCAAACTCGCCGTGTTTTTCAGCTGCGCTATTTTAGCAGCTGAAAATAAACCATCCATAGAAACCGCCGCTTGTCCAGCCCCGTCTGCAAAGCCTTCCACTGCAGCGCTGTTTTCAAAGCCAGCCATTTTTAAGAATGCGTCTCCATAACTGTTCTTTCCGCTTACCGTAATCTTTCCGCCAAGATAGCTGAAAATAAAGAGCGCTCTTAATTTTTTACGTCCGCCTGTATTCAGAATTTTTTCAGTGAGTGTATTTGTTTCCTGCCACTGCTTTTTAAATCGTTCGGGATTTTTTATCTGAAAAGTATTTGCAAGCAGCGATTCCCATTTTTCCGTTAGCGTTTGCGGATTCATACCTTTTAAGTGCATATTCAGCATTGGCGTGTCGATATTTGCTAAATTCTTTTTCTCAAACTCTCCGTAATAGATAATCAGCGAAGGATGCAATGCTGCAAGACTTTCAACATTAATTGTAAAATCATTATTGACAAACGAAGTGTCGATGTTTTTTGCACAGGGGCTTACTATTTGCAATACTTGCGGATTTGATGTTGAAAAAGTCCGCTGATTTACACCGACAACGGAATCTGCAAGATGCGGAAAAGTCAGCAACATCGAATAAATAGGCGGCGATAAATTGACAATACGAGTTCGCTGTTTGCTCCGCTCCGGTTTTTCTGCATCGTACGATTCTTTTTGCCCTGCAGCAAAAAGGGTGAAGCTCAATGCGGAAATCAAAACCGCATAAATAAATTTTTTATTCATATTTTCCTCCATAATAATAGGGAACCTCTAAAAGCCGCAGTTTTTAGAGATATTCCTTAGGTTTAATTTGCAAAAATAATAAAACTTTTGTAAACTTTTTAAAAATGTTTTTCTATCATCTCATTTGCTTTTTCTAAAAAGCATTCAATAAGAGCACATTCTTGTTCATTAAGCGAATCGATAAAGTCAAAAAAAGATTTATCGCATCTTTGATGATACTGCTCATGTGCGGTATATGCCGCTTGTCCCCATTTTGTTAAAAATAATTTTTTTCTTTTTTTATCTTCCGTATCCGATTCTTTTTCTACAAACCCGCGTTCCTCAAGTTTCAGTAAAGTTTTGTGAATAACCGCACGGGTAATCCCCATCTCGCGGGCAATTTCCGAACTAAATATCCCCGGATGATCTCCTATCTTTTTTATGATATGAATTTCACCACGGTAGAATGTCATATCCTTTCCGACAAATGAGAGCGTGTTGTTTTTTCCGTTTGCAATTTTTTCTACAAACGCGATATACCGTTCAATTACGGTGTTTTTATTTGTCATCGCACACCTTCCGAAATATGATAACCGGATATAAACCGTCGGAGTCTGCCGTTATTTCTTTCAAATTGACGGAACTCAAGGCTTCAATAATCATCTCTTTTGACGGAAATTGATTTTCTCGTTTGAGATTCCCCTTCAACCATCGCGCTGCATACCGCGGTTTGTCTTTTTCCGCTGCGAAAGCGGTATCGTACACCAATAATACTCCATCTTTTTGCAGCACATTACTTATTTTTTTGACAAGAGGTTCGAGCATTGCTTGTGCGAACGGAAAAATACCTGAAGCAATTATGAAGTCGTAATCTTCGCCGATATCATCAGAAAGAAAATTTCCTTCCATAATTGAAATACGATTTTTTGCCGGGGAAGTGTCGATGTAGTCCTGTGCAATAGAGGCAACATCTTTTTGTTCAAAAAGAACGCCCTCACATTTTTTATATGTCTCTGCTACCGCAATAAGCAGTGATCCTGAACCGCCGCCTAAATCAAGAACCTTTTGCGGCGTAAGGTTAAGTTTTTTAATCAGCATCAGCAAGGGTTCTTTTCTTAACACGGCTATTTCCCTTGCGGTAATCCGTGCCATTTCGGCAAAATCAAAAACGGGCTGAGCGCTTGTAGTTTCGGATACGGTTTCCGTTCGATCGCATATATCCGATAACCGTTTTCGGTACAGCAGCACATCGCCTATATACGAGGCACCCGACCGGGATAAAAACTGCTGTGTTTCATCGGTATTACGATAGCAGTTTCCATCAACGGTTATAAGCCCTTGTACAGTAAGCACATCTAACAATATTTTTATGGATTGTGTACTGCCGAAATTAAGACCGCCGTATTTGTCGGTATCAACCGATAGTGCTGCGGCCGCCTCTTCCGCCGTCTTACCGTTGTCTAATGCCGTAAAAATATCGAGTTCAAGCGCCGTGAAAAAAATATGTGCGTCCAATAGCGCATCGAGTTTTGCATAATATTTCAAAGCGGATTTCATGCATCGTCCTTGTATCATCTTTATTGTATGCTAGGCATACATATATAATACACAAATTACGGTTTTTGTCAAAGGAAAAGGGATAGGATGCACGGAAATAAACCGGCAATGGATTTAACGGATATCTGTTACTAGTCGAGACTGGAAGCGAAGGTTAGTGGCATGATTTTAATTCTTTTACAAGTATGTCCAAAGTCATTTTTCTTTTTTTTACGGTTAATTCACACTGCCATATAATCAGTACTTTATACCCCATGCTATGCAATTCAGTAAAGACTTTTTTATCGCGAATAACATTAGCGGATATTTTTTCTTTCCAGAATTCCGTATTAGTTGTCGGTAATGCGGATTTTTTACAATTTTCGTGTCCGTGCCAAAAACAGCCGTTGACAAATATTATAGTTTTGTATTTAGGCAAAACTATATCCGGCTTTCCCGGTAATTTTTTTACATTCTTTCTATAACGAAATCCATGTGCAAAAAGATATTTACGTACCAATATCTCAGGTTTTGTTTCCTTTCCCGATATTTTTGACATAATATCCGATCTCTTTGATTTTGAAAAAATATCAGGCATATATTCTATTCTTTATTATTTTTTAAAGGGTCACTTAATTCCGGGATGATATTGGAAATTCCCAATCTAGCAGAATAGGAGGAATATTTTTGTAAAATATCGGCAAATAATTTCGATTTTGCTCTAAATATAATTCTATATTTTGAATCATCTTTAAGATTTTCATCTGAAAACATAAAAGTATATCGGAAATCAAAACAAAGCACGCAAGGCTTGGTATCTATTTCTATAGGCCAAAAAAGATATTTATTATCTCCTTTGAATGTAATATTCATAAATTTCCAAATTTTATCATTATCGCTGCTTGAAAGATCATATATAAAACCTCTAACTAATTTTGAATTAATTTTTTTATGAGAAAAATCACATGGCGGTGTCAATTCTATTCCAATAGATATTGAGTTCTTTGGTTGATTTTGTATTTTAAAATCAGACTTATTTTCTATAATTTTATAAATATTTCCTGGAACGATAATATCTTGTTTTATGTTAATACCATCTATAAACTGTTTGGTATTTAATTTAGCATAATTAAATAGTTCTTCTTGTAAATTATTTCTCCATGGATTTTGAGGAATAGAATCGAAAATATTTACATCACTTTCACACTGCTGATTTGTTAAATCAGAATAAAGTAATTCATCAAATGCTTTATATGCATCGGTTGTTAAATCGTATCCTACTACTTGATCATCCGGTATTCCGGTATGGTTCAGTGCCATTTTATACAGGATATACATCAATTCGGTTTTTTGTTTATCATAATCCGCAACTAAAGAATATATATCTGATATTGCCTTACCACTAGCAGATTTAACAGAACTCATCCAATTTACAAAAAAATATGCGGCCTTATCATTTTGTAATATATTTTTCAAATCTTCCAAAATTCCATTGTACCCATTTTGCAAATATTTAGATTTATCAAACGATACGATAAACATGGGTAAGCAATATTTGTCTTTATCCTCCAGTAATTTTTCTTTTAATATTGAAATATCCTCCGTATGTTTAGACCAAACCACTAAGCCGTAACACCCTTTTGTTGCAGGCAGAATTTTTAACAGTATCGGTCTGATTTCCGTGGAAATATTGTTTTTTATATTGATACTATCGTCTAATGATAAGTCCATAAAAATAAGTTGTCTGTATTTTTTTAAAGGTATTATATTCTTAAATTGCTTATCTTGAGGATCGATTAACTGTATTTTTACTGAAATATCTTCGCCTTGCAATTGTTTTGCAAGTTCTTCTATTTCTTTTTCTTGGTCATCAATAATTATAACACTATCAATAAAATCAGTTATCATAGTTGTTCCTTTATTTTTTTTCTTTTGGAAAACAAAGTGCAATAATCGCTTTATTAATTTGATTTTTTTTAACATCTTTCGGCAATTCAATATCATTTTCATCCAAAAATAATAGTTGACCTTTCATTGCTCTCATCATTTCGTTAGCAATATGTAAGCCTAGCCCCATGCCTATATTATGCGGTTTACCTGTAATAAACGGTTGAACGGCAACATCCGTCGGAATATTGAATCCCGGTCCATTGTCGGAAATGATAATCGAATTATATCCTTTTATTTGGTCTGTTATATATAGGGAAATCATTCTGTTACCTTTGCGTGCATAACTAAGCCAAAATATTGAATTATCCAATAAATTAGTCAATGCCGAAATAGATTCAGCCTCTGCTAAATACGCCTTTAATGAATTCTCTTTGCAGTTATCAAAAACTTCTATTTTATGGTCGGAAAATCGGAACGAATAATTGTCTAACGCTGTCAAAACAATCGATGATAATTTAGTTTCTCCAATCGAAGACTTTCTTATCATAGCCGAATATCCGCGAACAATCTTTTCGAGATTAAGTGAAATAGCAATAATATGCTCTGTCTCTCCACTATTCGCATATCCGATTAATGCCGCTACCTGTTTTTCAATTTCGTGAATAACAACACTTAAATTTAATCCGGCGTTGGCACTCTTTATAAGAACTTCCTTGACCTCTCTATATTGTTCATTTATTCGATATAAATACTTTAAGATTTCATCTTTAGTCTCTTTTTCCGTAACTTTGTTTTCTACCAATTCAATAACATCATTTAAATCGGAAAGAACAGGTTCTATCACTTTATCTTTTTTGTAAAGTGTTGTTAATATCGCTTTATCAACATTACGTTCCCTAACAATCAATGATAAAGCATAATCAACCGCATCGACTAATGCTATATAAGAATCGTTTTCAATAAACCCTTCTCTATTGGTTTTTTCTTTGAGTCCGAAACTTTGCGAACGCTTTAACTTAACGGAGCCTAAAATGATATTGTTACTCACGTTACCACCGACCCTATGAACACGTTTCAAATCTATTCCAAGCCAATCATTATCTCTTTCTCCATAGTCGTAAACCCGAACATCGTCCCGATAAACACGAACCCCTCCATTTTCTTTTAAATATGATTTTATACTTGATTTTTCCGCATTGACGAAGTTGAAAATTTGAGCGTCCATTTCATAAATGATGACATCAAACTCTATGTCTCCGATTTCGAAATCGTTTAAATCAATATAGTATTCTACATTTTTCTTTTTACCTGTTTCGTTTATTACTTCTTTGATGCCTTTAATATGAAGGTCCTCTTCAATTAAATCCATCTTCGTCAAATTACGTCCTTTATCAACCTTGGATAAAGAAGTCCACGGTTTAAATTCGTATTGAAAGTTCTCAATTAATCGCCCTTTCATTACACAATGCCCAAAATACAGACCGCTGTCTTTGATGTCCTCAAAAGAGGGAAGACCGGAAAAAAGATTTGAGTTACTACGTATATTTACTTTAAACGAATCGTTTGCTCCGGAAAACGGACTGTTTAAAGATGTTAGATTTCTATAAACCTCTCTTATTTGCCGTCTATCCCAAGTTGTTTTAAGGTCATTGATTATAATTCGCGTACCGGTTTTTCCGTCTTTAAAATAAATAGGCATCTCATTTTCATCAACTTCGATAGTAAAATCGTTTATTTTTTTTACCTGATTTAGGGTTATCCAATTAATGCTGAGATGCACTTCTTTAGCGCTTTCCGTTTTACTAATCAGTGTGATTTTATTTCCTAATTTATGAATTCCGAGACGACCAATACCCTTTTCTCCCAAAGGGAATCTTCCACAACAATTAGGTTCCAATCTTTTATGCTTAAAATCCGTTCCGATAACAAGCCATACGGTTTTGATTGTGTTTAGATTCATGCCAAAGCCGTCATCGGTAATCATCAATGATTTCAATTCCTCATTTTCCGTATTAAAATCTATAGTACAGGTATTTGCACATGCATCGTACGAATTTTTAACCAGTTCAAGAAGCGCAATACTTTCATTCTTGATTAAATCTTCACCAAAATGAGCAATAATCCTGGGGGTTATCGAAAATACTTCTTTCATTTTTTTCCTTGAATTGAATTTATAACAACTTCGCCCAATCTTCTTGCATATTCGGGCGGAACCGCATTGCCTATTAATTTTGCTGTTGCCGTAATACCGGAAGTTTTAAAAACATAGTCTTTCGGAAACGTTTGTAGCGTAGCCCCCTCTCTTACGGATAAGGCTCTATCTTCATCAGGATGTCCGAAACGTCCGTTCGAAATGCTAAAAAACTTTGTAGTAATTGTAGGAGCCGGTTTGTCCCACCACATACGTCCGTATGTATCTTTAAAGTTGTTATCCTTACCTACAAAACATTTTAGCTGGAGATCGGCATCATGAGCCCAATCCAACCTATTCCCTCCGTTATGCTTGGTTTTTTGCAATCTTCTTAAGCTTTTATCACTTAACCCTGCTACCGTATGATTAAAATCGGTATTATCACGATGCCCTGCTTTAACTTTAGAAAATCCGTTTGCTTCACCGATAACTTTATCAAGTGTTATTCCGGTTGTATCGGCACTAGGCAATCGAATATTCGCATTTTTCAATCGTGTAGCAATAAGTGAAAATCGTCTTCTATGTTGCGGTACTCCGTAATAGTTCATATCCACAACTTTATGTACAACTTTCTCATACCCTATATTTTTCAATTTATTAAGGAAGTCCGGTAATATGCTTTCTTTATTTGTTATAATTCCAGGAACATTTTCTACCAGTACATATCCCGGTTTATAATACTCCACAAAACGAGCAAAATCCAATAATAAATCTTTCGATCTCAAGGATTTCGTCTTATCGGAATTTATTATGCTGTAAAATTGGCAAGGACTGCAACCGACAAAAATCAATTCATCATCATTTCTTTTAATTTTAAAAGTATGTTCAAAATATTCGCTTTTCAATTCTTTTATGTCGACTTCAATGAACGTGCTGCGAGGGTTATTGTATTCATATGTCGCTTTAGCATCTTTATCAAAATCAATACCGGCAATAACATCGATTCCTGCTTGCCGAAGACCATAGGTCATTCCTCCGCCGCCGCAGAAAAAATCGATAGCTTTATATTGAATTTTCCTTTCCATAAATCCCTACACCGTCCCCCGGTTTTACTCATCTCGCTATACTTTTTATAATAATAACACAAATTGAGCGTAAAACTCAAGAACTTCGCAGCACCTGTTGTCAAGTTTGCTCCTTGACGTAACGGTTCTTTTTCCGTATACTGTTCAAACTTTGTCTGAGGAAGCCTTTTTTGGTAAACTAGCCTCAGCTTGTTTTATTTGCCAACTTAGCTCACCTGGCAGAGCAGCACCCTCGTAACGTGCAGGTACTCGGTTCAAGTCCGAGAGTTGGCTTTTTTTTAGTAAGTGATTGTGTTATCATTATTTACAAAATACGTTATTCGAACAATTGGGACGACAATATTAAAGATTATGCTATGCCCCGGTGCGTAAAACCAATACATGTTCGCTTTCAGTATCTGCGATAAAAGTCTTTACTATGGCTGTCTCATATCCTTTTTCAATCCCAAACAAAGAAAAAAGACTTTTATTCGTGCGGAAGGTGTAATACCCGCCGTTCCTCGCCAATGCTCTGCATCGGGGGTGTTGATTTAGATTTTAAAATAACCGGACAAGCGACTGTACCGTGGTAGATTAGTATACTGCTTTTTTTGTTACTATGCATACCTTGATAGAAATACATAAAAGAAATACAATATAGACATATCAAAAGAGGTGTTTTTATGATGGTTGTTCACGGAAAATTTGAATGGGACAGTAACAAGAATGAGATAAACATCAAAAAACACGGTCTTTCATTTGATGCAATTCTTGAAGTGTTTAATGATCCATACTTTATCGAAAAGATTGATATTGAACATTCAACACTTGAGGAAGAAACTAATAGGGATTGGGAGTTTGAACGGTTTTGTAATAATCACGATTGTGTATACGGAACGTGATAGAACAAGGCTTATTTCTTCACGTCTGGCAACAAAAAAGGAGGAGGCTTTTTATTATGAGCAAAGAAAAAACTTTAACTGCTGAAAGAGTGGCGGAACTCCGTAAGAACATTGATTTATCGGATATTCCTGAAATTACGGATTTTTCCGGTTTTAAGCCTCGATACCCTGAATACTTCAAGCCAAAAAGAGAGCAAGTATCAATCAGATTGAGCAAATATCTTATTGACCACTTTAGAGCAATGGGAAAAGGTTGGCAAACAAAGGTAAATGATTTCTTAATGGATGCCGTCAACAACGGACAAATTTAATCGACTTTGTTAAACGCAAAAATAACCGAGCCGTAACGTGCAGGTACTCGGTTCAAGTCCGAGAGTTGGCTTTTTTATCTTTTTCTTTTTAATTCCTTCACTAATCCTTACATATTGTGAGATATCCTAAAAAAAAATTAGTTTTTTGCGTTTTTTTGCTTGTTTTTGCGGTGAACCGTGCTATACTGGTACAAGGGTATTGCAGTATGAGTCAGACACAGTTTGTCGTTAAGGGTGATTTTATATCAGCCGTAACAAAAGACCGTCTTGTAGCGCATCCGAATGCGTATGCGCTGTGCGAAAACGGAAGAATAATCGATTTTGTTACCGCATTGCCGGAAGGTCAATGGGAACGTGTTCCCTGTTTTGATTTTTCCGGTATGCTGATTGTCCCCGCCTGCGTTGACTTACACGTTCATGCGCCGCAGTATGCATTCCGCGGCATAGGGATGGAGCTTGAACTCATCGATTGGCTGAATACCTATACCTTTCCCGAAGAAGCGAAATATGCCGATGCTGATTACGCTTTGCAGAGCTATCGGCTTTTCACCGATGATCTTGAAGCGAGTCCGTCCTGCCGCGCGGTAATCTTCGGTACCATTCATAACAGCGGCAACCGTGTGTTGGCTGATTTACTAAAAGCTAAAAAGATGCCGTGCCTCGTCGGCAAGGTGAATATGGATCGGAATGCGCCCGACTACTTATGCGAAACGGCGGAGTCTTCTTTTGCCGCGACCCAAGCCTTTGTTGATTCATTTAAAAATGATGATACCGTTGCTCCTATTATAACGCCCCGCTTTGTGCCTTCGTGTACGCCCGCTTTAATGGATAATCTCGGCAAGTTGGCAGCAAGCCGGCACTTGCCTATACAGAGTCATCTTTCGGAAAATAAAAAAGAAATCGCATGGGTGAAGGAACTTCATCCCGAATGCAAAAACTATGCCGAAGTGTACGACCGCTACGGTCTTTTAACCGATAAAACCATCCTCGCTCATTGTGTGCATCCTACCGACGAAGAAATAGAATTGCTGATTCGACGTGGTACGTATATTGCGCATTGTCCCGAATCGAATATCAATTTAACCAGCGGCATCGCCCCGATCGCGCGGCTTTTGGATGCGGGCGTTCATATCGGGCTCGGCTCAGATGTGGCTGCCGGTTCTCAACTGTCTCTTTTTAAAGCGATGATGTCGGCGCTTCAAGTTTCAAAAATGCGGCGGTATTTTTATGAAGGAGAGCGTGCGCTTTCCGTATCGGAGGCCTTATACCTTGGAACGAAAGGCGGCGGTTCCTTCTTCGGCGATACCGGCAGCTTTGAAAAAAACTTCCGGTTTGACGCAGTAGTGATCGATGATACGCAGTTGAGTGCACGTACCGATTTTTCCGTTGAGCAGCGGCTGGAACGTGCGCTCTATTTGACGGAACGGCACAACATGGTTGCAAAATTCGTACAAGGCCGTTGCGTATGGGATAAACGGGAGGAGATATAATATGGATGAAAAAAGGTTTATCGATATTGCGGCAGGGCGGGTAAAAGCCGATCTGGTGTTAAAAAACGCTTTTGTGCTTAATGTGTTTACCAAAGAGTTTATTAAACAGGATGTCGCGATAGCGGACGGGTATATCGCCGGAGTCGGACAGTACGAAGGCGTTGTAGAAAAAGATTTAACCGGCAAGTTCGTGTGTCCGGGGCTTATCGATGCGCACCTGCATATTGAGTCCACGATGGCGTCTCCGCGGAATTTTGCCCGGCAGGCGCTCCGCTGCGGTACTACCGCCGTTATTGCCGACCCGCATGAAATTGCCAACGTTGCGGGTGTTGACGGTATCCTCTATATGCTGGAGGATGCGCGGAAGGCGGTGTTTGCCGGTACGAACCAGCCGCTTGTTTCCATCTATTTTATGATTCCTTCCTGCGTGCCTGCTACCGACTTTGAACACACCGGCGGCGCGATTACCGTGTACGATATAGAAAAACTGCTGGACGAACCGAATGTACTCGGCCTCGGCGAGATGATGAACTATCCTGCAGTCATCCGCGGGGATGAAGCCGTATTGAAAAAGATATCCGCGGCTCGGGAAAAGAAGAAGATATGCGACGGTCATGCGCCGTGCGTGCGCGGCCGCGACTTACAGGCATACTGCGCCGCCGGTATCCGTACCGATCACGAATGCGCTTCCTACGATGAAGCATTTGAAAAATTGCAGCAGGGAATGTACATCCTGATACGCGAAGGCTCTTCCGCGCAGGACTTGGAACCCATCGTCCGCGGCATGTTGGAGAATAAGACGGATACGAGCCGCTTTGCGTTCTGTACCGATGATAAAAAAATGAGCGATATTTTAGCGAACGGACACATCAATAATAACGTACGCAAAGCGGTGTCGCTCGGATTATCGCCGGAAGATGCGCTGTGTATGGCGAGCTTTCATGCGGCGCAGTGTTACGGTTTGAGCGGCAGAGGGGCTATCGCTCCTCGTCACTATGCGGATATTGTCGTGTTTGATAATATAACGGACTTTTCAATCAATTCGGTGTATAAGGCCGGTATTGAAGTTTCTTCCGTTCCTATGGCGCAAGAAACGGAATCGGCGGCGGCAGAGGAACCCTCTTCGTTCTCCATTAAACGGATTACCGACAGTGTTCATGTTGTTCCCGTGTCTCGGAGTGCCTTTAGCGCTGACCATTTTATGCCGTCGGGTTCCGATAATTTCCATGTTATCGGAATGCAGCGGGGAACACTTTTTACGAAGCATCTGGTATTTCCGCGGCAGGAATGCGCCGAGATGCTCAAAGACGGCAAGCTCTGCTATTTGGCGGTGCTGGAGCGGCACAAGAACACCGGCAATATCGGCCGCGCGTTGCTGCACGGTTATGGAGTGTCGAACGGAGCCATCGCGTCGAGTATCGGGCATGATTCGCACAATATCATCGTCGCCGGTTCAAATGCGGCCGATATGCACCGTGCCGTAGAAGAAGTAATCGATATGAAAGGCGGTGTGGCTGTTGTACAAAACGGCGCGGTGCTCAGCAAGTTTGCACTGCCGATTGCCGGTTTGATGAGCGCTATGGAACCGGTGCAGCTTGCCGATTGTATTCACGACGCGGCCGAGAAAGCGCATACTATCGGCGTATACCCCGAAGTTGAACCGCTGATCGGATTGTCGTTCCTTGCGCTGCCGGTTATCCCCGAATTAAAATTGACGGATTCCGGTTTGTTCGATGTAGTAAAATTTCAGTTTATATAGGGAGGTAAAAATGATAGTTGGAAAAGCGGTACCCCGTGTCGATGCTTACGATAAAGTAACCGGCAGGGCAAAGTATGCTGATGATTATTTTCATAGTGATTTTTTAGTTGCAAAGGTATTGCACAGTACCATCGCGAACGGACTGGTAAAAAAAATCGATACAAGCGCTGCGGAGAAAATCCCCGGCGTGGTTAAGATTGTTACCTGTTTTGATGTACCGGACATTTGTTTTCCGACTGCGGGACACCCGTGGTCTACCGAGGAGGCGCATCAGGATATTGCCGACCGCAAGCTGCTTAATCAGCGGGTACGGTATTACGGTGATGATGTTGCAGCCGTTATTGCGGAGGATAATGTCGCTGCCGAACGTGCGTTAAAGGCTATCACCGTTGAGTATGAAGAATATCCGCCTATTCTGGATGTGCATCAAGCGATGTCCCCTGAAGCGACCGTATTACACGAAGCGTTCCCGGGCAACGTGTTGAAGCATACGGTGTTTAGCGTGGGCGAGTATGAGGAAACGCCGGATGATCCCGATACGGTTATGTTTGAAGGCGATTATGCGGTATCTCCGATTTCTCACTGCCATATCGAAAATCCCGGCTCGTATGCCTATATGAAGGGCGGAAAGATTATCGTGGTGTCTTCCACGCAGCTGCCTCACATTTGCCGCCGCGTGTGCGGACAGGCGCTCGGTATCGACTGGGGAAAAATACGGGTTATCAAGCCGTATATCGGCGGCGGCTTCGGCAACAAGCAGGATATCCTGTATGAGCCGCTGAATGCCTACCTTTGTACGGTGGTCGGCGGACGGTGCGTACAGCTGTCCGTTTCGCGGGAAGAGACCTTTATGTGCACCCGCACGCGCCATGCGATGGAATTCCACATGAAGACAACAGTGCGGAAGTCGGACGGCAGGTTCATTTCGCGTAAAATGCTCTGCTATTCTACAAAGGGCGGTTACGCTTCACACGGACACGCCATTACCGCGAATGCCGCCAACGAGTTTAAGCAGCTCTATTCGGCAGAAAAGGGGGTCATTTCCGAAGCGTATTCCGTGTTTACCAATCATATTACCGCAGGAGCTATGCGCGCGTATGGGATTCCGCAAGCGGATTTTGCCCTTGAATCTTTTATGGATGATATGGCGCTCAAACTGAATATGGATCCTGTTGATTTGCGGCTCAAGAACTGTATGCGGGAAGGGTACGAAGACCCTGTTACAAAGATTAGAGCAAACTCGGATGGACTGTATCAATGCTTGCAGAAAGGCCGCGAGGTATTCCACTGGGATGAGCTGCGGAAAAAATATGCAAATCAAACAGGGCCGGTACGCCGCGGTGTCGGAGTTGCCTGTTTTAACTACAAAACCGGCGTTTACCCCATCTCGCTCGAAACTGCCTCCGCCCGTATTGTGCTCAATCAGGACGGCAGTATTCAAATTCAGATGGGTGCGACGGAAATAGGACAGGGCGCCGATACGGTGTTCTGCCAGATGGCTGCCGAGGTGCTTTCGCTGCCGATGGATAAGGTCTATATTTTTTCCGAACAGGATACCGATGTCAGCCCGTACGACAGCGCGGCCTATGCTTCACGGCAAACGTATGTCAGCGGTAAGGCGATTAAAAAGACCGCCGAATCGCTTAAACGGAAGATATTAGATTATGCGGCGTGGATGCTCGATATGAAGGCCGATGAGCTTGATCTGCAGCATGAAAAAATTATCGTCCGCAGTACCGGTGAAGAGCGGCTCACCTTGGAAGAGGTCGCAATGGAAAGCTGCTATAGTATGAAGGAATCCAATCACCTCAGCGCGGAAGAAACCTCTCATTGTACCGATAACTGCTTCTCGTTCGGCGCAACCTTTGTTGAGATTGAGGTTGATATTCCGGTCGGCAAAATCACGGTACTGAATATTTTGAACCTGCACGACAGCGGCACGCTTATCAATCCGCAGCTTGCGGCGGCTCAGGTACACGGCGGCATGGGAATGGGACTCGGCGCTGCGACTGCCGAACAGATGCTCTACGATAAGAAAGGCAAGCTGCTGAATGGGAACCTTTTGGACTATAAGCTGCCGACAGCGATGGATCTTCCCGATTTACACGAGCTGTTTATCGAAAATGCCGACCCCACCGGCCCCTTCGGGAATAAATCACTGGGCGAACCGCCGATTATTTCGCAGCCGCCGGCAATCCGCAATGCGCTGCTCCATGCCACCGGCGTTGCCATTAACAAGCTGCCGCTTAATCCTCAGCGGCTTTTTGAAGCGTTCAGCGAGAGCGGGCTGCTGAAGGAGGTAATCTAATATGTACGATATGGAAAGTTTTTATCAAGCGACATCCATCGCCGATGCCGTAAGCGCCTTAGTCCGTACCGAAAATCCGGTTATCCTTGCCGGCGGCACCGACGTGCTGATTCAAATGCGGGAAGGTAAACTTGCCGGACGGAATGTCGTGTCTATTTTCGGCATCCCCGAATTGCGCGGCGTGAGCATAGACGAAGAAGGTACTATCCGCATCCGGCCGCTGACGGTCTTTAGCGAATTAACCGGAAGTCCCATCGTGCAGAAGCACTTACCGATGCTCGGCTATGCAGCCGATCAGGTCGGCGGGCCTCAGATACGGAATATGGGAACGGCAGGCGGGAACATCTCCAACGGTGTAACGAGCGCCGACACCGCGCCGAGCCAGCAGTGCTATAACTCGGTTGTCGAAATTACCGGCCCGGATGGAGTGCGGCTGGTTCCCGTGCAGGAATTTTACATCTCCGCCGGAAAGGTTGTGCTGCAAAAAGGCGAGTTGGTAACCTCCTTCCTCATTAAAAAGAAGGACTACGAAGGCTTTACCGGCGATTACATCAAGTATGCGATGCGTAATGCGATGGATATTGCGAACTTGAGCTGCGCCTCCCTTGTAAAAACCAAACGGGAAAATGGCGCCTTAAAAATCGATGAGGTACGTATGTGTTTCGGCGTTGCTGCTCCGGTGCCGCTCCGCTGTAAAAATACCGAGGCTTTTTTAACCGGTAAAGAAATCAACGATGCATTATATGAAGGCTTGCAGGAAGTGCTCCTTACGGATATCAATCCCCGTGACTCGTGGCGCGCGTCAAAAGCGTTCAGAATTAATACCGCCAAGCAAATAGCGGTGCGATCTTTACGGAAAGCTGTCGAGCGGCAGGAGGTGTAAGCATGTTAAAAATTATTAGTATGAAGGTGAACGGAAAGCAGCGCGAGCTTGCCGTTGATGTTCGGGAATCGCTTGCCGACGCGCTTCGCAATAGGCTTGCGTTGACCAGTGTTAAAAAGGGCTGTGAAGTAGGAGAATGCGGCGCCTGTACCGTGTTGGTGGATGGAGTGTCCGTTGACAGCTGTATTTACCTTGCAGTCTGGGCGGACGGCAAGAGTATTTTGACGGTTGAAGGCTTACAGGGCGAAAACGGAGAACTCAATCCGATACAGCAGGCCTTTATCGATGAAGCGGCGGTTCAATGCGGCTTCTGTACCCCCGGGCTTATTTTGACGGCGGTAGAAATTGTCGGCAGCGGAAAGCTGTATACACGGGAAGAGCTGCGTAAGCTTATTTCCGGCCACCTCTGCCGCTGCACCGGCTACGAAAACATCCTCCGCGCGGTCGAAAAAGCGATGAAGCAAAATCTTGAAAACCTTGAACAAATGAAAAAGGCGGGAGCGTAAGACTCGGACTTGAGTATTGGGCGCCGCTAAAAATTGTAAGCCTATCCGAGATGATGTTTTTCATAAGTTTTGGAATACCAATAACTTATGAAAAACATTGTATGAAACGCCTATTTTTTATGCAGCTTTTTTACTGTGCTGCACTTGTTTTTGCGGTTGATGATGACAGCAAAGCTGAAAAAGAGAAACGATGCAATCGGCCTTAGTTATTAAACAGATAGATGATTATGATTACATATTAAGAGAGCAATTCGGCTTTCGCTGTGCGGATGAGGGGCGTTGTAAAACATATACGGTTCCGAAAGAGGTCGGAGTCGGAACTATCCGCAATATTTTCCCTTGCGGGAATGTCGGGCTTTCTATTATTCGGCTCAAACTGCGCTATCCGCTGGTGATGCAGTATGACGGCTATAATTCCGCATTTGAAACGACGTGTTGTTTTGGCGGGCATATCGCCTATTCCGAAACGGGCGTAATCGACACTTGCCTTTCACCGAATGAGCTGGGCATTTATACCAAGCAAAACAGCTGCGGTATGATGATGTATCCGGCAGGGGAGGATATTACGGCTGTTTCTCTATTCGGTACGGATGAATTTAAGCAAGCGCTGCCCTTTGCGTTTGCAGGTATGCAATCCCAAAACACAAAGCCGGATGGCTTGACGGATTGGCTGATGGAGCCGAAAAAACCGGAACTTCCGTTTATACGGCTTTTTAAGGATATTATCGATAGTCCGGTAGAAGGTGCGATGCAGCCGATCTTTTATGAAGGTATTACCAAAACGCTGCTTACACAACTTTGGCAACGTTACATTGCAAACCCCATGCGCGGAATTACCCGTTCCTCGCTTTCTCCCGCCGAATACGCTGCCGTGTTACGCGCTCACGATATCTTATCGGAACAATACGCCGATCCTCCGACAATTCCGCAATTAGCGCGGCAGGTCTTTTTAAACGAAACTCGATTAAAGCAGGGTTTTAAAGAAACATTCGGAAAAACAATTCATCAGTTTACCCATAGCATAAGGATGGAAACGGCACGATCATTATTGGATGATAAAAACACAACGGTCAGCCAAGCCGCTTATGCAGTCGGGTATGTGAATGTCAGTCATTTCTCGCAAGCCTTCCGAAAATTTTATGGAAGAAGTTTGAGGGGCAACATCAATCGCTGAAATAGACATGCCTTTTTTCATACGGCTTTTCCGGAATATTATCGATAATTCTGATAGAAGACACATCGCAGCCGCTTTTTTTTGTACGATAACTATCGGGACGGCTGTTTTTATATGCATTATACTCTCCGTAGGTTTTGGAGCAAAAGATGAATATCATTCAATCATTTAACGGAACGATGGCTTATATTGAAAGAACTATTGAGACAGGGTGCGATGAAGCGGAGATTGCGCGCATTTCCGGCTATTCCTATCCGCTATTCAGCAGAATTTTTTCGATATTGGTCGGGTATCCTTTAAATGAATATCTCCGTTTTAGAAAACTCAGCAGAGCCGCCGCCGATTTGCGCAATACCGATGCTAAGATTATCGACATAGCATTGGCGTACGGCTATGAATCGCCTGATTCTTTTGCAGCTGCGTTTAAGAAATTCCACGGCGTCAGTCCGAGCGCGGTTCGGAACGGAAAAGAATTTAAATCATTTGCTCCAATTAAATTATCTTTAACCGTCAACGGAGGGCAAACTATGGAAGTCAAAATTGAAAAAAAGAGCGGATTTACGCTTGCAGGCATTCAAGTCGATGCGGATCGAACCAGTGATTTTCCGAAAGTCTGGAACAGCCTTTTTGAAAAAGCTTCGCACGAAGAACTTGCAAAACTCGGAAACGGCAGGAGCTTCGGCGTCTGTTCCGAGGTAAAAGACGGCAAAACGTTTACTTATGCAGCGGCGTATGATTGCCGTGACGAACAAAAAGCTGCCGAACTCGGCTTGTCGGTGATGCACATCCCTGAAGCCGAATACGCAGTAGTCCAGCTGAAAGGCCCCGTTCCCGACTGCATCCACAAAGGCTGGAAGTATGTTATGGAAACCTTCTTTCCCGAACAAGGGTACTGTCATGCCGGTACTCCCGACTTTGAAGCATATTCGGAAGGGGATATGTACAGCAAGAATTACATGATGGAGCTATGGGTGCCTATTGTAAAGGCATAAGGCTGTGAATTACTCTTCCTCCGCAGTCCTGTCGCTGCGGGGGAAGCTGTATTCTTTCAATCTTCATAGTGCCCTTTACATGAAACAATATAGATTATGCCGTCTTTCTCGTAGTAGACAATTCGATTCGTATTATCAATACGTCTGCTCCACATACCGCTTAAATTTCCCTTTAGGGGTTCCGGTTTACCTATCCCCTCAAAAGTACTTCGCTGAATATCTTTGATAAGCCCGTTTATTTTTTCAGTGTCTTCTTGTCCTGTGCCTGCCAATATAAATAATCATCCCATGCTCTATCTTCCCATAATAGCCGCATTACTCTGCCTCAATCAACTCATGCTCGGCAAAATGAGCCTTTCCTTCTTTTATATCACGCACAATATTTTCAAGATAGCGGATATTGCTTTCAGAATAGAACGGGTCAACGGCGACTTCAAAAGGTATGCGCTTTTCTCTGCCGACTTTTTTTGCAAAAATCGTAAACGCCGCACTCATAGAAAGCCCTAATTCGGAACACGTTTGTTCCATACTCTTTTTTACATCTTCGTCTAAACGAAAATTCACATTTACTGCTTGTGCCATATTTCCCCCTGTGTTACTTCTATGATAAATCGGCTAATAAAAAATAGCAAGCATCTTCATTACGTTTTCTTTTATTTGTAATGAAGATATGGTAAACCTGTTCGGAAACTTCCGTTTCGGAACAGGTTACCTTGAAAAGTGAACAACAGCGACTTGTTTTTTTAGGCTTATGTTTTATAGTGTAGGTGGGAAATCCTGCTATTTTGAGACATACTATGCTAGGTATAAATTTTGAATTCTCTGAATTATAGGAAACAGTGCAATTTTTTAGAGCTAATAATGAGTTAAACCGCACAGACCTTGAGCCTGTGTCGGCTTTGAACTTCTTGTTATGGCATATTATTATGCATAAGCGTAGGCTTTTATCTCTTCTAATTGTGGAGCAAGCTCTAACTTTGCATTTCTTATATCAATATCATCCTGCAAAGCCATAAAATAACCGTCTGAAACTCCAAAGAATTTTGCAAGTCGTAAAGATGTATCTGTTGTTATTTAGTGTTAATCTCTAAGCAACTTGGGAAGCGTAAATTGCGCTTCATACGAGCGGCTTAGATGAGCGTACTTTCTAAACCGCTTGTCGGTTCTAGCTTGACCGCTAGTCTTTAAGGGCTTGTTCCAGTACGCAGGGGCAAGCCCTTTGTTATAAGGGGTTAGAAGGTGAACAACGAGAAAATTAAGGCGGCATTAGCCAGACTTTATTACTGCAAAATCGACTTTATAGTTATTCAATCCGGCAAAAAATCAAGCAAGGTAAACGGATTATACAAACCTGCTACACGAGAAATCATTTTACATAATAAAAACTTTACAACAGACAATCAGCTTATGTATACGGCAATACACGAGCTTACACACCACATCTTAACTACCGAAAGAGGCGTGAAGACCTCAAAATCGCATTCCGGTATTTTCTGGGCAACATTTTATGACCTCATTGACAAAGCCATCGAACTGAAGCTTTACACACGGGAGAGAAGCGAACAAACAGCTGCGCGTCACGTATACCATCCATACCGCCTGTCTTTTCGATAAGAGACCTGTGGATTTTTACTACTTGTTCATACTCAAAGAAAATCATTTAGCTAATTCCTGATACGCTTGCTTATTCTGATCAATGAGAAAATCGGAAATTGCAAAAAGTTTTTCATCAGAAACGGTATGATATGGCTTTTCATCTTCCAAAACGGTTATTATTACTTTTCTGCCATTATAATATTCAAGCGAAGGACAATCTGTAAGAATGGTGTTTCCCTGAATAATCCCAGTTATTGCAAACATTTTGCTGCCTCCGGGTGGTATTATAGCATATATTGATTGTTTTTTTACAGAGCTTTTCATAAACATACCCCCTGGTACTCTGATTCGAAGGATGGGATTATTGTCAAATTAATTGATAAATATAACAATACCCGTTTGGGGCATAATAAATTCCGATTGGGGTAGAGCTCCCTATACTTTTTCGTAGAATACTAACGATTAATATTAGATGATACTATGGGGCATTTGAAACAAACGTGAGAATTATTAAAAAAGCGGGGTATCTTATCCTTGTCTTGGTATGTGTGTCCTTTCTTTCGTTTTTGCTGGCAAATATTTCGGCGATTGATCCTGCGGAAGCGTATGCGCGGCGGGTTGTCCGTTCTGCAAATAAGGAGTTGATTGCGCAATACCGTGAGCTTACCGGATTTGATAAGACAATTCTGCAGCAGTATTTGTCATGGCTGCAAAAAGCGGTGCGACTGGATTTCGGCGCATCGTACCTTACCAAAAAATCAGTACGGCAAGAACTCGGCAAGGCGCTGCCCGTAACGCTGCTGATTGCCGCCTGTGCATCGGTATTCAGCATCATTGCTGCCGTTCCGCTCGGCATAGCGGCGGCTTTGTACAAAAACCGGTTGGCGGATAAACTTATCGGCTTCATTTCTTTCTTGAGTTTTTCCGTACCCGGTTATTGCACCGGTCTTTTGGTTTTGCTCGTTTTCGGTATGCGCTTACGTCTGTTTCCCGTTATCGGGCACGGGCAGGGGAGCAGTGTACTGTTTGCCTCTTTTACCCTTGCTTTGCCGATGACCGGTACGCTTATCCGCCTTTTACGCTCCTTCTTATTGGAAAATGAGGAGAAAGAGTATATTCAATATGCGAAAGCCCGCGGGATTACCGACTGGAACATTATGACGCGCCATCTTTTACGCAACGCCGCTCCGATGCTTGTAACCCTGTGGGGACAAAATATCGGCTATCTTATTGCGGGAACAGCGATTGTAGAGACTATCTTTTCAATTCCAGGGATCGGTATGTATGCACTGAACGCCGCAGTTAACCGTGATTTTCCCGTCATCAATGCGTATCTTATTGTAACGGCGTTTACATTTACCGTGTGCAACGGAGCGGCGGAGTTTATCGGCGAAGCGCTTAATCCTTCTTTAAAATTAAACAACTGAACGAAGTGTCAACTTTGGAAGTTGTTTAATTCGTGCGCGGCAGCGCACATATAGTAAGTGACGTTTGCCGAATGGCAAACTCACAGTGTTTTTAAGCGGCGCCATTTAAGCCGCTTAAAATAAACGTTCGTTGAGGAATCGTGCATGAGGGGAAAAATGAATGCCGCGCTCGGTGCAGGGCTCGGTATGGTTTCGGTATTGGTTATCATCGCTGTTTTTTGCGATGTGTTGGCGCCGAATAATCCTGACAAAATCGATATGAGTGTACGGTTTGCCGAGCGGTCTTTTGCGATGCCGTTGGGAGCGGATGCGTACGGACGGTGCATATTTTCAAGACTGCTGTACGGCACGCGCTATTCCATGGGACTTGCCGCCGCAGTTATCGGGACAGTTGCCGTGCTTGCAACACCTATCGGGATGATTGCGGCGTTTAAGGGCGGCGTTGCGGATAAGCTTTTTGTGTTAAGCTGCGATGTGAGTATGGCGATGCCGCCAACGGTGCTGGTGCTTGCGGTTATCGGCATTATGGGAAACGGCGTAGTCAATCTGCTGGTAAGCGCGGGGTTTGCGTATTGGGGATGGTACGGCAGAATGGTGCGCAGCTATACGCATCACGAAAGCCGAAAAAGCTATATTGTCTATGCAAAAACCGCAGGCCTTTCCGATTGGAGCATAACGGTAAAGCATATTTTTCCGAATATTATGCCGAGCCTTATCGTACTGTTGACGATAGGAATCGGCGATGCGGTACTGATGCTCTCCGGCTTTTCATTTTTAGGGATCGGATTGCCTGCAGGGACGCCGGAATGGGGCGCGCTGCTGTCGGATGCAAAAAGCAGCTTTATTCGTGCTCCGCGATTCGCCGTTTATCCCGGACTCTGTATCTTCTTTGCCGTATGCGCCTGCAATATAACGGGGGAAGGTTTGCGCCGTTTCTTTTCTCCGTATCAAGGCTCCGTACAGGAAAGCATCGATGAATGAAGCGAGTACGCTCACGCCGCACTATGCACAGTATACGGGAGAACCGGTGAAGGATGCCCCCATCCTTTCCGTAAGCGGCTTGTGTATCGAATATCCGAATGAAAGAACGAAAATACGCAATATCGGTTTTTCCATTGCGCGGGGAGAAACGTTCGGTTTGATCGGTGAAAGCGGCAGCGGCAAAAGTTCCGTGTGCAAAGCGATACTCGGCTTACTCAAAGACCATGCGCAGCAAAGCGGCAGTATCCGGCTGTGCGGTAAAGAACTGCTGCAATTATCCCCAAAGGAACAGCAGAAAATCAACGGAAAGGATATCGGGTATGTCATGCAAAATCCGCATGCGGCATTCGATCCGTGTATGAAAATAAAGCGCCATTTTATGGAAACGATTAAGGCTCACCGTCATTGCAGTACACGTGAGGCTTTCCGGTTGGGGTATGAACTGCTCTGTGCCGTAGGGCTTTCCGATGCGGAACGTGTTATGGAAAGCTATCCGGGGCAATTAAGCGGCGGAATGCTGCAGCGGGTTATGGTTGCGATTGCCGTTTCGCTGCGCCCCGTGTTGCTCATTGCCGACGAGCCGACCGGCGCACTGGATGCCGGTAATTGCGGTATTGTGTTACAACTGCTTGCAAAAGCGGTAAAAGAGACCCAAGCTGCATTGCTGTTTGTTTCGCACGATATGAATGCCGTTGCGAATATTGCAGAACGTATTGCCGTGATGAAAGAGGGTGAAATAGTAGAGACAGGAACCGCCAAAACGGTTCTGAAAAATCCCCGGCATCCGTACACAGCCGAATTACTATCATCGTCAAAAGTGTACGTCCATGTACACTTTTGACTGCGAATTTTGGCAAGACCAAAATATCGTTATACTGGCAAGGATGCCAGGGAGTATCCACAGAATCGAGTTTGTGGGAACAAACTCGAAGTTAAACAAATATACACGGATGTATATTTGTTTAACACCGCCCTCCATGGCGGAAGATTTTTCTTTTCATGTGTGCACGTGGGTATTTTATAGAGGAGAAGCAATGCTCGAAATAAAACATATAACAAAACGCTATACGGACAACGGCAGGAAAGGCAGCGTGCCGGTGCTGGAGGATTTTTCATTGACGATCGGGGACGGGGAGACGGTTGCGCTTATCGGCGAAAGCGGCAGCGGAAAAAGTACCTTGGCGCGTCTTATCTGCGGTTTTGAAAAACCGACTGTAGGCAGCATCCGGTGGGACGGCGAGGATGTTTTTCCGCTTGCCCGCAGGAGGACGCTCTACCGGCATATTCAGCCCGTGTTTCAGGATAGCCTGAACTGCTTTGACCCAAGGCAAAAAATTAAGAAAAGCCTTTGCGAGCCGCTGCAGCATTTTTGCCGATTTTCTGAAAAGGAGTGTATGGCTCGGCTTGCTCCGCTGCTGGATACCGCCGATATTCCTGCCTATCTTTTGGAAAAGTATCCGCATGAATTGTCGGGCGGTCAGCAAAAAAGGATATGCATTATCCGTGCGCTATCTATTAGACCGAAGCTCGCCGTGCTGGATGAAGCCGTCGCGGGGCTTGATCCTACGGTGATGCTGCATATCCTTCAGCTCTTAAAACGGCTGCAAAAAGAGACGCAGTGCGCATATTTGTTTATCACACATGACCTGCGGGCAGCCGCTTTTATGACCGGTGATAAAGGAAAAATTATTCGATTTAATATCGGCAAGGACGGCGATACGGGATAGAAGCGGTATCCTTTTTATTGCAGGGCTCATTACTGTAGCTGCCTTCGACGTGAGGAGAAGCGCAGCCGGTTTTTGCAAACGCAATAAAAAGATACAAGCGGATAGCCCGGTTTTTGCGCTTGCGCAAAAAGTCGCCCCAAAAAATAAAACAATGGAGGTTTGTATGAATACAAGAAAAATACGGTGGATTGCAGCGGTGTCGGTTGCGGCGCTGATTGCCGTGTTGGGATGCAAAAATGCGTCGGAGATAAAAGGCCGTGATGAGTTGATTGTCGGAGAAGCGGTCGATTTTGCAAGTTATGAGCCGATTGGGATTATGGACGGGCTTGGGTTTTCTCATTATTCGGAGATGGTGTATGAAACGCTTGTCCGGTTTGAGAATGGGGAAGTGAAACCGGCTCTTGCCGAAAGGTGGGAGCATGACGAACATTCGTGGACGTTTCATTTACGGCGCGGGGTTACGTTTACCGATGGGGAGCGGTTTACTGCGGAGGCGGTAAAGGTCAACATTGAAAAGATGCAGGAATTTGTCGGGGACTATCTCGGCTATTATGGGGCGGTTTCGCGGATCAGTGCGGTGGAGGCGGCGGATGAATACACGGTGCGGTTCCGCTATGCAGAGCCTTACCCTGCCGTTTTGCAGGAGTTAAGTGCGTCGGCGTTTGGGATGCTTTCTCCTCGTCTGTTTGAAAACGGGAATAATCCCTACGGCTCCTATACAGCGGATACGGCGGGAACGGGACCCTACGAGATAAAGGCGGCAAACTGTGTTGCGGGGCAGCGGTATCGGTTTACAAAAAATCCGCAATGGTATGGACAAAATGGCGGACCGGAGTCGTTTACCGTAATGATTATCCCCGATGCGGACAGCCGCGCTCTTGCGCTTAAAGCGGGGGAAATCGATATACTGTTCGGTTCGTATCAAATTACCTACGATATGCTGGAGCAGGTCAGGATGCCGGCGCAGACCGGAATGGCGAATCAGAACGGTGCAGGGGCTGGGTTGACCGTGCGGTTTTCGGATAAAACTTATATTACACGAAATCTGCTGCTCAATGCGTCTTCGCCGCTTACGCGGGATAAGCAGTTGCGTTTGGCGCTTGAGTACGCAATCAATAAAGATGAAATTATCAATACGGTACTGCACGGAAGCGAGGTTAAGGCGGATACGCTGTTTACCCGCGATATGCCGTATTGCGATGTCGCGCTGTCGCCGTATCAATACGATAAAGCGCGTGCGGTGTCTTTGCTTGAGCAGGCCGGTTGGACGGAACTGAATGGCAAGGGAATACGGATGCGCAATGGAACGCCATTACAGCTGCGGGCGATTTATCAGAGTGCAAAGCCTATCGACGAGCAAATACTGACGGCGGTGAAAGGGCAGCTTGCGAATATCGGCATTGAGCTTGTCTTGCAGGGGTACGAAACGATGACGTGGTTCGATACCGGTACGTCGGGTGCATTTGAACTGTCCGTCAACGACACTTACGGCTTTCCCCAAGATCCGCATGTCTTTTTGACTGCGATGGCGGACGACGGGTTGGATAAAACCTCTCAGGCAGGCTTGGTGCAAAAAACGCGCATCGATGCCTGTATTGCCGGTATGATGAGTACCGTAGACGAAGATGCGATACGGGACGATTACCGGTTCATTTTAACAACGCTGCATGATGAGGCGGTGAACATACCGATTTCTTACGCGAGGGAAATGGCGGTATACAATTCGGAAAAGGTGAAGGATATTGCGTTTGCCGATAATCCGTACAGCCTCGATATGACGCGGGTGGCGCTGTGCTCCTATAAATAATAGAGAACCTCTAAAACTTCCGTTTTTAGAGATTTTCCTTAGATTTAGTTGCGATTACCCATTATCCGTCAAAATGGTGTGAGGATATTTCGGTTCGATTATCCGGTTAGCTGTGCGGGCTGGAGATAATTTCCGTCAGTACGGCATTCTTTCCCTGCACTCGTACACGGACATATTCGCCGCCGTGCAAATTACTCTCCTGTAAAGAATCCCGTATTAAAGGCAGCGAAAGATAGTTTTCCGTGATAACGGTTTGCTGTCCGTTGCGTGGCGCTTCGACAACCCCGCATATCAGTTTTCCATCCCATGCCTGTAAATATGATGCGGATTGCGTTTCCGCTAGCTCGTTCAGCTTTTTTATCCGTTGACCTGCAATCCGTTCAGGTACTTTCGGCTGCATTTTCCACGCCTCCGTTCCCGGGCGGGCGGAAAAGGGAAACGCATGTATTCCGGCAAACTCAAGTTCACGGCACATCCGGTACGTTTCTTCAAAATCAGCTTCCGTTTCACCGGGAAAACCGGCGATGATATCCGCACCGATAAACGGATTGTCCTTTACGCGGCGGAGTTCGGAAACGGCTTGATATATGGTTGCTTTCCTGTAGCCTCGGTGCATCGCTTTAAGGACGGTATCGCTGCCCGATTGTGCGGAAAGGTGAAAGTGGGGGCAAATCTGCGGATGTGCCAGCAGCGGGACAAGCACCTCATCTATCCTGTCGGGATAAAGACTCGAAATGCGGATACGCATCTCAGTGTTTTCCAGTATGAGTTTGAGCATATCGGCAAAGTCTCCGGCTTCGCTCCGGTACTGCGATAGGTTCACGCCCGTCAGCGTTACTTCACGAGCACCGGTTTCTTCTATACAGCGAAGCCGTTCGAGGACTTCGGCGGCGGGCAGCGACACGGATTTACCCCGTGCAAGCCGTATCCTGCAATAAGCGCAGGCAGCATTACAGCCATCCTGAATTTTCAGCAGTGCGCGTGAGTGGAATAAAAAATGCGGGGAGCTCAGTGCGAATAGCCGGTTCTCCTGCATGCTGTGTACGGATATGTTTTGTATTGATGAGTTTTGTACCGGTTTGTCCTGTGTATGCTGCGGCGCCTTGGTTGTCAGGTCGGTAAGGTAGGCGCGCACTGCGCTCAAAAAAAAGGCTGTATCAAAATAAGCGCTGTCGCGAACAAGTTCTGCAAGGTATGCCGGTATTTCGGTTAATAAATCTTTTTGCTGCCCGGGGAACGCGAGTATGTGGGGGTGCAGCGCTTCTATTTCCGCGGCTTCCAGTTGAGCATAGCAGCCTGTTACCAGAATAACGGCATGGGGGTGTGTCTTCACCAGTAATCTGATCAGCCGACGCGCCTTTTGTTCCGCTTTGCCGGTTACCGTACAGGTATTTACAAAGCAGAGAACCGTCTGTTCGGGCGGCAGCGCGGAAGATAGCCGGATGGGAGCCGCGGCTTCCGGGGCTGTTATCGTTGAAGTGTCGGCAGGCGTTGTACCGGCATATCCGGCATAATCGGCATGACCGGTATAGATGGAAAATCCCGCATCGGTACACAGCGCGGCAAAGGATTCTGTCTCCGTTTGATTAAGCCTGCATCCGAGTGTTTCAATCCGTATTGAACATAATTGAACATTCATATTAATGAAGAAAACCTACAATCGGGAGATAGGAAAAAAGGAGCACGTCGCGGCAGACTAAAAGCGGTGCAGTACGCGCTCATAACCTTTTTGAGCATCGGTTGAATTTTTATTCAGCTGTAAGGCTGACGAATAGGCCTCCAATGCCGCCCTGTATTCTTTTGCCTGCTCCCGTGAGTACGCAAGCCGCGTCCACCACACGCTATTGAGCGGCTCCAATCGGATAGCCGTAGAAAACGCGATATCGGCGTGACGGTATTTTGCCATGCGTAAATACAATTCTCCGATATGATAATACACCCCGCTCACCTTCGTACCGTTAGGCGCATAGGCGATATAATCTTCAAAAAGGTGCAGGCTCTCCTCGTTCCTTCCAAGGTGATAGAGCGCTTGCGCATGGCTTTCAATAAGCCGCGGATCATATTGCGAAACTTCCCGCCCTTTAACTGTCCAGTCGGCCGCTTCCTGATAGCGCTCGTCGGCAAGCAGCGCCCATGTCAGTACCACATAGCTGTCGATATTGCGGGGCATCCGTTCTATTTCGTTTAAACACACCGATGCGGATTCTTTATAGCGGCCTTCACGGTATAACACCAGTGCATCAGCATCCTTTTGTGCATGAATATAATAGGGTAATAAAATATATAAAAAGATTAATCCGATTCCGGCCGGAAAGCCCTTGCGGAGTGCAACCACGTTCTTAAAACCTCTAATGCCGATCCATCGTACAGATACCGCTAAAAAAGCAACCGCTGTCCAGTATTACTTCGGGAGCTGTTACATCGCCGGTTAATTTCCCCGAGGCAAATACGTGCACGGAGGTGGTAGCGGTAACATTACCGATGACCTCGCCTTTGATAATAACGCGGTCTGCGTCTATCTTTGCCTTTACTTTTGCATATTCACTAATCATTAAATCGCTTGAAGATTGAATAGTTCCTTGTACGGCGCCCTTTATCATAAAAGGTTTTTCAAACTTAATGATTCCGTCAAAGACGATATCCGAGGCTAAAACCGTATCGTAATCTTCTTCATCCAAGTCTATCAGCGCTATTTTATCCGCTTCTGTCATAACTCACAGAATAACAATGATTAGCCGTCGAGGTCAAGAGGCTTTCCGGCAGGTTGTTATTTTGCATCCAATTCCGAAAGCGCATCGACTAAAAAACGGTTCAGAAATAACATACCATCTTCCGTAAGATATACGCGGTTAGGTTCGATGCGGCACTGCCTACGTTTTTCCCAGCGGCTGAGGGTATTGCCGATAAAGGCGGTAATATCAGCGCCGAACCGCCGTGCAAATGCCGACCGGTTAATCCCTTCCGAAAGCCGGAAACCCATCAACAACACCTCTTCCAAAAAGGTATTTCGGTCGATATGTTCGTATGAATATACCGAAAGGCGGTCGGCTGCGGTCATCCATTTATCGATATCTTTACTTCCTTCAAAACGCTCCGCTGCGATAAATTTGCCGCCAGTATCTTCATGTATCAGAGTTCCGCATGCAGCCGGGCCGATGCCGGCGTATGGTTCCATATTCCAATAGATTTGATTATGAAGGGAACGGTGCTTATCCTGATACGAAAAATTCGACACCTCATACCGGATATACCCGTTTTCGGCTAAAAGCGCGGTATTCTCTCGTAAAAGCTCGGAAATAAAATCTTCACGGGCTTCCGGAAGCGGCGCTTCGCTGCACAGTCCGTAGAGGGAGAGGTGATCGATGCGGTAGTCTATCAGTCGCCGCACATCGCCGGAAAGGCTCGCCGCAGTCTGTCCGGTCAATCCCGCAATTAAATCGCAGGAAAGTTCACCCTGCCATCGGCGTTTTATTGTCTCCAAAGCTGTTATCGTTTTTTCTTTTGAACCGCGGCGTCCGTTTACGGCCAGTACATCGTTATCAAAAGTTTGTACGCCGATGGAAAGCCGGTTGATGCCGCTTTCGCTGCAAACTGCAAGCCATTCGGGATGAATATCTTCGGGATTTGCTTCTATCGTAAATTCTTGAACCGGCAGATGTTGCTCTTTACGGATACCGGCCGCGAGGGTGCTAATATCATCAGGGTGCAGCAGCGAAGGTGTACCGCCGCCGATATAGACGGTTTTCCATGATTCAATAGCAGAGCGCTCTTTAAAAAAGCGGACATCCTGCAAGAGCCGTTCGATAAATTGAGGATGAGGATGATAAGGATGAAAATCCGCCTTTTGCGTTATCGAGTAAAAATCGCAGTACCGGCATTTTTGTGTGCAGAATGGAATATGAATGTAAAGACCGGAAGGTTTCACGATTTCAGCTTAAAAAAGCGAAATATGAGAAAACGGCCAATACCGCATCACTATGCGTCCTTTGATCTGCTTAGTTGCCTGTAACGGCCCCCAGAGGCGGGAATCGCTTGAGGCAATCCGGTTGTCGCACAATACGAAATATTCCCCTTCTTTGAGGGTAATTTCGGGGTAAGCGCCTGAAAACGGCAGTGATGTATCCCAGTTTTCCGGAAGGGATTCGATTTTAACATTGTAGTCGTTTTGCGCTACTTCAAACTCTGTTAAAAAATGGTTGTCGTTTTTTGTTTTAATGTGCAGTACAAAACCTTCCATATATATAGTATCGCCGGGGACGCCTACAACGCGTCGGATAAAAGGTTTTGCTTGCGCCGGCTGAATGGATGCAAAGGGATTGATTAACTGAAAGGTAAAAAAAGCGACAACCTTTTGTGCCGTTTTTCCAAGGAAACTTTGATGCGGTCTTTCAATCGGTTCAACCGTTACCAGTGCGCCTCGTTCGATATCTTTTTGAGTGGTATAAAAAGGAACGGTAATAACCATATCACCGGAAGAAAAAGTCGGCTGCATTGTATCCGCTTGAATGCGGTACGTGGTGATAATATATGAACTGATAAGCTGATATATGATAAAAATTAAGAAAGTAATAAAACAGATGCGGAGTATTTTGAAACGTTTGACCCGCCGTTCAGTGTATGAAGTAAATTTGTACCGTTGAAAAAACATAAAAAACCTATTTTACCAGTGATGCCACATATTTGAAGAATGATATCGGAATACCTTTTGGAGATACAGTACCATTTTGTTTCCACGTTGACAAGTATTTTCAGATGAATATAATGAGTTTAATGGACGGAGAGCCGATAAAAATTATCGCAAAAAATAAAAAGGCGCATTTTGACTATTCTATTGAAGAAACAATTGAATGCGGGATTGCGCTGCAAGGTACCGAAATAAAATCGGTGCGGGACGGGCGAATTTCATTTCCCGACTCGTTTGCCGAAATTATGAGGAATGAGGTATGGCTGAAGAATTTTCATATTTCGGAATATGTGTATTCTTCAATATTTAACCATGATCCCGACCGTCCTAAGAAACTGCTGTTGCATAAGGATGAAATTAAGCGCTTAACCCGAAAAACGGAAGAAAAAGGCTATACGCTTATTCCGCTTGAATTTTATTTAAAACGGGGGCGGATTAAAGTCATGCTCGGCATCTGTAAAGGGAAAAAGCAGTTTGATAAACGAGCCGACATAAAGGAGCGGGATATTAAGCGGGATATGCAACGGGAACTGCAGCTAAAAAACAGGTGATAACGAGCAATGAAATACAGAGGAACCAAGAAAGTATATATAGCGCTTCTCCTTCTGCTTATCAGCCTGCCGCAGGTGGTTTCGGCACTGCCGGGCGTTGCCGTCTACCAATTACAAGCTCCTACAATATCCGAGCAAACCGCTCAAACGGTCGATAATCTTGTCTTTTCTTTTATTAAAGAACTTAAAACCTATACTATCTTTGACTTGCGTAAGGCTCCCGTACCGGCTGATTTCCCCAATGATACGGCTATTGATTATATTTTTTTCGGCGCCTTGGAAGAAGTACCGGAAGGCATTAAACTTGAACTCATTTTGAAAGGACGAACAGAGCAGCTGACGCGAATCATCTCAAAAGTATACGATAATGTAAACAAAATTTTGCTTGATTCCCGGCTGTTAGTGTTCAACCTCTTTGACTTTTCGGTTCCGCTGGAACAGCTTGCCCGTTCTCTGCCGCAAACTGAGCAGAATACGGAGTTCGGATATATCGAAACCGTTGATTCGCTCGCCGGTTCATGGAAGGGGGAGCCGGGGCTCGACCGTGTGATGATCTTGCGCGGCGGTCGCGGAATGGCGGTATTTTCAAGCGGTGTGTCCGTCTCGCTCGATTTAAAAATCGACAACGGCTACTTGCTGGTAACGCAAAAAGGCAGTTTGCAGCCCCGTCAATTCCTCAATTTACCCGATGAAATTGCCCGTCAGGCAGTACAAAAAACCAATCCTCCGCAGTGGCGCTTTTTGGTATCCCCCGATAAAAAAATTCTTTCAGGCACAAAGGTTGATGCACAGATTCAATACAATGAAACAGCTATTATCAGCGTTAAATACGATACCGCAACGGTAGAATGGCTGCGCGATTAAGCCTTTATGCACTACGAAGATGAAGCGGAGGAACGAGTATACCACCGCCTTAATGCCGATACAATAGCAGGCTATCTTGAAGAAACCGGTAGCTTTGCCTCTTTTTTTGACCGCTATGAAGAACGCCCGTCACAGCTCGATCTTATCCGCGCAATAACCCATTGTTTTAACGATAGCGCAATCGGTGTTTTTGAAGCGGGAACCGGCGTCGGGAAGAGTTTAGCGTACTTGCTGCCTGCCTTTGAATGGGCGCTTGCAAACAAAGTTCGTATTGTCATCTCCACCGGTACCATCAATTTGCAGCATCAGCTCATCGATAAGGATGTTCCCGACGCCTTAAAAATACTCGGTGTATGCGGCGAACAATCGGAACAGCCGCAGGCGGTGCTCATTAAGGGGCGGCAAAATTACCTCTGCTTGCGGCGGCTCATGCAAACGGTACAGGAGCCGGATCTCTTTAATCATGAGGCGGAAGAACTGGCAACTATCCAAAAATGGGCGCAAACAAGCAAAGACGGCGCCCGATCCGAACTCCCGTTTATGCCTACCGCAGGGCTGTGGTCAAAGATTTGTTCCGAATCGGATAACTGTCTTGGGCAGCGCTGCCCTTTTTATACCGACTGCTTTGTGATGAAGCTGCGCAAAAAGGCGGAAAAGGCGGCGCTCTTAATTGTTAATCACCATCTGCTCTTTGCCGATCTCGCCAGCAGAAAAGAAGGTGCAGGGTACGATTCAACTGCTGTTCTGCCGCCCTTTAACGCAATCATCTTTGACGAGGCTCATACGATTGAAGAGTCGGCAAGCGGATTTTTTTCCCGTACCTTTTCCCGCTATGATTTAACCCGCTGTATTACGACACTTTCCCGCACTAAAAAAGGGAAAGCTGCAGGCTGTATCGAAAAAATCACTGCTGTTTCTACTAAAGCCGAGTTGATGCCCGCTATTATCGCGGCTCTTGCAAAAACGCAAGCGGCTTATTCCGTATTGGAGGCACGGGCGCTCTCGTTTTGCGGGAATGTGAGTAGTCTCGGTTTTACACAGGTTCCGGCATCGAAGACGGTGGCGCTGCTTGCCGCGTGCAAGGATTTTTACGCGGAGCTGAATATCCTCAATGTCAAGCTCGCAGTGCTGATTACCAATGCCGAACCCGATGAAGGTTCTCCGTATGAAGAAGCGGTGCGGGAAGGTTCGCTCGCGCTGCACCGGCTGCAAGATATTTCCGAAACGCTCGAAAATTTTTTCCGATGGAAGGAACTACCGGATTTTGTCTTTTGGATAGAAAAATACCAAAGCCCTGCGGGGGAAGTTCCCTACTTTAATCAAACGCCGGTGGATATGTCGGGTTTGCTGCGGCAGGCGGTATTCACCCCCTTCGATACCGTCATTGCCCTTTCCGCAACGCTGAAAATCGGCACGAGCTTTTCGTATTGGCTGGGCAGGGTCGGCCTGCATCCTTTTTCCGACAAGCCGGTACGCACCGGTACCTTTGAATCGCCTTTTCCGTACGACAAAAATGTGCTCTTGAATATTCCGACCGATGCGCCCGCCCCTGATGATGAGCAGTTTCAGCAATTCGTAAATATCGCCGTTACCAAATTGATTGAGATGACCGGAGGAAAAACGCTTGTCCTGTTTACTTCTTACGAGTCGTTAAAACAAACCTGTGCGTACGCCCGCACGCAGTTGCCCGATATGGAGCTGTTACAGCAGGGAGAGGACGACCGCAGCCGCCTGTTGCAAAAATTTAAGGAACATATCGAAAGCAGCTTATTCGCGACCGCATCGTTTTGGGCAGGCATCGACGTACCGGGAGAGGCGCTCAGCCATGTCATTTTGGTAAAACTGCCCTTTGCCGTGCCGAGTGCGCCGCTGTTCCGCGCCCGTGCCGATGCCATCGAAAAAAGAGGCGGCAGCTCGTTTATGCAGTTAAGCGTCCCCGAAGCGGTCGTACAATTCCGGCAGGGCTTCGGCCGCCTGATGCGCTCGCAAACCGACCGCGGTATTGTAACGCTGCTTGATAAGCGCGCACTCGTTAAACAGTATGGTCGGATTTTTATTGACAGTATTCCCAAAACCAAGCAATGCTTTGCATCTTTAGAAGAAATAGTCTATACTGTCGAAAACTTTTTGTATTGATAGGATCTTTATGCTGGGTATTTTTTGTATTATATGCTGTGTCGGCGCTTTAGCCGGATGGGCGTTATTAAACCGTATTGCATACACCGTATACCGGCCGTGGTGTAAAAAAATCAATGCACATATTTCAACCGTTATCGCTCACCGTATCTTTTCAATCTTTTCCGCTTACCTTAATTTCCGTTTTAAAGGCGACTATACTCTTGTGCCGCAGTTGCCGGAGCAATATTTGCTGATTTCCAACCATCAGAGTATTTTGGATATTGTTGTGTATATGAACTATCTCGGCGGAAAACGGGTTCGTTTTGTTGCGAAAAAAGAACTTGCAGACCATGTGCCGTTAGTTTCCGTTATGCTAAAAAGCGACGAGCATTGCCTTGTACGGCGTACCGGCAGCCCCAGCCAAGCGATGCAGGCAATGGATTTATTTGCACAACGGGTGGTGCGTAATAATTGGATACCTATCCTCTTTCCCGAAGGTACCCGCTCAAAAAACGGCGAAGTCGGGACTTTTCATTCGGCAGGATTCCGGCGGTTTTTATCCAAAGCGCCTATGCCGGTCGTTGTTGCTGCGGTTGACGGCGGATGGAATATCTCTTCGATAACCCGGATGGCAACAAACTTGCGCGGCGGTTCTTATCGTGTAAAAGCGCTTAAAATATATCCTGCGCCTACCACAAAAGAAGCGCAATTAAAAGTTTTGGAAGAAAGCAAAGAACTGATACAGGAGCAGCTTACAGTCTGGCGGCAGCCGGGTAAGTAAGTAATGGATAATGGATAATTTGTAGTTTCTTTAATTGGTAAGTGATTTCGATTACTTTGAACAAGACAAAGTTCTTGTTTGGTTTCTCCTTTTTAAAGTTTGCTTTTTATATTCCGATAAAGGTATAGAACCATTTTACGCATCCTTTATGTGCAGGAGTTGTTATGCGAAAACTTTATACCATAATTGTTATGGCGGTCTTGGCGGCTGCCGTTTATGCAGGAGACATTGCAAACTTTGTGAATTTAGGCTTTTCTGCCGATGGAAGCAAGTTCGCTTTCGGCCAATACGGTTTACAGGATAAAACCTATCGTGCTTATGCTGAAATTTATGCTGTCGATGTAGGCGGCAATACCTTTCTCCCCAACGGTATTTTCAGGACATCGCCCTCAAAGCAGACAGAAGGCAAAGAGAGTAAATCGACCTTCCTTGCGCTGCAGAATAGAGCGCAAGTTTCTCTGAGTAAATGGGGCATTTCCGAAACACGGCAGGGACGAGTTCTTTATGTGCAGACAGAAGCAACGGAAGGGAATCAGACATTGTTCTTCCGCGACTTCCAAACAAGCGATGAGTACACGGTTGTGCTGAATACGACACAAAAATCAAAAACAGAAAGTTCATTCTATTTAACGGTAGAAAAAACAAAACCGAACGGAACCAAGGTAAAAAAAGATGTCGGCCGTCCCGATTATGTCAGAAGCGGTGTTAAAAATTATGCCGTTAAAAAGATATTGATGGATGACTCCTCGCGTGCTATTATTTTTATTATTGAAAAAAAAGAATATTCCGCTGCGGGTGATTCCTTCCGCTATATGGTTGAGGCAACCTTAATCGAATAGGAGTGCAGATAAAAGGCGGTTCCGCTATTTGATTTTTTATTTATTCGGTATATACTGGTAGCTATGAGTACTGATATACTGATAACAGACGATCGTTTAAATTTTTCGTTAAGCTTAGCTGATTTTTTACGGGTACAGGGTCAGCGTGTAATCGTTATTTCCGATGCCGAACGGACAAAAGAAAAAAAAACGGAGAATACGATAGGTCCTGTGCTATTATGGAACCGCCAATCCGTATTTTCTCTTCAATCTTTACCACTTCAATTTAAAACGTTACAGTTGAATATTGAAACTGCACTGCTGATCTTCGATGCACCGGCATATACCGAATTATATTCCAATACCGGTGTGTTGCATGCCGACAAGATCGTTACCGAATTGATTACTGCAAATATACAGTTGGTCTATACATTTATGCGGTATTTTATTCATAAAAAATCCGGAAAATTAATATTCGTACATCGGGATGTCTCTCCTTCATGCGGGAATATACCGGTTGCCGCTGCTTCCGGGGCATTTGTAAGGATGGCGGAGGCAAGTGTGGCAACGCTTGCACAGGAAGAAAATGCTCTTTTGCAAACAATGCTTGTTCGCCTTGAGGGAGAAGACAATGCGCTTTATACCGAATGGTTGGCTGCACAAATAAACCAGCCTGCGTTATCGCGTATGCCCGGCAAATGGATTAAAGCAGGGCAGCGAGGATTATTTGGAAAATAGGTCCCTTCATTTAAGTATTTTTTAATTGTTATTGAGGAGAGAAAAAATGGATACGAGAAAAAAGAATATGTCCCTGCGTACTAAAATTTTGGTTGCCGGTGTCGTTACGTTGTGTGTTTTGATAATATGCGCCTGTGCCATAATCGGCTTTCAAGTATATCAACTGAATATACGGCAATATGACCAAACTTCATCTCAGCAGTTTTCGCTTATAGAGCAAATGATCAACCTGTTTATGCAAAATAATAAAAACACGGTAAAAATGCTTGCAGACCATCCTACGGTACAGGCCGCCGATGAAACAATTAATAGCTATATGTCTGCAAAACAAGACGTTATCGTAAAAAATACGCAAAAAGGCAGTACGGAACAAGCAATGGTAACGCTGTTTAAGCGCATTCATGGAAGTTATCCCGATACTGCGGAAGTATATTTCGGATCAAAATGGGGCGGCTATGCAACCTCTTGGGATGGGAGTATGAGCGCCGGTTATGATCCTCGGAAGCGTTCATGGTACCGACAAGCAGAAGCTGCCGACGGCGATACCATTGTAACACCCGCTTATATGTCAACAATAGGTGCGTCTGTTATCTGTTTTTCTCGGCGAGTATTATCACCGGCAAAAGAATTTATTGGATGTGTGAGTGTTGAGGTAAAACTTGAGCAACTTACTTCTTTTATTGATTCGATAAAGGTCGGCAAGACAGGATATGTAATGTTGTTTCAAAATGATGGTACTATTTTAGCTGATCCGATGCATCGGGATTTAGTGTTTACAAAGCTGGATGACACCGGTAATCAATATCTTAAAAACTTTCAAAATGCCGGTACCAAAGCGGAAGTTGTTACTATTGATAATATTCAATGGCGGGTACGAGCCTTTTCAATCGATGAATTGGGATGGAAAATAGCGATATTGGTGCAAAATAGTGAAATATTGGAAAGTTTTTACCGAATTGTTATTAGCATGGCTGCCGTTGGAACGGGGATGCTGATTATATTTTTCTGGCTTATTTTCTGGGTCTCCAGACGTCTAAAAGGGTATTTTCGAAAGTTGCAGCTCATCTTTACAAAAATGGCATCCGGCGATCTGACAGGGCGATTTTATATTAAGAAAAATGATGAAATAGGTCGTTTGATGATCGATTTTAATACGACAATGGATAAAGTTGCCGGTATGATTAATTCGCTTATCCATGAATCGAAGACGATGCAGCATGTGGGAGATGATCTTTACAATAATATGGCTGAAACGGCAAGTGCGATAAACGAAATTAGTGCAAATGTAGAAAGTATTAAACGGCAAGCGAAAACTCAAGCTTCAAGTGTTCAAAAAACGGGCAATGTTGTTGAAAACATTATTGAACAAATTCAAGAACTTGATACAGACATTACAGTACAAGCAAATGCCGTTACCCAGTCTTCCTCTGCAGTTGAAGAAATGGCTGCAAATATCGTTACTATTACGCAAACGCTTGAAAAGAATAATGATTTGATAAAAGAGATGTATTCGATGACCCGTGATGGGAAAAATGGCGCTAAAACGGCAAACTCGGTAGCTCAGCAAATAGCGGAACGCTCGGATGCGCTTTTGGAAGCGAGTGTGATTATTCAGAATATTGCAAGTCAGACAAACTTGCTCGCAATGAATGCTGCTATCGAAGCCGCACATGCGGGAGAAACCGGAAAAGGCTTTGCGGTTGTTGCCGATGAAATCCGTAAACTTGCGGAAGAATCAAATGAACAAGGAAAGCAAATCGGCGGTGTTCTGAAAGAGTCTATCGAAATCATTCGTACTCTGATAACTGCCGGTAACGGCGCCGAACAGACCTTTGATAAAGTATATGAACTAGCAACCCAAATTTCCGATCAGGAAGACTTTATTACACGTTCTATGCAAGATCAGATGAATGCGAATAAAGAAGTATTGAGTGCGATTAAAGATATCAATATTACCACTACTACGGTAAAAGCCGGTTCGTCAGAAATGCTTTCGGGTAGTGGAGAAGTTGCGCAGGAGATGAATAAACTGGACGGATTGACTCAGGTTATTACCAACAGCATGGACGAAATGTCTGCCGGTACTATTCAAATAAATAATGCTGTGGTAGAAGTAAATGATCTGGTACAAAAAAATAAAGAGAGTATCGAAATATTAGCGAATAAGGTAAAAGAATTTACGGTATGATAAAAGAAGCAGAAAAATTTGCGGGTACTGTGATCTATAATCTTTTGACGGCAGTTGATTCGTTGTATAATGATATAGACGCAGATCAAAAAATATGGAAGGCAAAGAGTCCTATGCACTGCCCTGACGGCTGCGGCAGCTGTTGCGTTCATTTTGAACCTGAAGTATACGAGGCGGAAGCCTTATATCTTGCAGCCTGGATGATGGAAAATCAAACTGAGCGGGCTGACCGTATTGCGGAAGCGGACACTGATACTTTTATCGGAGGCGACGGCTGCGTTCTGTTTGACCCAGAAAGCCCGCACCACTGCACGGTATACAAAGGTAGATGCTTGATATGCCGCTTATTCGGCTTTTCGGGAGACCACGGTAAAGACGGTACTATCCGCTGGAAGCCGTGCAAGTATATGCAGCCGTCCGGAATCGCCGGTAATGCAGCACACGGAATTTCCGGTACCCCTGTCGACGGGACGGATATGGTGCAAGATGTCCAAACGGGGCGCCAGTATGGGCAGGAAGAGATGATGCGGTTATTCGGGGCTGTTCCGCCGTACATGGGCGCCGCTTCGTCAAGTCTTTTGGCGCTGAATCCTGATGATACGCATCCCCGTCCGCTGCGGATTGCGCTCCCCGCTGCAATTAAAAAGCTGAAAATGCTATTGCGCTTTATCACGCCGCCCGAACCCGATTGTCCTTCACCGTGTCCGTTAAGCGCCTAGCACTGCCGCTATCGTGAACTTCGTGATACTTTTAGGCTTGAGCCATGCAGGGAAGACCTCCGTAGGGCGGCTCCTTGCCGAACAGCTCAGGCTTCCCTTTTATGATACCGATGAGCGTATCTGTATCCGCACCGGCTTAACGCCGCGGGAACTTTGCCGTCAAGCTGGTTTATCCGCCCTACACGCTGCGGAAGCCGCCTCCTTGCGTGAATGCTGCTCTTTACATGCCTGCTGCGGCGATGCCCCAGCAGCCGAGTTATGGCAGTATTCCACACCTGAGTTGCAGTTATCCACGGTCGAGCCGTCACAGCAACTAATGCCTCTGCCGCTGCGAACCGACGGCGCTGCTGAGAACGGGCAGGGTACAGCAGCCGAAAACGGCGCTGTCATCGCTGCAGGCGGCGGTATCTGCGATAACACGGAAGCGTCCGCTATCATTGCGGCGATACCGCTGCGGGTATTCCTCTACGCAACGGAGGCGGCGCTTTTTGAACGCTTAACACACGATGCGCTGCAAACAGGCTATTATCCCGCATTCTTACACTTCCTACCTGTTGACCAAAAAGCGGAAGCTCAACAGCTGTTTACCGAATTGTATACGCGCCGCACCGAACTGTACCGCAAAAGCAGCAATCTCATCATCGATACGACCGACTTGGATTGCGCTGCCGTTGCTCAGAAGATTGTAGCCTCATTATTCTGCGGACGCGGCTAAAAAGTAGCTGATACGTTTGCCGCTCGAATCTGATATACAAGTTTAACATCGTAATACGGCTTTTCGTTTTTCACCGACACTTCAAGTTTGCCGGAATGTACTTTTCCGATACCATTTCGCTTAAAACTGACATACACGCCGCCGCCGTACACGGGACATTGCAAATATATAAGGCGTTCTTTCTTATTTTCTTCTTTTCGTATTGCTTGAGAAAACGAACCGTTGATACCGCAAAAAACGCCGTCAGTAATGCAAAAACTGCTATTTGCATAGGCGGTGTATTTTTTCAAGATAAACGGATTGGCACTTTTGTCCTGCATTTCAACCGAAGCCCCGACGGCAGCTTTTTGGAACCATTGAACGCCGCTAAACCATTTCGGCTTACTTACGCATGTTAGTTCCGTTTTAAGCGTATGTAGCTCATTGCGGTAATCCCAGCTCGCCTTCCAGCGGACAACCTTATGTTTTACTTGCACGGTGAGTCCGCCGTTATGCACTATTGTCTTGTCTTCCATATTAAAGGCATAGAGCACGAACAACGAAAAAATCCCGACTTTAAAGTGCGGCTGAATAAAAGCGGTAACTTGTTCGTTTTGCTGTTTTCCATCCCAGTTAACGGCATGCGCTCCGGTATAGCTGCCGCCGGTTCGTATACCCGCATACCGGTACCAAGCATCGATTTCGGCTTGTACCGCACCGGAAACGGTTTTGTCTGCCGCATAGCTGCAAAAACCGATCGTTGAAAACGAGACAATCGGATGGGTAAAAACGGCATTCAGACCGAAAAGCGTGTGATAGCGTTGCCGTGTATATTCGCCGTTTATATCTAAGGATGTATTTGGAGTACCGGCCGGTTGACCCGCAGAAGCGCCTCCTCCTGCAGACTGTGCGGTAGATGTTTTTACCTCTCTAATCAATTCCGGCATAAAAGCAGTAAGGTATTGAACGGCAAAGTTGATATCAGCTTTTTTTCGATTCATACGCCAGCCGCCCATAATGCCGTAGCGCATCCGCTGCTTCTTTGGCTCGGGGCTTGCAAAAAAAGCTCCGTTCCATCCGCCGCCGTATACTTCAATCCCATATTGAATGGCTTTCTGTGCACTCCCGATACCGATAAACTGTTCTCGAGGGAATTTAAACCCGCCGTAGCTTGCCTTCGTTTTGGAATAATCGGTAAAGTTCGCGGCTTTTAAGAAACTGTCAAAGGTTAGGTTACCTGCGCCGAGGAACAGCGTCGGAATAGGCTTTTCAGGAAAAGAAGACTGCAGCGCTGCAAGCGGATACAGTCCAACACCGAAATTTCTCACCGAAAGTTCAAAGTAGGGTACGGTCATCGGCGATTCAAGTTGTAAATAGCCGATGTAGCCGCGGCCGCTGATTCCGGTGGAAATCCGTGCTCCTTTGCGAACGCTGTGCGTATATCGAAAAAAATAATCGCGTTCCGATACGGGAGTGCCGGTATTTGCTGCATTGCCTTTTTGCAGGTTTGATACGGCAGCTGCTGTAGTGGCTTGATCTTTAGTTTCTTCGTTAGCCTGCTGTCCGTCCGCTGTTTCCGATTGTTGTCCGGCGCTGCCTGTTTCCGGTTTAGCATCCGTACTGTTCGGTTGCCGTTTACCGCTTCCGGCTTCCGCACCGGTTTCGGGAGCTTGCTCCGAATCGTATTCCCTCTCCGTCTCGGTGTCGGAATCCTCATCGGAATCTTCATTGGAGTATTCATCGATATCGTATTCCTCGCCGTTTTGTAGACCGAATATAAAACGGTCATTGGTTAGACAGTCAAAAAGCGATTGCTGTCCGTGGACTTGCATAGAAACGCATCCGAAGAGGGTAACAAACATACACAATAGGGTCGGCATACGCTTGATGCCGTAATAAAATCTTGTAAGGTTCATACCTCTTTTATGCGACATCAACGGCGTTTCGGCTAATAATTTTTATGCTTTTTGAAAAAAAGTTAAAAAATATGCGGATGCTGGAAGTTTTTTGATAATTGACATAATATATGTAGATAATGATAATAAACGTTACGCAATTAATAATCGTTCTACCGCCTTACGGCCATATTCGTTTTAGTGTGAGGAAAAGCTATGAAGAAACAACTCGGTTTGCAAAAAAGATTGATTATTATTTTTGCAATATTTATTGTTACGGTATCAATTTTGCAGACCGTTTTAGCTGGCAGTATTGTCAGACGGTCAATTACCGCAAAAGTCATGGAGTTATTGCAAAACAAGGCGGTTACAACTGCTGAAAAAATCGATCATGAAATTTATGACCTTTCTTTCTGGTTGGAGGGCGTTGCCGATAGTCCCGTCCTATTTGATGAAAGTTTAAGTATTCAGAAACGGTTGCAAGAGATTGACTTCCTGATTAAACGGCAGTCGTCTGTAAAGAACTATGGTATGGCAGGGATGGACGGGAACCTTATTCGTGCTGATGGTAGCAGTTTCTTTTGCGGAAATCAATCGTGGTACAGTACGGTTATGAGCGGGACACCGTTTTTGTCCGAGCCTTTTCAAGCAGGCAAGGATCTTTTTCTCATCTCGTATGCAATTCCCATGTATGACAAGGATAAGCGGATTACCGGTTTCTTTTCAATCGATATCGACGGTCAATATCTTTCCGATATTTGTAAAACAGTTACTGTCGGTACGAGCGGTTCCGTCTTTATAGTTGGAATTAGTAGGAACATTATCGGTGATACCGATTTTAGCCGTGTTACTGCAAAAACGTCTATCACTGAGGCTGCGACTGACGATAAAGATATGGCTTCGTTATCTGCTCTTGTCGAATCGGTTTTTAACTCAAACGATGTTGTAAGCGGTTCAGGTTCGTATAACGGCGAAACTCAATTTGTTGTAGGAAAGAAGATGGAGACCGGTTGGGTAGTGATGCTGCGTGCTCCTGCAAAAGAGTTTTTAAGCGATGTTCGTACATTGAATCGTTGGATGTATTTGATCGGGATAGCAATGCTAATTATCGCTGCTGTCGTAGTGTATTGGTTGTCGCACCGGATTATCGGGCCGATTGTACGTGTAGCCACTGCATTAAAAGATATTGCACAGGGAGAAGGCGATCTAACCGTCAGCTTACCGGTAACCGGTCTGGACGAAATTCGCAATCTTTCCGAGTATTTTAATGAAACAATCGGGAAGATTAGAACGGCAATTCAATCGGTTGATAAAAATGCCGGCGCAATGACAAAGATAGGCGACGAGCTTGCACAAAATATGTCCGAAACTGCCGGAGCGGCGAACGAAATCAGTACTCATATTGAGGATGTAAAACGAAAGATATTTACACAGGCTTCAAGTGTTACCGAAACTTCCGCGACCATCGAAGAAATTATCCAAACGATTAAACAGCTAAACGGCAGTATTGCAACTCAGGCTGCAAGCGTTGCGGAATCTTCTTCGGCGATTGAAGAAATGGTTGCCAATATCGCCTCGATTACCAAGACTTTGGAGCGAACCGATGAATCGATAAAGTCACTCGCCTCTGCTACTTCCGACGGAAAAGAAACGCTGCACAGCTCCAATGCCATTACGCAAAAAATTGCAGAAGAGTCGGGGAGCTTAATAGAGGCGAGTGGTGTTATTCAACACATTGCCAGTCAGACAAACCTGCTTGCAATGAATGCGGCAATCGAAGCTGCCCATGCCGGTGAGGCGGGAAAAGGTTTCGCGGTCGTCGCCGATGAGATCCGCAAGCTGGCCGAAGATTCGGCAACGCAGGGAAAAACTATTACAACGACGCTTAAACAGTTCGGTACGGAAATCGAAAGTCTCTCCGCTTCGGCTCATACCGTTGAAGAAAAATTCAATGTTATTTTTAATCTGTCGGAACAGGTTAAGATGATGAGTAATCAACTGACCGAGGCAATGCGCGAACAGGAAAATGCCAGTAGAGAAGTTCTTACTGCAATTAAGAATATCAATACGGTTACAGTTGAAGTTAACAGCGGTTCTTCGGAAATGCTGAAAGGCGGTGAAAAAGCTGCAAAGGAAATGGCGATACTTGACGACCTTACCCGTGTTATCACCGGCAGTATGGACGAAATGACCTCTGGTGCATCATATATCAATACATCCGTGCAGGAGGTCAATCAAATTACCCAGCGTAATAAAGAGAGTATCGCTGAGCTTGCTACCGAAGTGAGCAAGTTTAAAGTGTAAAGGCTTTAAAAAAACGGATTCCGGCATAAGCCGAAATCCGTTTTTTATCACCGCACTATTAGCAGTTAATCAGTCCGAAAACCATAACGAACAACGCGACGGTTTCGCAAAGACCGACAACGGTAATGTACTGACCGAAGCCCTTACCGGTTTCCGCCAACGCATCAGAACCTGCTGCGGAAGCCTTACCTTGTGCAATGGCGGAAGCGGCAATACCGAGACCGCACGCAACACCGACACCTAACAGGAACCACGGATCCGCTTGTGAACTAAGCATTTTGTTCATCAGCAAGAAGCCGTAAATGGTCTGCGTGAGCGGGGCACCTGCAAATGCGAGGAGGATGAAGGGAGCCGGTTTATTATTCAAATAACACCGCTTCCACGCTCCGATTGTGCCCTGTCCTGCGATAGCAAGCCCTAATGCCGATCCGAATGCCGAAATACCGAGTGCAGCTGCTGCACCAAACATACCAAAACTCATTGAAATCCTCCAAGTTTATACTAGACCAGTTCGATAACTTCGTTGTCGAACTGGTCGACGAGTTCAAAATCGCACAGATAGCACGATTTTGAACATCACATTTCAAGGTAACCTGTTCTGAAACGGAAGTTTCCGAACAGGTTTAATTTACACGATCTATCTCACCGCTCCCGCGTATGAAATAAGAAATGTTAGCGTTACCGCTTTCTATCCGCCGATATTAATGTATCAGCGTTTTATCACATCTTCTAAGAACGTCGGCTTTTTAAAAGCTTCTCGTTTTAGAACCCCTTATTCTGCAAAAGGTTCGTATTTGAACCCTGCCCACGTTAACCCGACATGGTTTGAAAACTCTAATGTATTAAGCCGCACTCCGTGTACGATAACCGAAAGTACGTTCATAATATAGTTCAACCCGTGTCCGAAGAATAACAGCAGCACACCCAAAAAGATGAGGAAGCTGCCGAGCGCCGGCCCCGCCATCTGGTTGACTGTCGCGCTGATTGCAGAACCTGCAAGCCCGACTGCCCAAAGACGGATATAGCTCATTATATCGGCAAAGACGTTTACCACCCCTAAGAACATCGTGATGATATTTTTAAGGCTGTCTACAATACTCTGCCCGATACCGGTTTGATAATTTGAAAAAATAAAGTTAAGCGCAAAGCCGCCGCCTACCGCAATCATTACCGGTTGGTTAATCTGATACCGCTCGGCGCTGACGACAAGGCTGAGTACCACGATATACATACCGCAGAGCATCGCAATGGAGCCGACATGTCCCAGTATCTGCGGAGAACGGATATTCCGCACAATCGAGATGATATGCCCGATTGTCAGCTGAATAAGCCCGAGTGTAAAGCAGAACTGCATCAAGTTGGCATTTCTGATGCTCTCTTCCGTTGCGTTCGAGATAGCCGGTATGGAGAGATTTTTCATCCATGCGGGGATGTACTCCACCGAGATGCCGAACCAGTTGCAGGTTGCAGTCCCCCAGATAACAGTTAGAACACCGAGGTAGAGGAACATCTGCATAGCGAGCGGAGCGGGCTGCTCCTTCGCTTTTGCTTTGACGATTCCGATCAGTGATAAAATCACGAGGATGGCGCCGTAGCCTGCGTCCCCGAAAATCATCGCAAAGAAGATACCGAAAAAGAGCAGGAACCACAGCGAAATATCGGGTTCGCGGTAGCCCGGCACCGTACCGAGGAAGTCCGTCAGCGGGGTAAGCAACTGCACAAACCGATTATGCCGCATTGCAGTCGGAACGGCATCTTCTTCAGCCGGATCATCAGCAATAAATGCCCAGCCGTTTGCCTTTGCAAGCCCTGCAAAATCAGCTTGTTTTTCAGCAAGGATATAACCGGAAAGCCGTGCAAGCCGTATCGGCTCTTTTTCGGCATTCCCGGCAGTGCCGTTTGCAGCATTACTTGAACCGACCGCCGCAGTAGCTGCGCTGCCGGATGCAGCAAGCGTTACCGAGCTATCGGCACCGGAAGCAGCTGCCGTATCTTCCTCAAGCGGAATGACTTCCATACCGGCACGGACGCTTTCAAACTCAATCTCTTTTGCAAGCTTTTTTGCCTCTGCCTTTAACGGTGCAAGCAATTCAGTCCGTGCCCCAATCTTTGCTTTGAATGAGGGCAGCTGTTTTTGCAGCCGTTCCCTTTCGGTATGCATTGCCGAAAGCCGCATATCCGGTAAAATAAGCGGACTAAAATCGGACGGCAAATCGGCAGGAACATCTGCGGTTTCGGACACTATCGCAAAGCGGACTGTTTTTTTGCCGCCTGCAAGCCGTACCGTTTTAATCGTTTCAGGCAATGCTGTATATGACTTTTCCGGAAGCTCACCCATCGTCAAATAGATGCCATTTTCTTCAAAGCTGTGTATATCTTTGGGCTCAAAATCCCCCCAAGCATTGTATGCTTCAATGTCGCCGGTTAGCTTATTGATTGCAGCCCGTGTATTTGATTCTTGGTCTTTGAGGTCAAGAATCTCGTCAACTGCCTGCAATAAGTCATTCCGGCTCAATGTGAGCGTTTCAGTCTGTGCTTTTTCAGCTTTTTTCGGCTGCGATTCGGTAATCAATGCTTCCGCTTGCTGTACTCTCGTGTATGTGTTTTGCAATTCCGTCAAGGTATCGCTTGAAGCGGCTTCCTTTTCGATATGCACCGCACCGAAGTTCCGCAGTGTTTTTAACGCCGCCTTTTTCTGAGAATCCAGCACAAGGAGCGTCAGTTTTTTCATCGGTAAAATCATGCTGTTTCCTCCTCATCCGGAGCGTTCTTTTCCAAGTTTTTCTTGGAAATCTTCCCGCGCACAACAGCCGCTACCTGCTGATCTCCCAGATACACGGAAATTTTTTTGATGTTCCGCTTTGTTTCCGGTATCTTCACCTTTTCAAACAAGTTGACACGCTGCGTTGTAGTACGCAGTTCGTTGTTGAGCCGTGCCACCTGTTCATCGAGGATTTGGGCTTCAAGATCGAGCGATAAAACCCGCTCCATCCGGTCGCAGGCAATGTCGAGCCAGAGCGGCGTTGTAAAAAGATCGTAGCTGCTGCGTTCAAAGTCCACCCCGGAAAATACCGGTATCGAAACACCGGCAATATTTCCCGTCGAGGTACGCACTTCTTTCACCTTGAGGATTTCAGGCGTAAAGACTCCCGCTTCACCGAAGACGGCAATCCACTGCTCAAACTCCTTGTGCAGCGCATCGCGGTTCAGCCGAACCTCTTTTGCATGCATCTCAATCGTGCGGATTTCGGTTTGCAGCTGCTGTTTTTTAAGCTGAAGCGTCGGCAAGTACCGCTGGAACATCTTGAGCGATTCTTTTTGATTTTTCAGCTCGTTTTTCGTCAGTTTAATAGCCATCGCTATTCCTCTACTATATAAGGAAACGCATTAATCCGCGGAGGGATTGTTCTGCGCATCCTTGGGCCAGAAGGTTTTGATCAAATCGGACTTAATACCGGTTTCCTCAGGAGTAAAGCAGGACGAAAGAATCTTCCATCCGTTATCGAGCGCTTCCTCAAGCGGAATGTTTACCGACAAATCCATCATGCGGGATTCAAAAAGCTCACCGTATTTCAGCAGCTTGCCGTCCCATTCACTCATCATAAAGCCCATCGACTTTTTCTCAAGCGTGTCCTTGTAGGAAGCATAGAGCTTGATCATATTATCCATGAGCGCACGGTGATCTTCACGGGTCTTTCCGTTGACGTTCTGCTTGAGACGGGAAAGACTTCCGAACGGTTCGATGCGTCCGTGTTTAAGATAGAACTGACCCTCGGTGATATATCCGGTGTTATCGGGAACGGGGTGCGTTACGTCGTCGCCGGGCATGGTGGTAACGGCAAGAACGGTAACCGAACCTGCATCGTCAAAGTCAACTGCCTTTTCGTAGCGGGCGGCAAGCTGGCTGTAAAGGTCGCCGGGATAACCGCGGTTTGACGGAACCTGTTCCTGTATAATGGCAATTTCCTTCATCGCATCGGCGAAGTTGGTCATATCGGTTAAAAGAACGAGGACATCCTTGCCTTTGAGTGCAAATTGTTCACCGACTGCAAGACACATATCGGGGATCATCAAACATTCTACCGTCGGGTCGGCGGCGGTGTGTACGAACATCACCGTGCGGCTCAGCGCACCTGCTTCTTCCAGCGTATCCTTAAAATAGAGGTAGTCGTCGTATTTAAGCCCCATACCGCCGAGTACGATGACATCAACCTCAGCCTGCATTGCGATACGTGCGAGCAGTTCGTTGTAGGGTTCACCGGAGCTTGAGAAAATCGGCAGCTTCTGGGAAACCACGAGGGTGTTGAATACGTCGATCATCGGAATACCGGTTCTGATCATGCGCTTTGCCATAATACGCTTGGACGGGTTTACGGACGGACCGCCGATTTCTACCATATTATCCTTGAGCATCGGGCCTTGGTCGCGCGGCTCTCCCGAACCGTTAAAGATACGTCCGAGTAAGTCATCGGAAAAGCTTACCTGCATTTCCCTGCCGAGGAAGCGTACTTCATCACCGGTGGAAACGCCGCGTCCGCCTGCAAATACCTGTAGCGAAACAAGCCCTCTATCCAGCTTATTGACCTGTGCAAGCGAGGTGCCAAAGCTTGTCTGAACCTGCGCAAGCTCACCGTAGGACACATCTTCAGCCTTGACGGTTATAACCGAACCGTTAATGGATTCAATCTTACTGTACACTTTCTTCATGATGTGCCTCCGCTTCTTTTATGAGTTTTGCCGCTTTTTCATCAAGCCCGGTTGCCTTATCGGAAAGCGCTCCGGTAATTGCCGCTTCGTGCTTCTTAAATTCCGGCGATTCCCACGGCGAATAGTTATAGTCGATAAAGGACTGGCGCAGCTTGTTAAAGTATGCGCGGGCTTCATCCTTGGTATTAAAGGAGAACTGAGAGCCCAATATGCGCAGGATCAGTTTGTAAATATAGCGCTGACGCTCTACGGAAACGGCATCGTCAACCTTATCGAAGGAGTTTTGCTGTAAATAAACCGCGTCGAGGAAGTCGCCCTTCAAGTAGACGATAAAGTCTTCCATACTGGTACCTTCTTCGCCGACAACCTTCATCATCTGCTCAACTTCGGTACCGCGGCGGAGCATTCCTCTACCGTATTCCACCTGCGCCGTGCCGAGTACGCTCGGGTATTTTGACCATGAATCGAGCGGGTGGATGGCGGGATATTTACGGGCATCGGAGCGTTCGCGGGAAAGTCCGTGGAATGCGCCGACAACTTTGAGCGTTGCCTGCGTAACCGGCTCTTCAAAGTTACCGCCTGCGGGGGAAACCGTACCGCCGATCGTTACGGAGCCTTTACTGCCGTCCTTTAAGCGGACAATACCGGCGCGCTCATAGAACGCTGCAATGTAGGATTCCAAATAGGCAGGGAAAGCTTCTTCACCGGGGATTTCCTCCAAGCGTCCGGACATTTCGCGCAAAGCCTGTGCCCAGCGGCTGGTGGAGTCTGCAAGGAGCAGAACGTCAAGCCCCATCTGGCGGTAGTATTCGGCAAGGGTAACGCCGGTATAAACCGAAGCCTCGCGCGCCGCAACCGGCATCGACGATGTATTACAGATGATAACCGTCCGCTCCATCAAGGTACGTCCCGTGCGGGGGTCGATCAATTCAGGGAATTCTTTTAAGGTTTCTACAACTTCACCGGCGCGCTCACCGCAGGCGGCGATGATTACGATATCAACCTCTGCGTTACGGCTGGTTGCGTGCTGTAAAACGGTTTTACCGGCACCGAACGGCCCCGGAATACAGTAGGTTCCGCCCTTTGCTACCGGGAAGAAGGTATCTACGGTACGGATTTTGGTAACAAGCGTTTCGGAGGGCTTGAGCCGTTCGGCATAGCAGTCGATTGCACGCTTTACCGGCCAGCGGAAGCTCATCGTAAGCGGGTACTTTTTTCCGCGCTCGTCGGTTACTTCCGCAATGGTTTCGTGTACGGTGTACTGTCCTGCCGGTTTAATGGAAGAAAGCGTGTATGTGCCGTACATACCGAAGGGAAGCATAATCCGGTGGGTAAAGTTCCCCTCCGGCACGGTTCCCAGCACATCGCCGCGCACGAGCGTATCGCCGACCTGTGCAACCGGTGTAAAATCCCATTGTGCTTCAGTAGGAAGCGCATTCAAATAGATACCGCGCTCCAAAAAGTAGCCCGCCTTTTCTGCAAGGTCGGGGAGCGGGTTCTGCAAACCGTCATATACTCTGCCGAGCAGTCCCGGCCCGAGTTCAACCGACAAGAGATCTCCGGTAAACTCAACTTCATCACCGACGCGGATACCCTTGGTAATTTCGAATACCTGCATCTGAGCAACGGAGCCGCGTATACGGATGATCTCGCTCTTCAATTTGGTGTCGCCGATATGGACGTAGCCAACTTCGTTTAACGTAACCAGACCGTCAAACTCAACGCTGACCATATTCCCGTTAATACCGACTACCTTTCCTTTCGTTCCTCTCATATCTTTTCTCCGAGAATTTGTGTATAAATTGAGTGATATTCTGTGCGGCCGGTTTCCATCTTAAATTTTGAAGCCCGTTCGCTCAACAGTAATACAATTCCATAGCCGAAAACCGCTTCGCTGTCAAAGAAATGCAGTTTCCGCAGCTGATCTGCCGCCGCAAGCCGCGCATTCAGCAAATACCGTTCCGCCGCTAAGGGGTCATCGATGTTTGAAACCCCGCGCACAATAGCGCCGATATCAAAGGCGGAAGCAGGTGTTTCTGCAGGAGCAATCCGCTCATCCCGTTTCAGCCTTGCAGCGCGCATTTGTTCAAGCGCAAACCGCAGTTCCTGTTCAAACGCATACCATTCGTTCACCACAGCAGAAGCCGTATAGACAGCCTCGCGGGGCGGAACAAGCGTTAAAGATTCCAGCACGGCGGCATCTTTTTCAGTTAAAAACCGCAGGGCAAGCTCTTTAAATTGCGCGTAAGAAAGCGGCGGGTCGGTGTGCGGCATAATTGACGGCAGCTGAGCCATCAAATAATAGTATGAAGCCACTCCTTATAACTCCTTTACCGCATCCTTCAACAGGCGTGCAGCGCGTGAGCTGATATAGGCGGAAAATAAATCGGCAACCGCTTCTGCAGAAAAATCATAGTATGCCGAACCGTCCTTTACCCCAATTCTAAAGCCGCCTGCAAGCTGTGCATCGGATTTAACCTCGATGCCTTTTTCAACCTCTTTCTTAAACGCAGCGAGCAAAGCGCTTTCCAGCTTTTTAGCATCTTCAGGGGACATAATAACGGAAATATCGGCTTCGTTTGTTTTAATCCAGCCCTTTACCGCTTCGGGAATCAGCGTTTTGAGTACATCGCTGTTATATGCCGCTGCTGTTTCCGCTTTGATGAGGGCATCGAGAGAAGCGGTAACTCCTTCTCTAAAGGCGATGAGCGCATTGCGGCAAGCCTGTTTAACGGCAGCCTCCGAAGCGTTTGTAAACCGTTGGGATTCGACCTCGGTCTTTTTGAGCAAGGTTTCAGCCTCTTTTTCCGCATCCGCAACGATAGCCTTTGCCTTTTTCTCCGCTTCGGCAATGATACCCGCAGCTTGCTGTTCAGCAGAAGCAATACCGTCCTGCTTGATCTTTTCAACAAGATCCTGTAACTGAACTTCCATAATCAACTCACCTCTCTTATGTATGTATCGTCATATTGTTTGTATCGATTTTATAACAGGCTCGATCAGTTTCTATTATATCAATCTCAACTATAAGTATAGCATTTATCCGGTATCGTTATAACCCCGATAGTATCTATTCCCAATTGTGCGCTGTTTGCTCCTTACCGCTAAACGGTAAAGCGCCACTGCGTTTCGTGCCGATATACTTCGCCGGGATGAACCCATACGGAAGGAAATTCAGGACGATTGGGCGAATCCGGTACATGCTGAGTTTCAAAGCACACGCCGGAGTGCTTGTTGTACACATTGCCGTTCTTTCCTTGCTCGCCGTTTAAAAAATTCGCGGTATACATCGTAATTGCCGGCTGTGTTGAATAAATACGCAGTGTTCTGCCTGTCGTCGGCTCAGTTACAACCGCAGCAAGCGGAACATCGTCCGCACCATCCGCATCGCGCAGCCATGTCCCGTCATAGCCGTCTTTTAATTGAGCAAAATCATGCGATAACAACTTCGGAGTTCGGAAATCGAACGGCGTTCCTTCTACCGGTAGCAGCTTGCCTGTCGGTATAAGCGAAGCGTCAACTTCTGCATAGCGACTTGCTGCCAGCTGTACATGATGATTAAGAGCCGAAACATAACCCCCATCGGCCTCCATTCCGGCAGGATTGAGATTAAAATACGTATGGTTTGTCAGATTGATCGGAGTTGTTTTCGTGGTATGAGCTTCGTACCGAAGTGTAATGGTATTGTTTTTATTGAGGGTATACGAAACAGTAAACCGGACTTCTCCGGGAAAACCTTGCTCACCGTCGGGGCTTATTCGGGAAAAACGGATACCCGCCTCATCGTTGCCGGAAATAATGTCGGCTTGCCACAACTGCTTGTCATACGCAGGATAGCCGCCATGCAGACAGTGTTTTCCGCCGTTATTACGGGTCAGTGTATAGCATTTTTCTTCTATAGAAAAACAGGCATTTGAAATCCGCCCTGCACATCGTCCGACAATGGAACCGAAATGAGGTTTATTACGGATATATCCTTCGAGTGTTGAATAACCGAGTACAACATCATCATATCCGCCCTTGGCTGCAGGTAATAAAATCGCGGTAATACAGCAGCCGTAATCGATTGCCGAAAACGACATTGTGCCATTAGAAACCGTAAAAATCGATACCGCATCTCCCGACGACAGCATCCCGAACCGCTCTTTCTTTACTTCCATACTACCTGCCCAAAGTTACCTGCAAAAAAGTAAACGCTTGTACTTATTGTACAATCCTTTCCACAAATTTACAAGAATACTTTTGAAAATATATGGACCCTTATAAATTGCAAGAGGTATTGCCCCAAAAGAATAATCAAGTACACTTGTAATGATGCTGCACAGCATACTTTTTTTCTTCCTCTTTGAAACCGTTTTCTACCAACTAAAATTCTTTTTCTAAACTCGCAATATACTCTTTCAAACGAACTCATCTCCTTTTTCTTCACGGTTTTCTCTCTACGTATTTGCCGATATTATACCATTTTTAAGGCTTTCATTCACTGTCAGATTTTTCCCCTTGCCATCAAGTATTTCATAGAAATAGATAGAAGAAGAACAGAAAAAGCTGATACAAAATCATCTGTTTTTCTCTATTCTTTCCGTTCTTATGTATAGTACGAATGTGCATTTTTGTTCCACAACCTTTACAATGCAGCAGTTCCGATAATAGGTGGATTTAGGTTCCAGCCTTAACGAAGAAACGAGTTCGTTCAATATCAGCAAGTAATTGATTTATTTTTTTGAGGATTTTTTTATCTTGCATTATCCAATAAGTGTAATCAGCCCACGCATCATCTGAAAAATCTTTATGCAATTGTTACGCCTCGACAAGTTCACGGATTGAATGCTGCCCATTTTCCATTTGAGCTTTAGAATGTTCCAAAGCCTTTATATTGTTATCCGAATAAAAAGAATTATCTTGAACGATTTCAAAGGGGATTTTGCGCTGGATTAACGTTTGCTTTAAAAAGATACGTATCGCAGTTGTCGTATCCATTCCGATTGATTCGAAAAAAGCATCTGCATCTTGTTTGAGCGTTTTATCTATCCGTGTTTGTAAAACTGCTGTTTTCATAGTTACCTCTTAGTATTAGAGTAATACAAAAGCAATAGAAACGCAATACTTTTGTAAAAGGTGTTATCCCAGGTTTGATGTAGGCAGCGGCAGATTTACTAGTTTGTGAATTACTTTGTAGCTTCTTATTTAATTGTTTGAGTTAGGCAAGCTGGAATTTATCGTTTAAAAAGCTCGGACAATAATTATGTTGCCTATTCTTTCCATATTACAGCATTCTTTTCCATCTGTCGAACAAAAGAAGCTTTTCCGCCGCAGTAGCTGTCTATATCGTAGGGATATTTTTGGGCAAGCGTACGTTTTAAGGCAGAATACTTTCCGCAAACATCTTTGTGCGTTCTGAGATAGTCTCTGACTGCTAAATGGCGGCTTATATCAGCAGTATTGTCTTCGCGAAAAATATGAATATGATGCGTCCTGTCGTTGCCGCCTTTGCACAAATAGCGTCGTCCTTTGATTCCGAACTCGCCCATATATTCATAGCCGATTTTCTCAAATTCAGTGCTGACCCCATCTACTTCTTCAAGGCTATGCACAACAGGCATAATATCAATGATTGGTTTTGCATAAAGTCCTTTAACAGCTGTACTGCCTATATGATGAATTGTAACGCAGTTATCTTGCAAGATCCCTTTTATTTTTAATGCTTCTGAATTATATTGCTCAACCCATCTCGGGTCATATGCAACTACAATAATATGCCGTGCCAGTTTACCCCTCCACAATTTCTCATGTGTCAGCTAATAAATTTACTCGCCAACTTATACACTTGATTTATTTCTTTGCTTTCTAAGTTCCAATTATTGAGTTCAGCTTCAATTAATTCCGGAAATTTTTTGCTAATATCCCTTAAAGCGTTTCCTATCGATTTCCTAACATAGTCACTCGTATCTTCTTTTAAGGAAGCAATTCGTCTAATAGCTTCATTCGGATTATCTTTGAAATATGGTCTGCTCGTCCATATTCTTAATCTGGAGCGGTAGCGGAACAGCGGACGTAGCGACCCGAACGCAGTGAGGGAAACCTCCGAAGAAAAAAACGATGAACAATGGCTTTCTTTTTATAGCGAAGCCTCACAATATTAATCCAAATGAATTCCCTTGGTTTCCAAATTATTGACTAAACTTTCAAGTTAATATGCGGCATCTCTAAAAACCCGGTTGGTTTTCAAAGGTTCCCTATAGAATATTTCCAAAGTTTATCATTATTTCCACGGACGGTTTTTATCCCGCCATCCCTTTTCCTGCCAATAATCCGTATCTGCCCGATTCCGGATTTTATTTTGTAAGAGGCGTATGATATTGAACATCAGTTTTGTTTTTATTCCGGGCTTCGCTTTACCATACTTATCGGTAATTTTTTTTGCAAGAGAGCTTAATGCTTTATCTATGGATTTTTTATTTTTTTCACTTACATCTTGCCATTTTACAGCCTGAACAGCTTTGCCGTATGTGTAAATTTCAGCAACTCCCCAAAAAAACAAACTGTCTGCCATATCTTTATTTGCAGATTTCATACCCCCACCCGCGGCAGTGGAAATACACACACCCTGCTTCGAAAACATTGTTTCCTCCGGTCGGTGTACCATCCAACGATATCCGTAATGATCTAAAAATGCTTTCATAGAACCCGTTGGGTGCATTACATATACGGGACTTGCAAGAATAATCAAATCGGCTTTGTCTATCGTCTCGGTAATAGGGTTAAGTCTGTCGAAATGCGGACATTGTTTTTCCGATTCTAAAAAACACTTTGTACAACCGGTACAAAACTCACCGAAATCTTTCGGCAAAAAAAACTCTTTTATGTTTCCCCCGACTTTCAATGCCAGATTGCTCGCAATATGATATGTTGATCCCTTATGATTTTGTCCGTGTATAATCACTGTTTCCATCGTCTAAAAATCATCTCCTCGGATTTCGATTTTACCGTTTATTTCATTGACGATGATATGATGATTCTCATCTTCAATAATTGTGTTCCATGTATTTTCCATGCGGCTTGAATTTTCCGGAATATTTTTTTCGTGCAAAAACAGAGATAGATTCAATAATTCATATAAATCTTCTTTAACCGCTTCTCTTACCATAATCACAACTCCCCGGCGATTTTCAGCTGCCCGTATTATACCACAAGTATTGAGCACTATCTATGTTTAAAAGATTGATTCGGCAGATCCTTGTTTGAAGAGCGTTGTTGCTGCAAGAGATGAGCAAAAAAAGATATTAAAAGGGTTAGCGATGGGTTATCCTACGGCAGTCATTACTTTACCGATAAAGTAAATTCCCCAGATTACTCCGCCTATAATCAACAGCCTTACCAGAGACAGAAAAGCGATGGACCATGACTTTCTTTTTATATTTGTATCTCTTTGAAAACTCAAAGCAATAACAGCAAACTTCAATAAAATGCTGATGATGGCTATGGCTAGTCCGTACCGGAAAACAAGACCTACCATAAAAAAGCCGATCTCCACACTTCCAAGTCCCAGTGAAAAACCGATAACAAAGCATACACAAATAGTGATGTCTAGGGCTATGGAGCCCCACAGTATATATTTAATGAGCTTTTCGCTTTTATCCATACAAAGTTCCATACATTTGCTGTTACCCTACTTAATCCAAATGAATTCCCTTGGTTTCCAAATTCTTGAGACACTCACGATAATAGCAATCATCATGTTCAGTATATATGGGGTTGAGTATTTCGATGACCGCTAAATTATTATATGCCGGACATTTTCTGCCGCGATAGTCTTTGTCCAGCCACTCAGGACTGACCTTGTAGCCTCGCCGATTCATCTCCTCCATAATGAGTTGGTGATAACAATAAAGCAGATAGGGTGAATAACGAAAAACATAATTGACAGTTGCATGCTGCCTGCCCCAGCCGTTTCCGCGCAAGGCACAACACTCCCTATGTTGTCCCAACAGCTGTTGACGCGGGAGTTTGTTAATCATATCTTGATGCCACAGTCTCATCTTGTTCTCCGAATAATAGATGCGATTGCTGCAAATAGTTGTTAGGGTAGACTGCAAGGAGCTTGCGCACAGCACCCAGCAAAATTTCCTGTTCCGCCTGACCGCTGCGATATTGCTCCAAACAATGCATAAACTCCGCCTTTTCATCCCGAGTAGCCTGCTTCTTAAAATATCCCCAGATATGCTGAAACGCGTTGCAGACTTGTCCTCGATTCTCCGGTAAAGTGCGCGCCTGATCAATGAGAGTCAACACATGCCGCACTTGTGCATTCTCCCGCTTTAAATACTCGCGAATCTCGTTATAAATAGAGCCGGACTTGCTGAGAACGAGATACTTATGTGCTGCCCAAAGTTTCTGACATTCTTTTAATTGATTTGCTTCTCTCATATCGTTTCTTTAAATCTCGAACAAATTCGCCCAAAGTCAATTTTTCGAGATGCCCTATCACTTATTCGGAATCCCCTGAAAAAATTGTCGGCTAAAAAATTGATGAAACTAAAAGGAGGTCAAAATGATATCATTGACGGTAAGTTTTTTACAGAGCACCCGATGAATCTGTTGGAACGAGGATCATTCCCTTGTATGCCGGTACTGATAGGGTCAAATAAAGATGAATTTTCCATGATTGAATTACCGATGTACTACAAAGCTCTTGGAATTACAAAGAACAAAGAACATTTAAAAGAATTTCTGTTGAAAAAATACGGAGAATTTGCAGATTCTCTTGAATCCGAACTAAAACCGGAAGCGAACGGAATCGTAGACTTACAAATTCAAATCATGGAGTTGCTTGTATTTCACTCAAGTGCACTGTTCCTCATGGAAAAAATCGGAGAAAAATCTCCCGTATACGGATATAGAATGAATTATATTCCTAATCTATATAATGGACTTCGCGGCTCATATCATGGGGCGGAACTTGCATTTTTCTTCGGCACCATAGATAACATGAATATACACATTACCGATGAAAATAAGGCTGCCGTTATTGCAATTCAAAAGGACTGGATACAGTTTATTAAGTTCGGCAAGATAGAAGGGCGTCCGCTTTTTAATGAAACCGGAAAAATTACAGAATATGATAAAGATATCAAAACCATACCGTTTCCGCATGCAAATCTTATTCACCATATTCAAAAGAGCGGTATTGCCGATAAGCTCAGAAAAGAATATATACAGAACCGTAGATAAGTTTCCGTAAAAATAACAGAAAAGCATTGTGAAAAAATTATACAGCTCATAAAGAACTGAGCGAAGGGGAATATAAAAGAGGTTGTATGGAAAAAGATTTATGCTTTAAAGCACTGTTAAAGTTTTCTCTCGGCGTGGTGGCCATAGGAATTTTATTGTTTTTACCTGCAGGAACTTTTCATTATTGGAAAGCATGGTTGTTGATGGGGATATTATTTATTCCGATGCTCTTCGCAGGAATTGTATTACTGTTGAAAAATCCGGACTTGCTCAAAAAACGCTTGAACACAAAAGAATCGCAAGCGGAACAACGTCTGGTGATAAACTTAAGTGCCGCAATGTTTCTTTTGGGATTTGTTTTAGCCGGATTGAATTTCCGTTTCGGATGGATAATAGCACCCGATTGGTTGTCATGGACAGGTGCCGCTATATTTCTGCTTTCATATATGCTTTATGCGGAAGTATTAAAGGAGAATGCATACTTATCACGAACGGTTGAAGTCCAAAAGGAGCAAAAGGTCGTTGATACCGGATTGTATGGGATCGTTCGCCATCCTATGTATACCATAACGATTTTTTTATTTCTGTCGATGCCTTTGGTGCTGGGTTCTCTTATCTCTTTTGTCGTTTTTCTTGCATATCCTGTCATTATTGCAAAAAGAATTATAAACGAAGAAGCAGTGCTTGAAAAAGATTTAGACGGATACACCGAATATAAAAAAAAGGTAAAATACAAAATCATTCCGTATGTGTGGTGATGCGGAAAAAACTTATACGGTTATACGCCTCGTGCAGCAGGAGCGGATAAGTTCGCCGTCGTGGGTTACAACGAGAATTGTTGTGCCCATCGATCGAAGTTTTTCCAGCAATGCGGCGGTTTCTTTCATGTGCGCATAATCAAGGCCGCTGGTCGGTTCGTCAAGAAGCAGTAAGTCCCGCCCGGATGCAAGGGCGCAGGCAATGGCGAGCCGCTGTTTTTGTCCGCCGGAAAGGCTCTGCGGATGACGATCGGCAAAGTCCGCCAAATCAAGATTTCTTATGATTTCCATTGCCGTTTCTTTCTCGGTTGCTGTTCCTTTTTTTAGGCTGATAAGAACCTCATCCAGTACACTTTCTGTAAAAAGCTGATTGCCGGTATCTTGCATAACCATAAAACAAAGCTTCTTTCGAGATTTGCTGTCGTAAAGTTTTCCCTCATACTCCAAGGTACCTTTACACCGTTTTTCCAGTCCGCATAAACAATTGAGGAAGCTGGTCTTGCCTGCGCCGTTTGCTCCCACGATTGCCGTAATTTGCCCTGCAGCGATTTGCAGTATTGGAATATCCACAATGTTCTTTTTTTCGCCGTGATAGGCAAAGTGGAAATTTCGCAGTGTGATTGGTCTGTCTCCTTCTCGAAAAGAATCCATTTGCATTTCCGCAGGCGATTCCATCACGGTTGTACGAAGCCCCATTTGTGTAAGCTGATTTTGTGTAAGCTCCTCTTTCCCGCTTCCGGTAAATTCTCCGACAATCTCTCCGTCACGCAGAACTACAGCGCGGTCAATGATGTCCCACAGGTATGCAATGCGATGCTCCGCCGCGATAATGGTTTTTCCCTCTGCCTTCCAGCGCAGGATAAGCTCTCGAAGCATCAGCGTTGCCGTATAGTCAAGATTTGCAGACGGCTCATCGAGCAGTATGATTTTCGGTTCGGATACATTTACGGAAGCGCAGGCTATTTTTTGTTTTTCGCCGTCAGACAGGCGGAAGATATTGCGATCCATCAAAGATGCCATACGGAAATGTGCAACGGTACGGTCGATTCTGGTATAGATTTCCTGCTCAGGCAGCCCTCTGTTTTCACATCCGAATGCAAGTTCTCCGGTGGTATCGACATTGTAAAACTGGGTTCTGGGATTTTGGAAAACGGTGCCTATGATGAGTGCGGTATCATAGAGTTCACGATCCTTAACACTGTCGCCGTCAATGAAGATATCACCGCTGAGTGCTCCGGAATAGAAGTGCGGAATCAGACCGTTTATAAGCCGCAATATCGTTGTCTTTCCGCACCCTGACGGGCCCGTCAAAAGGACGCATTCTCCCGTTTTTACCGTCAGATCAATATTTTTCAAACTACTTGCATACGTGCACTCAACATTTCCGGCGCCGTAACGAAAACTGACATTTTTAAGTTCTACCATAATGCTACTCTGCAAAGCTCCAAAATCCACATGACAACAACGGCGAGGCAGATAATCAGCAATATCAAATCCTGCACTCGAAATCCGATACGGCAGATGTTAGTGCGCTTTATCGGAGCGCCCAATCCGCGTGTCAACGCAGCGGCAGATAGGTCTTCTCCGATACGGACGGTTGAAGTTATCATAGGAACCAGTTGGTACTCCACAACCTCTCCGGCTCTTACACCGCCTAACCGAATTCCGCGCATACCCATCGCTCGTCTGATGGATTTCCATTCCGCTCCAATGGTCGGAAACATCCTGAACATCACCGACATGGGAATGGTGATTGCTTGAGGAATATGAAGCCGCTTCATAGCGGAGATAAATTCACTAACGGACGTCGTTCCAATCAAATATCCGCCCATAACTACCGTAACTGCAAAGCGCGTTAAAATTCCTCCGCACATTAAAGCAATGAAGTTCAGCAGTCCCGGCAAATACGGCATAGCGATCAGCAGCCCATAACCGACCGCAAGCATAATAACCCCGCGTCCAAACCGTTTCCATTGCCGTTCTATGAGCAGCAATAAAAACGGAAGAACCGACAAGATTATCTTAATCGATTTCATTTGAGAGCCGCCAAGTCCGCCCATAACAAATACCGCTAAAACGAGCACGAGTGCAAGCTTTGTGCGAGGGTCGAGAAAGCCGCGTCTTTTTTCTTGCGACAGTGCGGATGAGTATGCTATCACGCAAGACCTGCTTTCTCAAAATGCTTTTTCAAAAGAGCCTTGCCAAGAAGCCCTCCGAGAATTCCGCAGACTAAACAAGCAGCCAGTAGTACCGGCGCCATCCAGAGGGGCATAAGTTTTGAAACCGCATCAATATATGCCTGACCATAATCCGCTCTCTGTGCAAAGTATCCCTCGTAGTCCGTAAACAGCGGTAAGTAATTTCCGAAAATCCACACACTGAACAGTCCATAAGAGAGAACCGCTTTTTTGGCGTTCTTGTATTCTCCGCTCTTAAAACACAGTTCCGCAAGTCCTCCTGCGATTGCGCAGGTAAGGAGCGGCCACGGTCCCATACCGGTAAGCAGCATTAAGATTCCCATAATCATAGCCATGATAAAAATCATTCCGGGCTTTTTCACCTTTGTTAAAAAAAGCATAAAAGGAATACCGCCTATAATCGGTACAAATACCGACAGAAGCGGCAAAAATATCGGTATCATGCCCAACATTGCAATCGCAAATAAAATGACAAAGTAAATTGCGCTGTAGATTCCGATGTTAATCAAATCCCGACCTTTCAGTTTGCTTTCGCTTTTCATTTAAAATTCCTCCATATAATTATTTATGCACCTTCCAGCTTGCAGCTTCGCGCCGTTCGCAGATAAAGTTGCGGTATATGCCGTCCTGCTCCATCAGTTGGGTATGGGTGCCGTGCTGCACAATCTTGCCGTGGTCTACGACGATGATCTGATCGGCTCTCTCTACGGTTTTCAGCCGATGGGCTATCATGATGACGGTCTTTTCGGCGGTGAGTGCTTGGATGGCGTGCATCAGCTCGTTTTCATTTTCGGGATCAATGTTGGCAGTTGCCTCATCCAAAAAGATGACCGGCGCATTTTTCATCATAGCGCGGGCGATGGAGATGCGCTGTTTTTCGCCGCCGGAAAGACTTGCGCCGCCTTCGCCGACTACCGTATCGTATCCTTGGGGAAGGCTTGAGATAAAGTCATGGCAGCAGGCCTTTTTCGCCGCAGCGATCACATCTTCCATCGGAGCGCCGGACTGACCAAAGCGGATATTGTTGGCGATGGTGTCGTGGAATAAATAGACCGATTGGAACACAAAACTGAAATTCGCCATCAAGGAATCCATATCGTAATCCTTCACATTCCGGCCGCCCAGCATAACGGTTCCCCCGTCTACATCCCAGAACCGTGCAAGCAGATTTACCAAGGTGGTTTTTCCTCCGCCGGAAGGACCGACAATCGCCGTCGTGGTTTTTTCCGGAATATGCAATGAAATCCCGTCGATGATTTTCCGCTTCTCATACGAAAATGCTATATCCTGCGCAGTAATATCACGCACTGCCGGTGTAATATTTTCTCCGGATATATCCATCTGCGGCGTGTTCAGAATTTCCTGCGCCCGGTCAACACTCATATCAACCACGCGCAGCAGTGACGAATATTGTCCTGCCGTTTCCAGACCGGTATAGATGATAAATGCGGAGATTACCATGACAACGGCAGTCAAGGCGTCCATACTTCCGGCACAATAAAATACGCATGAAAAAGCTACCATTGCCACACCGGTAAGCTTGGCGATAAAACTCTGCAATGCTATGCGAGGCACCAGTGTCATTTCCATGTCGATATTGATCTTACTGTTTTCCGAGATTGCCTCATTTAATTCCTTGCTCTTAACTCCCGTCAACCGGTAAGCCTTAACCTCGGTCATCCCTTGCAGGTATTCCAGAACCTTTTCTACGAGCCTTTCATCTGCGCGTATCTTTTTTCCCGACACCTTTTCGGAAGCAATCCGGAGACGGCTGTTTGCAAAAAGAAACAGCGAAAAACCGCAGAGCAGCACACAGGCGATTCTCCAGTCGAAGAAAAACAACATGACGACAATAAGCGAGGTTGTAAGCAAGCCGTCGCAGACAAGCATTACCACACGGGTTGCAATATTTTCAAGACTTTCCATTATATTAGTTGTGATAGACGTAATCTGTCCGAGGCTGTTGGCGTTAAAGTATCCCATCGGAAGATACCGCAGATGCTCCGCAATCTCCACCCGTTTTTTCGCACAAGTGTCATAGCCCCCTTCGGTCTGCAACATAACGGCCTTTGATTTTAGCAATCCCGATCCGGCAATGCTGATCAGCATAATCCCTAACGAGAGCAGGATATCTTTTGTGTCTACCGTTCCGTTCATCAGCGCCCGAATCATCACTGCAATCGCCGGAATCTTTAGCGCCTCAAACAGCGCCTGAATAACATTGAGCCGAATGGAAGTGATAAATTTCCGGCGGTTTTCTTCACCGCAGAACGCAAAAAACTTTCTAATAACTTTAAGCATGATCTTTCACCTCAATATGTGCATTCCACATCGTTTCATATAACCCGTGATGAGAAAGAAGCTCATCATGGGTTCCGCTGTCTGCAACGGTGCCGTCTTTAATAACATAAATACAATCGGCAGCGGTAATCGTCGAGAGCCGGTGCGCAATCACGATGAGCGTCTTCCCCTCCGTCAGCTTAGAGATAGAGCGCTGAATAACCGCCTCGCTTTCAGGATCGGTGTAGGCGGTTGCCTCATCCAAAATGATAATAGGCGCCGCTTTCAGCATTGCTCTTGCAATGGAAATACGCTGCCGCTCGCCGCCGGAAAGATGCCCGCCGGAAGTGCCTACCACGGTATCGTAACCATTCTCCAGTTCCAAAATGAATTCATGGCAACCGCTTTGTCTTGCCGCTTCCTCCACTTCTGCATCAGTTGCATCCGCCCGTCCAATGCGGATATTTTCCCTGACCGTCATGTTGAATAGATAATTATCCTGCGAGACAAAGGCAATCTTATCCGAATACGCCTCTTGCGGAATTGCGCGAATGTCCGTATCCCCCAGCAAAATTGAGCCGCTGCTCACATCCCAAAGCGAAGCGATGAGACGAGCAATGGTACTCTTTCCGCTGCCGGAAGGACCGACCAGCGCAATAAAGCTGCCCTCCGGGATTTCCATAGAAATGCCGTGAAGCACTTCCTGTTCTTTATACGAGAAATGAACATCCTGCAACTTCAACATGTTTTTCTTTGGAACGGTTCCGTCTAATGGGCGCTCCATTTCGGGAGCATACAAAATACTTTGAACTTCACCGAAAATGGTTCCCATCGTTCGAAAGTCGTCCGAATAACTCATCAAGGTTATAAGCGGTGTGATGATGCCGACAGACAAAATAATGATTGTTACCAGATTCTGCGGAGAAAGATATCCTCCCTTTACCAACAGACCGCCGATGGGGAGCACGGAAACCATTGTGGCGGGCATGATTACCGTGGCGAATGTAAAGGTGAGAATACAGGAGCGCATCCAATCGATATAGCTGTGAGCTGCTTCATACGCGTCATGCACGAAGCGGTCGTAGGAACTTTTTGTATTTCCGAAAACCTTAATGACTTGAATACCGCCGATATATTCAACCGCCGTATCATTGAGCGCTTTTGTGGCTGTAACCGTGCGTTGATAAAATTGAGGACTGCCCTTCATCATAAGACCGTAACAAAAAAAGCCAACCGGTATCGTTGCAAGAGAAGCCAGCCCCATACGCCAATCAATAGTAAAAATATAGATCAAAATGATAACGGGGATCAGTAAATTTGCGGTGAACTCCGGAACGATATGCGCCAGTGTTGTTTCAATGCTGTCGATACGTTCGATGAGTGTATTCTTGAGCGCTCCGGAACTTTGCTCCAGCATCGCCCCCAGCGGCATTCTTGTCAGTTTTTCCGTACAGCGTTTTCGGAGTTCCCCGAGCACTGCAAACGTTGCCTTATGACTTGTCGATGTGCTAAGCGCATGAAACAGTACACGGCAAAACCAGAACGCTGCGATAATCAGACAGCGAACCATATAATATGATAGGTCTTTGTTTCCGCCCATCAAACCATGTACGATGCCGGCAACAACAAAATACGGTGCGATAGAAAAGGCCACGCCGATAACTGCGAGGATAACACTCAGCACATATTGTCCTTTGTGTTCCCCTGTTTGTCCCAAAGCCCACGCGATAGGCGAAGGACTCTTTTCTTTTTCCTTCATAAGCAATTCTCCTTATGGAAACTTCTAAAAAACTGCAACGTTCAATTACTCACCGCAGAGGCGCAAAGGTATTGGGAGGGTATTGGGTTAGCTGCCCCCTAGGTGATTTCTCTGCGCTCTTTGCGTCTTGGCGGTTATTTTTTTAGAAGTACCTATCTATTGAAAATCTCTAAAACCCCAACAACTGCTTCCAGCCCGGAACAAAGAAGGCCTCTATCGTTGTTAAGCTGCGGAGCGCTTCTTCCACGCTGTAATTATGGATAACCGGTTCAAAGAGCGCGGTCGTATATGCTGAAAGCAAAAGATGCAGCTCCTTTGGAGTAATATCCCTCACCGCGTAGCCTTGCGCTTTAAGTATCGGCATATATTGTAAAAGCTGCGCTTGCTGCCCCTCTGTAAGATCGTGGAGAAAATGCTCGTACTTACTCCCCCGCGATTTTGCCAGCAATAGATGATATTCTTCCATATTCGGATAGATAATCTCGCGCATCATGTCGATTTCAGAATCCCGCCACTGTATACGTTCTTCGTGATGAACTGCATCCACATACCGTGCAACGTGCGCATCCAACCAAGCGTTTATGCGATCCACCGCAGGAGCGACAATTTGATCAAAGAGGTCTGCTTTATCTACACAATGCCGATATATTCCCGCAGCCGTCATACCGCAGCGCTTGCTGATACTCCGCATGGAAGACTTATCAAAGCCCATCTCCATAAATTCGGCTTTTGCTGCGGCTATAATTTTTATATGATTGGCGGTTTTGTCTCTCGGCATGGATTCCTTCTTTGGCGTACAGCGTTAGCTAACACGTATAAACATACAACCGATTGGGGTAGGTGTCAAGGGGATGAGGGCAGGGGGACAAAAATTTGCAGTTTTTAATGTAATAAGATACAATAGAGTCTATGCTTGAAAGTGTAAGTCCGATAATAATGCATCAGATAAACGGAGCGGCGTATTGCTGTCTTGCTTCGGGGATGGAGCCGCGTGCTTTTGCGCATTCGGCTGTTACCGATTATCTTCACGATGCCTGTTTGCGTATTGCGCCTGACGGGACGGTGCAGGAGTTTTATCTTAACGAAACCATTACGTTTTTTAATGCGGAAAAAGGACGGGAAGAGGTTGGGATTGTGCTGCCGCTGCGGGAAGCGCAACCGCTTATCGGTTTGGCTTGTCCCGATACAGAGGATGCTGCTGCCGGTGCGTTCTGCGATCCGCAGGCGCTTCTTCGTACAGAGGCTGTATTACGAAAGCTGTACCGGCTTTTTTCTTGCCTTATCGCAGCGTATAACCAAGTCGCAGTAAGTGAAGATTATTTCCGAGCTGCGGTGTCCGCCCCCTTGTGTTTGCTGGCGGAGGGAGGAACGGACGGCGGCGCTCAAGAGCTTATCGTACTTTCGCCTCGATTAGTACTCCGCTGCGTTACTGCCGAAACCGCGGCGGCGCTCCGCTTCCATTATCCGTGGGTACATCCTGATGCGGAACGAGTACCGCTTGACGATGCTGCGTCCTTTTTCTTAGCAACGCTCAGCTATGCCTGTATAACCGGAGCGCCGCCTTTTAACAGTGCCGCTATCCCGTTTGTAGCGGTAGACGGGGATGAGGCTTGCGGCAGCGGTGCGGCGGAACAGCTTGTGCAGAATATACGGGACGGCGTTTATGTGCCGGTTGAACTCCGCTGTCCGGCGCTGTGTCCGCAGTTTGCGCGGCTTATCGATGAGGGGGTAGCCATAGCCGCGGGGCAGGGGAGTGCTAAAACTACAGGCCGGCATGATAGTGCCGAAACTGCCGCGTATAAGAGCATCGGGCTTGAAAAAACTGCGGGCGGCGATATAATGCCTAACTGCCACGCCGCGCCGCTCCTGCCGCTTGTAGAACAGCTCTGCAGCTATTCGTGCGGAGGGTTTAATACCCCGACGCTCTGCGTCGTAACAAAGGGTATTAAAGCCGACTGCAACCACCTTATGAGAACAACATACCCCGACGCTCGCGTCGGGGTTGTTGATTGCGATGAATCGTTGTCGCTCTTCGCCGGTATACAGATAGACGAAGTACCGGCGCAACAGACGGCGCTTGAGGCTTTTATTCAAACAGCGAGGAAGCGCATCAGCCGCAAGCGCTTTGTTAGACGGAATTCCGGCAAAATTGCGGCAGCGGCGGTACTGTGTGCTGCGCTTATTGCCGTAACGTCAGCGGTGGTAATGCATATCCGTAAACCGCCTGAAACGGCAGGTATGTCAGCGGAAGCGGTGATACACGGTTTTTATACCGCTGTCGGAACACTCGATCAAACGATAACCGGCGCTTATACCAAAAACAAAGCCGCTGCCTTATACGACGGTCTGATGGTGCATTTGTACGTAACCGGCAAAACACGCGAGGCCTACGAGCGCAAAAAGATTTATTACACGCCTCAGGAGTTCTTCAACCTCTGTGAATCTGCGCGGAGTGCCGATGCCGTACCTGCTGCCGATGCAGCAACGGGGATGAATGCCGCCGGAAGTCAGGCTGCGAGTGCGCCGCAGGAGCAGGAACGGGAGCGCGATATGGAAGCGCGCCTCATTCGCTATAAAAAAGCGATTATCAAATCGCTGGGCGGAGGTTCCGTATACGGTATTTCCGGCTTGGAGATTGCTCCCGCTGCACAGACCGGGTGGTTTGACGTGAGGTTTTATCACTGGCTGCCGATTTTTTCATCGGAAGAAGCTGAGGCGGCGGCAAAGGCTATGGAAAAAGCGCTTGAAACTCCTGTAAGCGCATCCGATACGGAGCTTTCGGAGCGGGGGGCTTTTCCCGTACAGGTACTCTATAAGCATGACAGGGTACAGGTCATATCGGTTAAAGGCAGCTTTTTTATCGGGGCAATCGAATCGGCGGAAAATACGGTTGCCGCCGATTCGAGCAATGCACTGCTCGAAGATTGTGCGTTACCGCCCGCGGACAGGCCGGACTATTTAAAAGGATTGTAATATGAGAGAACGGAAAAATATCTATACGCTTTTACATCAGGATGCAGGTTCAGCTGCCCGCACGGGAGTGATACGCCTGCCTCACGGTACGGTACAAACCCCCGCCTTTATGCCGGTGGGAACGGCCGCGACGGTAAAAGGCATCACCAAGGATGATTTACATGAAATAGGTTTTGAAATCATCTTAGCGAATACCTACCACCTCTTTTTGCGTCCGGGTATGGACGTTATCAAGCAGGCGGGCGGGCTGCACGGGTTTTCCGGCTGGAATAAAAACTTTTTGACGGATTCGGGCGGATTTCAGGTATTTTCGCTGTCTCAGTTGCGAAAAATTAAGGAAGAAGGCGTAACATTTCAGAGCCATATCGACGGCAGCAGGCAGTTTTTAAGCCCCGAAATCGCGGTGCAGGTGCAGGCCGCCTTTAATAGCGACATTCAAATGCAGCTCGATATCTGTTCCCCCTACGGCATTCCCAAAAAGGAAACCGAAAAAGCGCTGACGCTCACAACCGCGTGGATGCATCGGGCGGTGCGGGAATGGGATCAAACGGAAGGGTACGAGGGAAGCCTTTTCCCGATTATACAAGGCGGTTTTTTTGAAGATCTTCGCCTCAGAAGTATCGAATCGATTATGGAATGCGATCCGCACGGTATCGCAATCGGCGGCCTTTCCGTCGGCGAACCTGAGGATGTATACAAGGAATTTTTAGCCTTTACCGCCGCGCATGTTCCCAAACATAAACCGCTCTATGTGATGGGCATTGGCACCCCCGATTATATTTTAGAGGCGGTAAAGAACGGCGTCGATATTTTTGACTGCGTACTTCCGTCGCGGAATGCACGGAACGGAAATTTGTTTACCCGTACCGGTCCCATCTCAATTAAAAAGAAAGAATATGAATACGATTTCGGCCCGATCGATCCGAGCTGTTCCTGCAAGGTATGCCGGAATTACAGCCGCGCGTATCTGCGGCACCTGTTCCGCTGTAAGGAGATTCTGTATTCGATGCTTGCGACCTACCACAACTTAGCATTCCTCCATCGAATGGTTGCCGAAATCAGGGAAGCAATTACCGAAGATCGTTTTTCGGAATACTACCGCCGCTTTCTTAAAGATTATTATGGACGGGCTTAGAGCTTGTGAATAAGGCATTACGAAAGACTTGAGCACCGCATATACCGCCGTAATCAGCACGGTTCCAATTACATTGTTTTCCAGCAACGTTCTTTCATAAAGCCGGCAATAATGGATACGTCTTCTCCTTCGTAATAGTTTACTAATAACTGTTTAAACTCAGGAACTTCTTTTTCCGGAATTACAATAAAACCACCGCCATGAGAAATTAAATAATGATTTGCGAAAATAACGGATGCTCTCTTATTGCCGTCAAGAAATATCTGTGTCTTCATACAATAAAGGCAGAGTTTGATAGCAATAGTAATCGCATCATCATTCTCTTCGGTAATCTTTTGAATGCTATCTTTAACATCTGCTTCATTCGGTAACGGCGGAACATACGATGAACCGCCGATGGTTACCGGAACACCGCGGATACGCCCGCCTTCCGCAAAAAAACCTTCGTTTACCAGTTTTGCAATATAACTAAGCATATAATAGTCTGATCTACTTGCAATAACATCTTTATCCAGAATGAACTCCCAAGCATGTTTTAAGTTCAAAATCTTTTGAACATCAGCTGCTGTCATGCCGGAAACCTTTCCGTTTTCTATAATTTCTTCCGTCTGTGGAAAAGATGTTGCAACTCCCTCTAAGACCGCTTGATCATAGATATTTACTTTCATATTGGCTCTTGCAAATGCAATATTTGCTATAACATTGGAAGATAGTCCGTCTTCCGAATATCCGGCAATGGCAAGTTGTTTTTCTATATCTCTCAGTTCTTTTCTTATTACACGAGCTTCTTTGGCATTACGAAGGAGCAGGTTATATAACTCATCTGTATAGACCCCTACGTATGTCGATGTCTGTTTACCGGCTACACGCTTTCTAACATATAAATATTTTCCATCGCCGCGTTCTTTAATTTCAGGTGTACCGTCATACGGCAGTAAATGTAATCTGGCATAAAGATCGGCACGAACCCTAAGGAATTCCTGTATTTCATTGTATTTTGCTGCCATTATCTTTTTTCCTTTGGGGAGTATTTATGATGTTTATCATACTATTATGCTCCCCAAAACTCAAGCAGAGAGCAAGACCTTTCTCAATAGCTGCCGATAGCCTTTAGCCAATGCTTTTTTTGTTATGCGGGCTTTTTCGTGTTTAAAAAAACTTCGGCTGCCCGCCGCGTGCATACCGGCAGCATAATACTTGTAATTAAAAATAATGGGAGTTAATGCCGTTTCTAATCCAGTTATTGAGCCGCGTTTGCCATCCCTTACCGCTCGCTTTGAGCGCTTCGAGTAAATCCGCATCAACCCTGATGCTTAATACTTTTTTTTGCGGTTTCCACATTGCTTTATTAACAAGATGGCTCGGTCTTATCTGCGCTATCCGGTCATGCGCCTGCGATTACCGGATATGGCTGATGAGGATTCTTAACTTTAAATCGATAGGCTTCTCATCAGTGCGCTATTGATGCAAACAGCGCTTTTTCTTGATATTGTGTCAGTAAAATCATATAGTATAGATGCATTGCCCGAAAACAAAAAAAGCTAAGGAATTTTATCATGCCGAAAACATCACCTGAATATATGGAAAACCGTAGAAATGAAATCATCGATGCCTGTAAAAAGCTGTATGAGACTCTGGATTTTAAAGACATTACGATAAAGGAAATTAGCACGGCAACCAGTTTTTCCCGCCCTTCCATTTACAATTATTTTAAAACAAAAGAAGAAATCTTTCTTGCAATTTTTCAGACGGAGTATGAGCTTTGGACGGATGAACTGAATACCATACATCAAAATCTCAACCTTTCTGCAGCATCACTTCCAAAAAGAATTGCTCATAGCCTTGAAAAACGCGGCCTGCTTTTAAAGCTGCTTGCGATGAATATGTACGATATGGAAGAACACAGCAGTCTGGAATGTCTGATATGCTTTAAGCGTGCCTACAAAGCCGCTTTTGATGCAGTTGAAAATCTGCTCAAGCGCTTTTATCCTTCGTTTTCGGCTGCCCGCCGCCAAGAATTCCTGTTTTCATTTTTCCCTTTCCTCTTTGGAATCTATCCTTATGCCTTTGCAACAAAAAAACAGATTGAAGCCATGAACCGGTGCGGATTTGAATACCCAAAGGTTACGATTTATAAGCTGGTGTATCAGTGTGTTACGCGGTTGCTTGGAAATTGCTAAAAACTCTGAAACAGGAAGATGCTTCATGTGCAAAGAATGTTATGTAAACGAAAGCAGAATTACGCCGCTGCTTAATCCTATTGAGTGTTTGGAACATCATACGCAGTATATATGCGGAACATGCGGGCGGTGTATTTGTATTGAGCATGATTCAAAGAGAGGCTTACAAAGATGGAATTTTCCCTTTAAGTCATTGGAAATTGCAAAGCTTTATTTACGGACAGCGGATTATACGGAAAAAAAGTCCTGCGATATTTATGAAATCGAAAACAGCAAGGGAAAAAAATCGTATAAAATTTTTCCTTCTTATGATGATGTTCTGCTCTTTTTGAAAAAAAATAAAGATAAACAGTGCAAGCAGACCGCGCCTCTTTTTACAGCCGGAGAATATAAAGAATATCCGCATACACAGATACGCCGATTGACACCTGCTGAAGTAACACACTATACGAATGAACGCGAACACGGTATTACCGTATAAATTTCTTCCTGCTGCAAAACAGTTTAACAACAAGAAATTTCAACTTGACACAATGTCAGTTTATTGCTATATTATACTTATAAAGCTGACACTATGTCAGTAATAATTTAAAGAAAACCGATATACGAACGTGCAGATTGCAAAAGAATGCAGAGAGATAGCGGTTTTCCGCAGATTCGTTTTATACTTACAGGAGGCAAAAGATGAAAAAATTTATTCTTTCAGTTTTAATGGGCGCCGGTATGGCCGTAGGACTTTCGGCAAAAACAGCGGTGGTATATTTTAGCGCAACCGGTACGACGGAACGGATGGCGAAAAATGCTGCAAACGCGATGGGGGCGGATATCTTTGAAATAGAGCCTGTCCACAAACACACTGCCGCCGATCTAAACTGGCATGATAAAAAATCACTCACCACAATCGAGTGTAACGACCCAAAATCCCGTCCGGCAATCGCAAATATGATTGATTTATCCGGCTACGACACCGTTGTTTTGTGCTATCCTATCTGGTGGGGATATGCGCCGAAGATCATGTATACCTTTGCCGAAAGTCAGAATTGGAGCGGGAAAAAACTTATTACTTTCTGCACATCAGGCGGAAGCGGGCTCGGCCGGAGCGGTTCAGACCTTGCAAAATACGCAAAGGGAGCAGACTTCAAGGGCGGAAAAGACTTTACGCGCGGAAGCGGTAACGATATTTCAAAATACGTGAACGGGATTTTGAAATAGGGGAAAACAATAACAAAAATCCGGGAGGAGAAATCAATGAGCATAACGGTAAACATTCGTTACAGCGGTAAGGGAAATGCCGCGGTTAACTTTGCAAAGGAAATGACTGAAAGCGGAACGGTGGAAAAAATCCGTGCGGAAAAGGGCAACTTGCGCTACGAATATTTTGTTCCGCTGTTTGACGGCAGCGGGAATGATGGAAAGACCGTGCTGTTGATTGATCAATGGGACAATCAGACGGCGATTGACGCTCATCATGCTTCGCCTATGATGGAAACAATTTCTAAACTCCGTGAAAAATATAACCTTCACATGAGTGTAGAGCGTTTTGTTCCCGGCGGTGATATGCCGGAGAGCGATAAAAGTTTTTATAGGAGAATAACATGACTTTAAACGAAACGTATACTTTGGCGAATGGGGTAAAAATTCCTAAGCTCGGACTGGGTACATGGCTTATCGAAAACGATACGACGGCGAATGCGGTACGCAATGCCGTAAAAGCGGGCTACCGGCATATCGATACGGCGCAAGCCTATCAAAACGAAGCGGGAGTCGGCGAAGGTGTGCGTACCTGCGGTATACCGCGCACTGAATTATTCATTACGTCGAAAGTCGCCGCAGAGCATAAAAGCTATGAGGCGGCAGCTCTTTCAATCGATGAAACGCTTAAGCGTATGCAGCTGGACTACCTCGATATGATGATCATCCACAGCCCGCAGCCGTGGAATGAATGGCGGGGGAAAGCTTTCCACACTAAAAGACTTTTTCGATTACGGAGACGACAGCCGCTTTCCCGTATTCAGCGGAAAATAAGGATGAGGGCATCTCTAAAAACTTCGATTTTTAGAGGTGCATATATCATCAAATGAAGAAATCATATTCGGTGATTGGCTTAGAGATAGTGCACAAATCAAAAAAATGATTACCGATTTTAGAACTGCAAAAGAGACGTTCTAAATGGAAATAAAGCGGAAGAATATAACGTGCGGAGCATTGCCTTTTGCCGTATTTCAACCGGAGTGTTTATGTTTCCGAATCGGTGCGCAGCGGAAATTGCGGTAGAAACCGTCCGAAAATACTTCGAGCAAACCGGAAGCGGGATGAAAGTCGTGTTTAACGTATTCAAAAACGAAGATTTTGCGATTTACAGCAAAATTTTATCATAGAAAGCGATTTTGCTATTAAAAGGAGGCTCTTATGGAAAAAATAACGCAGACTGCGGGACGCGATATGCTCGGCGATTTTGCGCCGCTATTTGCTCATTTAAATGATGATGTACTGTTCGGTGAGGTGTGGAACGAAACCGCTATTGACGTAAAGACAAAATGTATCGTTACGGTTGTCGCGCTAATTGCTTCGGGAATTACCGACACGTCGCTTTCGTATCATTTGCAGAATGCCAAAAAATATGGCGTAACCAAGGCGGAGATTGCGGCGATCATCACGCATACGGCGATGTACACAGGTTGGCCGAAAGGCTGGGCAGCATTCCGGTTAGCAAAGGATGTATGGAACGAAGCTGTGTCGGCAACGAATATAAAGGCGCAGTACTAAAATACGATTTTCTTTCCTATCGGCAGCTTAAAGGAGTTCGTCTTGTGATTTTAATAAGGGTATGGTATATTTAAAAGGGAATGAAATATGACAGCCTTTGAAAAACTTTCAAACAATGGCATCTATTTGACTCATAAAAATTTGGAATATATAATTTCTAAGTATAATATTAAAGAAATATCTGTATTTGGCTCTTCAATACGAAATGATTTTACAAGTGAAAGCGATGTCGATTTCCTTATAGAGTTTAGAAATTCTGAGAAAATATCACTTTTTGATATACTGGATATACAAGACTATCTTCAAAATATTACAAAAAGAAATGTTGATATAGTGGAACCTGCTGCTTTAGTAAATCCATATAGAAGAGAAGCAATAATGAATTCTCGGGAGCTGCTCTATGTTTCATAATGAGCGTGATAAAAGATTAAGAAACAAAATTGTTCATGATTATGAGGAAATCTTAACAGATCGAATCTGGCTTATTGCGTCGGAATCAATTCCTGAGTTAATGTATCAAATAAAATCAAAAAATTTTATCTAATATCTCCTTCAATCGCAAGTTACATCTAAGGGAAAACCGGTGAGCAAAGCTCACCTCTAAAAACGGAAGTTTTTACAGGTTCCCATTTATTTTTTCATAAAAGTTGCTTATGATATAATAACATGGAAAGAAAACAACTTAATCACTTTGACTCCTCCGGTAAAGCCGTGATGGTGGATGTCGCCGGTAAGGATGAGACAAAAAGAATAGCGGTTACGCACGGCTTTATCAGCATGAGCGCGGAGGCCTTTCTTGCGGTACGCGAAGGCAGCGTCAAAAAAGGCGATGTGCTGGGAATTGCGCGGGTTGCCGGAATTATGGCGGTAAAAAAGACGCCGGAGCTTATCCCTCTCTGCCATACGCTGCAGGTTACGAGTGCCGGTATTGACTTTACCCTGTATGAAGCGGAATGTAAAATCGAAGCTGTATGTACGGTCGGGGCTATCGGACGGACGGGCGTTGAGATGGAAGCGTTGACGGGTGTTTCCGCCGCGTTGCTGACGATATACGATATGTGCAAGGCGCTGGATCGTTCGATGTGTATATCGGGAATAGAGCTTTTGAAGAAAGACGGTGGAAAGAGCGGCCGCTATGAAAGATAGGTTCCTGCGGGAAATCGATTATATCAGAATATCCGTAACCGACCGGTGTAATTTCAGGTGCCGTTACTGTATGCCCGCTCAAGGGGTCGGATTTATTCCGCATGATCAAATTCTCAGGTTTGAGGAGATTATCAGGATAGGCCGGTTACTCCCTCGGATCGGTATCAAACATATCAAAATTACCGGCGGTGAACCGCTGGTTAGAAAGGGTATTTGCTCTCTTATTAATGATTTAAAAGCGCTTGAAGGTATTGAGCAGGTTACACTGACGACAAACGGGTACTTGCTTGAACAGGCGTCCGAGAAGCTAAAAGAGGCGGGGATAGACGCGGTCAATGTCAGTGTCGATACGGTCAATAGAGAAAACTTTACGAAAATATGCCGCAAAGACGGGCTTATGGAGGTGCTGCGCGGAATAGATACGGCGCAGGAACTGGGTATCGCCCTCAAGGTGAATACCGTCGTTAGTGGGAACAGCGCTCCGGCAGAATTGCTCGATGTGCTCGATTTTTTTTCATGCAAAGGTATCACGGTGCGGTTCATAGAGCTGATGCCCATCGGTATCGCGGAACGGACACGGGTAACAAATGCGGACTTATTCAACTTGATTAAGCGGCATCATCCCGATATTACAAAGGACGATTTTAGAAGCAATGGCCCCGCGCGATATTATCAATTCGGAGACGGTAAACGGGTCGGTTTTATCTCGGCGGTACACGATATGTTTTGTTCCTCGTGTAATCGGGTACGGCTGACTGCTGAAGGGGTCATCAAGCCCTGTCTTGCAAGTACGCTTTCATATAATATAAAGCGCTTACTCAGAAGCGGAGCCGGAGATGCCGAGCTGGAGAGGGCTTTAAAACAAGCGGTGTTTCATAAGCCGGTAAGTCATCATTTTAACAACAGGCGGAAAACGGAAACGCGCGTGATGAACACGATAGGAGGGTGAGCCTGTGGGAACCGTGATGGGAATATGTATCAGCGAAAAAAAAGGAACCGCAAAACATGCGGTAGAGCAAGCCGTTTTAATTGAAGATTTCGGACTGGAAAACGATGCTCATGCGGGTAAGTGGCACCGGCAAGTCAGCTTGCTCTCCTTTGAAACAAGAGAACGGTTTAGAGCGAAAGGCGCAGACGTGACAGACGGTGCGTTCGGTGAAAATCTTTTGGTGAGCGGCATAGACCTCGTGCATCTTCCTATCGGTACGATTCTTACATCGGGAAACATAACGCTTGAGGTAACGCAGATCGGGAAGGAGTGCCACAGCCATTGCGCAATCTATCACACAATGGGCGAATGTATTATGCCGACAAACGGAATATTCGCGAAAGTACTTACCGGCGGTCTATTAAAAAAAGGAGATGAACTGGTTGTACGTTGAGCATTTATTTCAGCAAGCGGGCAAACACATCAGGCAGAGTAGATAAGAATCGCAGAATAATAGAGGTATCAGGGCTGATTGTTATATTTTACCGCTTATGCTACAATGTGCCGATAATTTTTAAAACAAAAGATCAAGGTGCTGTTATGACTAAGATTTTTCACGGTTTATTGCAAAGAAGTTTGCTTATGCTGTTTGCCCTTCCGGTGATTTTGTTGATGGGCTGTATGAATGCTAAAAAAGCCGATACTGCTGCGGAAATTGAATTTTGGTCGTTTCCCAATTTTACCTCCGAAACCGGTGTCGAAGGTGATTTTGAAAAAAGTTTAATTGCTGCGTTCGAAAAAGAAAATCCTTCTATTAAAGTACATTTTACGTTACTCAGTTTTACCGACGGAGCGGAAAAGATTGAAAAAGCCATAAAAGACGGCAAAGCTCCCGATATTATTTATGATGCCCCCGGCCGAATTATCGGATGGGCGGGGAAGGGCTTGCTTGAACCGCTGGATGATGTGCTCGCAACTGAAAAACCGTATATCACGACGGAGCTTTTGACCGTTTCCGCGGGTAAAGATAGACGTACGTATATGTACCCGATGCATGAAGGCGCTTTTTCGATGGCGTTCAATAAAGAAATGCTCGAAGACCTGCATCTTATCGATTTGCTGCCGTATAAGCGGAGAGACCGCCAATGGACGGTTGAAGAGTATGAAAGGCTCTTAACTGCCCTTAAAGAGAAGCTACCGGCAGGAACCGTCCCGGGTGTTTTCTATTATAAAAATATGGGCGGCGATCAGGGGACTAGAGCCTTTTTGGTCAACCTTTATGGAAATGCAAATCTTTTGAACGGAGATTATTCCAGTTATATTTATAATTCTACGCAAGCGGTACGGAATGTGGATTGGACGGTACGTGCAATGAAACGGGGCATTTTGCTCGACGGAAAGGATCTTACTTCAAATGATGCGATTGCAATGTTCGTTTCCGCTAAGGCCGCTCATACTATCTTGTATTCACCTCAGCTCAATAAAATGAATGACGGTAAACGCCGCTATAAAGGAAAAGATTTTACGCCGATCTATATGCCGTTTCCCAATGATGCCGGCGCTCCGCTCCTTGAATTTTTGGCGGGCGGTGCTTGTGTCTTTAACAACGGCAATGCGAATAAAATAAAGGCCGCAAAGAAATTCCTGCATTTTGCCGCAACCGACGAAGTATGGGCGCCTAAGCTTATAAATGCAACCGGCGGTTTTCCTGCAAGCTCTAAAATTCAGATAGAAACGGAAGATACCGAAATACTGTATAATTCGGTGCTTCAACGGTTCTTTGGTCAGTATTACAATAATATTACCGGTTTCGGGCAGATGCGCGGATACTGGAATACGCTTTTAAAAGAAGCCGCTGCGGGAAAAGATATTCAAGCTGTACTGAATCGCTTTGTGCAGAATTCCAACGCTACGCTGAAAGAATAAAGGGAATTTTCTAACTGATAAGAATGGAGAACACAATGGTACGCACAGTTTCACATAGACAAAAAGAAACGAGTTTTTTTTCCATTAGAAATAAGATGATTACATCTTTTGCCGTATTTGCCGTTTCTATTTTAACGATTGTCTATATTGTCGCGATATACTTTGCTTCCGTTTCGCTTTTGGATAATACCGAATATTTCTTAAAAGAACTCGTAAAAAGCTCATCGAAAGTTTTAGATGAACGCTCGCAGGCCTTGTTCGGAAAGTTGGAAGCGTTTTCAAACTTGCCGATCATTCAAGACGACACCGTATCGTATCAAGAAAAAATAGAATTATTTAAGAATGAGATACAAATGCAAAAACAGCGCGGCTGGCTCAGCTTCGGTATCAGCGGACTTGACGGTATGTTGTACCGAACGGATAACACGGTTGAAAAAGTTGCAAGCGCCGATTGGTTTCAATCGGCACGTAAAGGAAAATATATTATTACGGAACCGGCACAGTCATCGACCGATCGGAGATATATTTTCATTGTGGCGATTCCTATGAGGGATTTACAAGGGAAAATCACTGGTGTTATCAATGCAACGATTTTAGGTGATGCACTCTCGAATTTAATAAGCGATATTATTGTCGGCGAAACGGGTACTGCGTATTTGGTGAGTGCTTCCGGCACTGTTTTAGGCAACCGCCGCCCCGAAATTCTTTACAAAAATATTTACAGTGAAATAATCGGAAGTGATACAAATGCATATGCGCAATTCCTTAAACAGGCGCTTGCTTCACATAAGTCTTCGGTTAACGTATCCGAAATAAAAGGCGTCAAGTATATATCTGCCGTCGCTTCGATGCGCTACGCGGATTGGACACTCCTCTTAACGGCTCCCGTCTCGGAGTTTATGGCGGAGAATGTGACAAACCTTATTAAAACATTTGTCATCATTGCGTTATGCCAATTGATTATCGCCATCTCGTTAGGTGTTCTTATTGCACGCAATATTACTCGTCCGATCAATCACGTGATAGATGCACTCAAAAATATTGCGCAGGGAGAAGGAGACCTTACGATAGAGCTTCCTGCAAGTGGTAAGGATGAAACGAGCGTATTGTCATCGTATTTTAATCAGACGATTTTAAAACTGAAAAATTCAATCCAAAAAGTCGGGGCGGATTCCCGCGAAATGGAATCGGTCGGTTCCGATCTCGAAAGCAATATGATGTCGGTCAGCGAAGTGGTCTCAAATATTACCGCCGGTATTGAAGATCTGAAAAAGCGGTTTGTGGAACAGGAAGAAAGCGTATCCGGTACGGCTGCCGCTATTGAGCATATCATCAAAACACTGCGTGTTTTAAATGACAGTATTGGTAAGCAGGCCGCAATGGTGACGGAATCATCCTCTTCTTTTGATAAGATGTCGCATAGTATCGGTATGGTAGGCGAAAATGTAGCTGAAACCCGTGAGGCTATCCGTAATCTTTCTGCGGCTACCAATGACGGCAGGGAAACACTCGCTAAAGCAAATGAGGTGTCGCAACGGATTGCGGAGGCATCAGGCGATTTAATTGAAGCGGGCGCCGTAATAGAAAATATTGCAAGTCAAACAAACTTGCTTGCAATGAACGCCGCTATCGAAGCAGCTCATGCGGGAGAAGCAGGGAAGGGATTTGCCGTCGTCGCTTCGGAAATCAGAAAACTCGCTGAAGAATCGAGTGCACAGGGTAAAAAGATTTCCATAACACTTAAAAATCTCTCCGCCGAAATCGAAGCACTTGCCGATTCCGCATCGGGAGCCGTTGAAAAGTTTAATATCATTTCGGGATACTCAAAAGGTTTGAGCGGCTCCATCGAAGGGGTTGTTCAAGCGATGGATGAGCAGGAAGAGAACGGAAAAATCATCTGGGGTATTATTAACGACGTTACCGGTTTAACGAATGAAGTAAAAAACGGTTCCGGAGAAATGCTTGATGACGGTGAAAAAGTTGTTTCGGCGACAAAGATGCTCGATGAATTAACCCGTATTTTGCGGCAGAGTATCGACGATATCGCCTCACAGACGGAATTGATCAATGAAGCTGCGCAAGAGTCTCTTGAAATTGCCGTAAAAAATAAGCAAAGTATAGACGGTCTTGTCTTGGAAGTCGGTAAGTTTAAAACCGAGAAATAGGCAAAAAGGTTTGCGTTGCAAACTCGATTATTTACGGATGCGCGTAACGCGCACGGCTAAAAGTTTTTTCGGATGTTGAAACATCCTGCCAAAACTTTTATAGGAGATATTATGAAGACAGTAAGAGTAAGTTTCGGTCTGTTGTGTATGGTCGCATTGGTTGTGATGACAACAATAGGCTGTGAAAAGAAAGAAGGCGGAGAGAAAGCCGCTCATCAGCTTGATAGAACGAAAGAGTTCGTTACGGTTGCGACAGGCCCGACAAGCGGTATTTATTTTCCGATTGGCGGAGCTTTCGCCGAAGCCTTAAAGTCGGCTGGGTATAATACCAGTTCGCAAGCGACCGGTGCATCAGCTGAAAACATTTCGATGATTTCAAAGGGAGAGGCGGAGCTCGCCATTGCAATGCAGGATTCCGTTATGCAGGCATATAAGGGCTTCGGCGCTTATGAAGGCAAAGCCAATCCTAAGCTAACCGCTTGTATGCGCTTGTGGCCGAATTATGTACAGCTGGTAACGCTGCGCAAATCAGGTATCAAAACCGTTGCAGATTTAAAAGGAAAACGGGTCGGCGTCGGCGCTGCAAACTCCGGTGTTGAATTAAATGCCCGTATGATTTATGAAGCCTATGGTATGACGTACGCCGACAGCAAGGTTGACTATTTGTCTTACGGTGAAGCAATCGATCAAATGAAGAACGGTCAGTGCGATGCGGCTTTTGTTACATCGGGTTTGCCGAACGGAACGATTATGGAGCTTGCGACCAGCTATGATATGGAGATTGTTCCCATCGACGGCGCGGGCAGGGATTCACTGATTGAAAAATATCCGTTCTTCTCGCAGACGATTATTCCGGCAAATACTTATAACAACACTACGGATGTCGACACCGTTTTTGTGTATAACATCATGCTGGTAAACAGCGAGCTTTCTGAGGATGTTGTGTATGATATGCTGACGGTTATCTTCGATAATATTTCGACGATTAAAGCATCACACAATGCGGCCAATAAGCATATCGATTTGTCCTTCGGTGTAGAGGATGTAAGAATTCCGCTGCATCCGGGCGCTGCAAAATTCTGGCAGGAAAAAGGTTTTAACACTCCGCAGAATTAACGGATATGTCGGATGGAACGGCTTTTTACCGGATTGCGGTTTATGCGTATATGCACTTGTTTATATAAAGTGTGTCTGCTTATTTTTGCCGTATTACTACCGGTAAGCTGTTCCTCCGGTAATGCTGTTGAAATTTCCAATCAGGTAACAAAAGAACGGTATTGTACACAAACGGTGCAAACCGGTGATGTCCTTTCGTTTGAGTGGGAACATTCATTTGAACATGTCTTATGGAAAGAATTTTATCGGGTAACCGATGAACATACGTTTAAACTTTTTACCATTGCCGTTCAAGGTTTCGGCGCCGGGATTCCGGCGGAGATGGACTGCACCTATCGATATGAGGACGGGCTTATCTATATGGAACATATAGAAGGCAGTGTATTCAAAGAGTTTAATTGGATCCATTCGCAAAAGCATCTCAAAACCATTACGATAAATGATGCCGTGCTTATACGGGGGGAGGAACTTCCCCAACGGGCAAAAATACGGCTGAGTTTACAGAGGGATTTTTAGTCTTAATAATCCAGCATTATTTTAAGCTGACCGTTTTCGTAAATATGGTTTGACAGCGTGCGTCTTGCCATATTATCCGGCAAATGAAATCTCCTCGTTTCGTTTTTGATCGATACGATTATGTCGGCATCCTCTTTTAAAATTGAAATATCCTGTTGATTAATAAACGGAAGATTCATAACGAGTATCAATGTTCCATGAGCTTCTTCTATATGAAAAGAAGGTTCGCTGCAAAATAATTCCATCGGATCGGTTTCTCCATACAACGCTTCTGCAGCCTTGTCCAAAAGTTTTTTACTGCGTATTTCTTCGTCCCACAATTCCAATGTAAAAAATTTTTGATTTATAAAGCTTTCCCGTGCAATGCGTATATGCTCTTCCTGTACGGCTTTCCAATTTTCAAAATAACCGTCGAGCGCTTGTTCGGGATATATTTTGTTTATAAAAATTGCATCAACACCGAAATCATAGAGTTGAAACCATGTATAAGCGCGGCGGGCTTCCTCCAATACGATACGTTCAGGGGTAATAACAATTCTTATACCGGTAACAGTACGATCGTGAAGTATTTTTTGTAGCTGCGCAAGCCTTTTAATTAAAGCGGCAAACTCTTCAAAAACGATGTCTTTCGGTTTCGGTACGGAGGTCTTTTTTGAAATTAATGATCCAATTGCAGTATTGACCGTGCGTATCATCGGAATGATCTTATCGGCAAAGACGGTTAATTTTTCGGCATAACGCAGTAAAGACAAGGTTTCTCCGGTCGGAGCGCAATCTACAATAATCACATCATGCTTATTATCTTGATAGGCATCGAGGATACGCAATAAAGAAAACAGCTCGTCAAAGCCCGGAAACAGTAATGCTTCGTCAGCCTCTATTCCGCCGTTCGCTTTTTCCGTAATGATTTGTTTTAAATAATCGTGCACATTTTTCCATGCTTTTTTGCTTTCATAGACGGTATCGATCTCCAACGCATCGATATTTTTAAATATGCGTACCGGTTCCCCGCTTAATTTTTCTCCAAAAGAATCGCCGAGGCTGTGCGCTTGATCCGTACTTATGATAAGAACCTTCTTCCCGTTATCTGCGAGTCGGCACGCAGTCGCCGCCGCTATACTGGTTTTTCCGACTCCTCCCTTTCCGGTGTAAATAATAATTCTCACAGGTTATGCCTCTTTGTTTTCGGAAAGCCGAAAATAAATCCGAACGGTTCTATCGTTTACGTCCGTTTGAACGATTTTGCTTCCGCGCAGCGTATTAGGTAAGGGAATACAGCGGTTAAAATTATTCACTTTGATACTGATATCCGCCGTATGACAAAACACTTCCGTTTCGCCTCGGCAGTTGTTCGGCAGCGTAATGGTAAGGATATATCCCTCCTCCCATTTTTCATACGATTCGCTTTCGGTGTGCGCTCTAACCGCGAATAGGTCAGGGATATTCAAAACTTCTTCGCTCAATTTTTGAATTGCTTGAAAGCCTCTTATTTCATCGGGATACCACGGAACATATATGATAGGTATATCGGTGAATATGCTTTCCATATCGCGTATATATCGGCTACGGTGCTCTTTGATTTTTTGCATAAACGGATTTTTTATATCTTCCGGCACCATACGGTTGATAAATACGGTATCGACTTGGTATCCGTATAAATTCATATACATAAAATTACGCTTCGTTTCTTCCACAATCATTTTTTCCGGCATACATACTAATCTGACGGTACTGATATCTTTGTCTTTAAGAAGATTTTGAAGCTCGAGCAGTTTTGCATGTAATACTTCTATTTTGTCGAGGGTTTTACGGCTAGGAAGTGTAACATGATATTTTACCCTTGAAACAGGAGATAATACACGGAGCATGGTTTTACCGACCGGGAAAAATTTTTCCATGTACCAAGAAAGCAATTCGGGGAGTTTAAGCAGGGATAATGTTTCTCCGGTTGGGGCGCAATCGACAATAATACGGTCATAGGTGTTATCATCATAGAGTTGTTTGATTTTAAGTAGTGAAAATAAATTTTCAAATCCGGGAATGATGAAATGGCTGCCTATCGCATCGAGATTCTTTTTTGCCCCTCCGATAAGATCGAATATCGATTTTTGAGTTTCGGGAAAATCTTCACGCATGAGCGCGTATGGGTCCAATTCTACTGCCCACAGGTTTTCTTCAATTTCCGTTATATCTTTGCCCACCGGCGCTCTAAAAATATCGCCGATGTTATGCGCCATGTCTACGCTGACTAATATAGTTTTTTGTCCCGTACGCGCCGACCGCAGTGCATGAGCCGCAGCGATACTTGTTTTACCGACTCCTCCTTTTCCGGTAAATACTATTATTCTTCCCATTTCAACCTTACTTTATCGGCAACAAACGATATACGGGCGGTTCCTCAAATGATACCGATGAAAGGTGATGCAAACACATTTTTCGGAACCGCCGGAAAGCTACCCCCGTCTGTAGGAAACGCCGATCCCGCCTGAAGGATGATTCCATTGCTTGACGATCTTGCCCAAAGAGAGGACTCTGCATGTGCCGCATTCCAAACATCCTAAATGGCTGAAAGCAAGTTTGTTGTCAATGTACTTATAGCATTCCGCAGGACAGGCAAGCAATAATTTTTTAATCTCCTTTTCATCCGTATATTCAAGATCAACATCGATATGAGAATATTCCTCATCCGTATGAAATACATTAAGCGCAAGTTTATCTTCAATCGTCATTTTTTTCATAGTTAAAAGGCCTCCACTATCGATGTGATTGTATTTACAATTTCCGTCGCGCTTGTCCGCTGTGCAATACTGTCAAGCGCATACATAATAAGATTTTGTTCCTGTTTGCCGTTGACGGTGAATGCCTTAGCCGCAATATCGGTCGCCAGAGAAGGAATAAGCTCAAATATCTCTCTGCGTCCAAGCAATGCAGGAAATCCTTGATATTGTTTTAAATCTCGCATGATAAAACTGTTATCCAATGCTTTTTGGTAGTATGCAAGCGATTTTGCGCTGTAATCTCCCTTTTCATTCGCCTTGATAATCGTTTCGGCTGCGAGACGTCCTGATTCTATTGCAAAATCCATACCGCGGACGGTAAACCCGAGATTGATACAGAATCCGGCGGCATCTCCTACGATGATAACACCGTCTCTGTATAATTCCGGCACCATGTGCAGTCCTTCTTCCGGTACTAAGTGAGCCGAGTATTCAATGGTTTTTCCGCCTTCTATATACGGAGCCACAGCCGGATGGTCTTTAAAGCGTTCGAGTAATTGATTAACCGATAAACCGCTGTGTTCGATGTCGCTTAATGTCGCTACGATACCGACTGAAACCGAATCTTTATTTGTATAGAGTAAGCCTCCGCCGAATCCTCCCGCTGTGGGGTCCCCTGCGGAAAGCCACGCAACGCCTTCATTGCCCCGCACCCCGAATCTTTGATTGATAACATCTTCACCCAGTTTGATGATTTCTTTTGCACCGACTGCGACCTGATGAGGTTCGAGTTCCTTTTTCATACCGATGCTTTGCCCGAGGAGCGAGTTTACGCCGTCTGCAAGGATAACAACATCCGCATATAGCTTTTCCTCGGTGGCTTCAACACCGATAACTTTTCCGTCCTCAACAATCAGCTTTTCGACAAGCGCTTCGGGAATAATTGAAACCCCTTCTTCTTCCGCTTTTGAAGCCAACCACTGATCAAATGGCGCACGAAGTACGGTGTACGAACCGGTATCGGGTTCACTGCTTAATTTCTTGGAGCCAAACCCAATATCAACGGAACCGTCGCTGCTCATCAAAGAAATTTTTTCTTTTGTAACCTTTCTTTCAATGGGAGCCTCTTGCGCAAAATTCGGAATAATTTTTTCAAGACTATGACCGTATAACCGTCCTCCGGTCATATTTTTTGCTCCGCAAAAATTTCCGCGTTCGATGATAAGCACTTCCAGATTTGCCCGCGCCAACACAAGACCTGCCGAACAGCCGGCTAATCCTCCTCCGACGATTATGACATCAAATTTATCATCGCTCATACTCTTTCCTCCTTGTGTGAAATGTACGTTTGTGCCTTTATTAAGACACAAATTTTATACTCTATACTCTATATAAGGCATCTTTAAAAAATTCCGGTGAATTTTTCAGATGTCCCCTTATATGCACATAAATCCGAGAAAAACCTCTAAACGCTAAGGTCTTTAGCAGTTTTCTCCGGTTTTTTCCCTTGAACCAATATACATGCCCCGAACATTCTGCTCGTTTGGGTAATATGCGTCAGCCCCAAACGCTCGTATAACGCAACCAATTCTTTTTTACGGAGGAATTCTTGCGTAGACGTATAGAGCCATCTATACTCTTGACGATATTTTTTCCCTCCGCCTACAAGCGGCATGATATACTTAAAATACAACGTATAAAAACCGCGTACGTATATGGTGTCCGGTATAAAGGAATCCAGACAATATATGCTTCCTCCGGCGGCTGCAACTCTTTTCATTTCGCTTAGCACCTGTTGATAATCCGGCGTATTGCGCAAACCGAAGGAAATGCAAACAGATGCAAAGGTATTGTCGGGAAACGGCAAGTGCATTGCATTCGCTTCCTTCCATACGATATGTTTCATACCGCTGCTCTTCCGCTGCGCTTCGGCCAGCATAGCGGGAGAAAAATCTATTCCGGTACTCCATATATCCGGCCGTTTTTGCGCCGTCAAAAGGGGAATGTCACCGGTGCCGCAGCACACATCAAGCAAATTCGTATGAAGCGGCGCCGTTTCGGAAATTGCATTCACCAGCAGCGCTTTCCACGATTTTTGCAGCCCCAAACTGATTCGTTCATTTGCGCGGTCATAATTCCCCGATATGGTTTCAAAAACCCGATATACGTGCTGCGACTTTAATACGCTATCCATACGACCCCTTGCGAGAACACTCAAGAGGGTATCTTCAAAAAACCGTGTTTTTTGAAGTCATCATTACAGTCGAAAGCTCGTTTCATCAGCGTTTTCCCAATACGAGGCTGACGGCCGCCGCCGCTATATATCCGCCGTTTCCGTATATGTTTGCCGATACAATGCCTTTCATACATCGTACGCGCTTTTCAGGGCATAAGTCCGATTTGAGAAGACCGATAAAGGCTCTCCAGCCGACAGCAATACAAATAGGAGCGATTATACCGTTGGCAATGCCGAATGTAGCGACAGGCAATACGCACAACAGCGTGATCCACACGATTACCGATATGCGGTATAAGATAACCGTCTTTTTTCTTCCGATGCATACGGGCAGTGTGTGTCTTCCTGCGCGTATGTCTTTTTCAATATCGCATCCGTTATTGCTCATCATAATAAGCGCAATACCGATGATGAGCGGAAGGCTGTACACAAGTACGGCAGGGTGCAGCCTATTGTCTGCCGCCGCCGCTATACCGAGCGGTATCAGGCCTCCCATAACAAAGCCCGAAACGAACTCGCCTACCGGACGGTAGGATAACGGAAGCCGTCCGCCGGAATACAGCAACACAACTACGCCCCCGACTGCACCGATACACAGCGGAACAAATCCCGTTTTGATACAGCTGAAAATTCCTAAGACCGCTCCCGCCGCAAGGTATAAAAGGCCGAGATACAGCGCATGAACGGGCTTTATGTCGTTGTATAAAAGTACGGCGTCGCTTTTTTCTACATTGTCTTGCGTGCTGTCGGTACCTTTTACATAGTCTGCATAGTCATTCAGCGTATTTACCGCCGCTTGCATCAGTATACATGCAAGGATAAGCATTCCTCCCGTAGGAATACTTAAACCGTATCCGCTTATTCTGCTGAAAAGAACGCCGAACAACGCGGGGTAAACGGAGGCAACCCATGTATGAGGTGCGGCCAGTTGTACAGCCGTACGCACCGTTAGACCTCGGTACCGGCTCATCTTTTAGACCTCCAAAAGTTTCGTAAGCTTTTTCATCAGTGTTACCGTCAATGCATTATCCTCAATTGTGTTCAAAAGTTTTTCGTTCTTTTTTGCAAGTGTTTTAATTTCAGCGCGGGTGCCGTCAATGCCTCCTAAACGTATAACATTTTTTTCCATATCGGAAATTTCTTCGGACGAAAGACGCCGCCGTGTGTTTTCACGCATAACCGGCCGCAACAGCTTTTGGGCGTCGGGATGCTCCAGCGCTTTAAGCAGCGGCATCGTATAAATCCCGCTCAAAAAGTCCCGGTGAATCTCTTTATCGAACACCTTTCCGTCGGCGGTAAAGTCCAGTAGATCATCCCGCAGCTGAAGCATAAAACCGATGTTCTCCCCGAACCGCTCAAGTGTGCTCACCAATGCATCACAACACCCCGCTTCCCGCGCGCCTATGCGGCAGGCAACCTGAAACAATGCCGCCGTTTTTCCTTTGACATTGTGTAGGTATTCTTCTATTGTAACCTCCTCTTTATAGCGGCAGGCGTCTTGTCCTATTTCGCCTGCGCACATCCGTTCTATCGCTTTTGAAAGCGCCGCTCCCGATTCATTGAGCTGTTCCGCCGCTTGATAGTGATACACGCTCGCTATCAGCAAATCGCCCGCATAGACGGCCGCATTTCTGCCGTACTTACTGTGTATTGCAGGTTTTCCGCGCCGGTAGGGGGCATCATCAACGATATCATCGTGTATCAATGAAGCGAGGTGCGTAAGCTCAACCAAAGCCGCCAATGCGCATAGCCGCTCTTTTTTTGCCTCCCATAAGGGACCTAAGGTTCCGCAGAGCAGAAGCAGCTTTGACCTGATCATCTTCCCCGATGAAGAAACCGCATCGTTAATGATGCTGCCCGTTTCGGTATTCGATAGCGGATTTCTTACAATCAGGCGCATATACCGTCTTACGCAATCCTCCGGCTCCTTTATAAAGCGTTCCAATTCAGGAATGTCAAAATGCTGCGCCGCTTCGCTCCTTGTTTCTTTCAACCTTAAACCAGCCCTCTTTTCTCCGCAATAATTTCAGCCGTATGCTTAACTTGTATGTTCTCTCCTCTCGCGTCAAGCCCGCCTCTGATCTGCATCATACAGCCGGGGCAGTCGACGGCGACAATTCCCGCTCCCGAAGCCTTTATATTCTTAATCTTGTTTTCAAGAATGGGCGCCGAAATTTCAGGATAGAGCATACAGTAGGAACCGCCGAAACCGCAGCAGTTATCATGTTCTTCCATCTCTACGAACTCAACACCCTTTGTATGTTTTAGAAGCTCGCGCTGTTCTTCCGTTACGCCGAGGCTCCGCTTAAGATGGCAGGAATCGTGATAGGTAACTTTAAGCGGTTTATCGTCACCTTGATCTGATACGCCGCCGAGATCGTAAAAGAGTTTACAGAAGTCGAAAGCCTTACCGGCCAGTTCCTCCGCCCGTTTGCGCATGGGAGTGCCTTCCTCAAAGAAGGTCGGATATAAATGCAGCTGATGCGTACACGACGGACAGGCCGAAACGATATAGTCGTACTTTTCCGCTTCCATTCCTTCAATATTGATAATCGCCTCTTTTGTTGCGTTTGCCACATCGCCCATACTTGTCGCGGGACAGCCGCAGCACGCCTGTCCGAGCGGCATTTCCACCTTGTAACCGATGGAGTTCATATCAGCGATGACGGATCGGGCAAGATCAACATAAATGAAATCCAACAAGCAGCCTGCAAATAATGCAATCGTTCCTTTCGGATTTTTAACTTCTTGCTTAATTGTCGGGAATATGTCTCTAAACGGTACCGGTGCAATAGCCGGGAAGCTCCTTCCTTCGGTAAGCCCCGATAAGAACATCGGCAAGTGCCGAATCATCGGCTGTCCCTTTGTAAACGGAGCTTGCGCTATGGAAGCGATTCTGAGCAGCGAATGGAAAAGTTTGCGGTCGGATACTGCATCCAATGCAAATTTCTTTATTGCATCGGGACGTTCCGCCATATCCATTTCTCTCAGCTTCATAATCATTTCCGAAATCTTGAGACCGCCTCCGCAGACTTCATCGCATCTTCCGCACTGTAAACAGATATTTTGAATTTGCGAAGCCCGCTCCTCGGATACTAAGAAATGCGTCAGCAGGGTTCCTATACCGCCCGTATATACATTTGAACCGTAGACATGGCCGCCTACCAGCGCAAAAGCGGGACATACGTCAAGACAGGCGCCGCACCGTATGCAATCGAACATTTGGCGGAAATCCTTATTGGCAAGAATTTCTCTGCGGCCGGGGTCGTCAAGGATTACGCAGTAAAAATCTTTCTTTTTCTTTTCGTCCGTTTCCTTATTAACGGTAACTTCACAGGCGCCGGTATACATTGAAATGTATGAGGTAATTCTTTGCGCGGTTCCATTTCTCGGCAGCGCTTTAAAAATCCAGCGGGCGTCCGAAAACGATTTAACGAATTTTTCAATACCGAAAATATACAGATGAGTACCGGGAAGCGTTCCGACCATACGTCCGTTACCTTCGTTTGTCATCGTAAAAACGGTTCCCGTTTCGGCAACCGCAACATTTGCGCCGGAAACGCCCATTTCGGAAGCGGTAAACTTATCCCGCATTACCTTTCGGGCGGTTCTTACTTCTTCCAAAATAACCGGATTGTTTTTAACCTTCGTATAATCGGTAAAAAGGTCGGCAACCTGCTCTTTATTTAGGTGCAGCGCCGGCATAACCATGTGTACCGGCGTATTTTGTTCGAGCGAAATAATAAATTCCCCTAGGTCGGTTTCCTGAACCAAAACGCCGTCTTCTTTTAGAACCTTGTTAAAATGCAATTCTTCGGAAGCCATGGACTTTGATTTAGTAATGGTTTTTACGCCCTTTTCTTTTACCAGCTTGCGTATCCACTCCATTGCATCTTCCGTACTTTTTGCATGGTATACATGACCGCCTCTCGCTTCACAGTTTTTTGTAAATTCTTCGATTATTTCATCGATATGATCCGCGGCATAAGACTTGACTTTTTTAATCATCTGCCTTGTGGCTTCAAAATCGACGCCTGCATACGATTTTTCTCTTCTTGCGGGATACGTTTTGCAAAAATTGCCGAGCGTACGCCCCAGCGTAGCATTGGATAATGCGGACTGTATTTCTTGCTTTAATTCTTCGTTAGCCATAATGATTTCTCCTATAAAAAGTCAAGAAGAAAGTATCAACTTTCGATTGACTTTTTACGCACGTTCGCAACGAAGTGAGAACGTGCAGATGATATACAAGTTTGCGCTTGAGCAAACTTGGGTAAATAAAAGCCTGAGCTATTTGTACGGCTTTTATTTTACACTCCTCGATATGTCTTATTCGTCATCAACTACAATAATGCACAGGTCAATCGGCCCGTGAACCCCTACCGTTCCTACGCATTCAATATCCGCAGTACGGCTCGGCCCTGTGATAAATCCTACATAATTCGGGAGTTGAGGCGTTTTACTTAATATGTCAAACATGTCATCGTAGGTGGGAACAATCGTGGAACCTTTTACAATTCCTATATAGTATTCCGACATCGTTGCGACAATTCTTCCGTCAACGTCGTCCTGTTCTTGAACGATAGTTCCAAGTTCGGCAATGCCGTGTTGCGCTTCGGAAACGCCGCCCTTGTCCGTTTCGGCATGAAGGCGGATATGATCGGTGTGTACATTGATACCGGCAGCCGCAAGCTCCGATACAACCCCCGCTTCTTTAAGGAGCGGAGATTCAAACACGCAGGCGGAAGAAATGCCGTGCTCCTTGAACACTTCCGCAACGGCCTTCCCCAATCCTGCCTTAGGAACCCGCTTGCTGATGCCGTTTACACTTTCAAGATTCTTTTTAAAAAGCTCATACAAGTCGTCTGTTATACTACTCATCGCAGCCTCCATAAAATAATGTTAAGGTGAATACACCAAAATACCGTTTACAAAACAAATGATAAAAACCATCCGGCGCGCTTTCGGCAACGCAACCTTGAGTCTTATGCTTATTTGCATCGTACCCGGAATTAATTTATACTCTATTACTATTATAGCGCATAGATACCCTGAATTGTCAAATAAAAATTTATAAATTTTTATATTTTTTTTAAATTTATAGTTGCGTGCGGATATTAATCGTGTTATCCTTTTTCTAGAAGCCGTAATGAAAGGAGCGGTGAGCCGATGAATCCGGCGCAAAAGCCGCTTTTATACTCGGTCTTCTAAAGGGAGGCGCATTGCCATGTTGTTTTTAAAATTCATCCTTGCTATGATACCTATTATTTGGCTCATCATAGCGCTCAGTAAACTGAAAATGCCGAGTTATAAAGCGTGTGGTATCGCGTTGATCATTACCGTTGTGTTGGCTGTAACATATTGGAAATTAAATATTGTCCATACGTCGACGGCCGCGTTGGAAGGCGTTTTAAATGCGCTGTGGCCTATTTGTTTGGTTATAATAGCGGCTCTTTTTACGTATAATCTTACGCTTAAAACCGGCGCAATGGATTCAATCAAAAAGATGCTTGCAGGCATTTCCGATGATAAAAGAATATTGATGCTGATTATAGGCTGGGGATTCGGAAACTTCATGGAAGGAATGGCAGGGTTCGGTACTGCCGTTGCAATTCCTGCTTCGATGCTGGCGGGAATCGGGCTTGATCCCATACGGGCGGTAACAGCATGTCTTGTCGTAAACAGTACTCCGACGGCTTTCGGCTCCGTTGGTGTTCCGACAACCACATTGGGTACCGTTTCAGGACTTGAACTTGGGGCACTTTCCGCAAACGTAGCGCTTATACAGGCGATTCTTACATTCCTGTCGCCGTTCTTTATGGTTGTTATCTGCGGTAAGGGGATAAAGGCATTAAAAGGAGTGTTCCGGATAACGCTGATTGCGTCACTGTCTTTTGTTATTCCGTGGTTTGCCGCCGCGTGGTGGCTCGGCCCTGAACTCCCCGATATTATCGGGTCGATATGTTCCATGTTATGTATGATAGCGGCTATAAAAATATTTAAAAAGGATACGAATAAAGAATATTCGATTGAAATAGCAGACACGGAGAAATCGAATATCGGCTTTGCGGAAGGAGTAAAGGCATGGGCGCCCTTTGTTTTAATCTTTGTTTTGCTTACCGTAACCTCTACGGCAGTTCCGCCGATACATAATGCAATAAAGGGTATAAAGAGCTCATTCCTCATATATACGGGACAAGGCGGGAAACCGCTCGGATTTAGCTGGGTAAATACGCCGGGCGTTATCATATTTATCGCTGCGATCTGCGGCGGTCTTATTCAAAAAGCGAGTTTTGCAGAAATCTTTTCCGTATTCGGCGCGACCTTAAAAAAATACTGGACAACCATATTTACTATTTGCGCTGTTATGGCCGTCGCTAAAATTATGATATACAGCGGTATGATTTCGGATATAGCGAATTTGCTAGTTGCGACAACGGGACCGTTCTATCCTTTTGTGTCCCCCATCATAGGCGTTTTGGGAGCCTTTGTAACGGGCTCCGGTACTTCTACCTGCGTTTTGTTCGGCGGCTTACAGTCACAGACTGCCCTATCATTGGGGCTGAATACGTATTGGATTACAGCTGCAAACGTTATGGGCGCCGGTATCGGCAAAATGGTGTGCCCGCAAGGGTTGGCAATAGGCGCGGGCGCCGTTAATGCAGCGGGTTCCGAAAGTAAAATTCTGTCTGCAGTATTTAAATATTTCGTAGTGTATACGCTGTTTGCAGGTGTTATATGTCTCGTCGGGGCATTAATTCATATTTAACATTAATTGATAGGAGGATTTAAGAGTGAATTTTCATTTTAACGAAGAAGAACAGGACATTCTGAACACGTTGCGCGATTTTGCAGAGAAGGAAGTAGGTCCGAAGGCTGCAGAGATCGATGAGGAAGAAAAATTTCCTATGGAAGCGCGTCGGCAGCTTGGTGAGATGGGCTTTATGGGGATGTATTTTCCTGAAGAATACGGCGGAGCGGGGCTCACCTATCTTTCCTACATTGCCGCATGCGAAATTTTAGCGGAGTACTGCGCCACAACATCAGTTGTCCTTTCCGCTCATGAATCTCTGTGCTGTTGGCCTATTTACAAGTACGGCACGGAAGAGCAAAAACAAAAATACCTTGTTCCTCTGGCTTCCGGTGAGAAGCTGGGCGCTTTCGGTCTTACCGAACCGGGAGCAGGTACCGATGCTGCTATGCAGAAAACGGTAGCTGTCGATAAGGGCGATCACTGGGTACTGAACGGCTCCAAGGTCTTTATTACCAACGCTCAGTATGCGGATATATTTATCGTATTTGCAATGACGGACAAGGAATTGGGAACTAAGGGTATTTCCGCATTTATTGTCGAGAAGGACTTTAAGGGCTTTTCCGTTAGCGGGCATGAAAAGAAGATGGGTATTCGCGGTTCATCCACAAGCGGACTTATTTTTGACAATTGTATTGTTCCGAAAGAAAACCTTTTAGGTGAAGTCGGTAAGGGCTTTAAGGTCGCTATGACTACGCTGGACGGCGGCCGTATCGGTATCGCCGCGCAGGCTGTCGGTATTGCTCAAGCGGCAATCAACGAAACCGTTGCTTACGACAAAGAGCGAATCCAATTCGGTAAGCCGATTTGGAAATTCCAAAATACACAGTTCCAACTGGCGGATATGCAGGCGAAGGTAGACAGCGCAAGACTGCTTGTGTACCGTGCAGCGCAAGCTAAACAGGATAACGAACCGCACAGTCATTTTGCTGCAATGGCGAAGCTTATGGCTTCCGAAATAGCTTCGGATGTTGCGCGCCGTTGCGTACAGCTTGTCGGCGGTTACGGGTATACACGCGATTATCCGTTCGAGCGCCATATGCGCGACGCCAAGATCACCGAAATTTATGAGGGAACAAGCGAAGTTCAGCGGATGGTTATCGCAGGCTGGTTAGACGCGACAAAGTAATGAACGCTCCCGTACAACGGGTAAATATTAAACCTGTTCGGAAACTTCCGTTTCTGAACAGGTTACCCTGTAATGCGATGTTCTAAATTAAGTCATTGCTGTATAAAGACTTAATTTTTAACTCGCGGGGATGTCGAAAAAGTAACCAACTTTTGAGACATCCCCATTTCTATTTTATAGAACGAACCGTATAGGCAGTCATATCTGTCGGACGATTCGTATAATTCGTATAAGGAGAAAAAACAATATGGAATTATTGGTTTTCGTAAAACAGGTTCCGGACGATTCTGTTGAAGTTAAACTTGATTCTTCTACAGGCGCTCCCGACCTCAATGGCGTCCTTCCTGTTGTCAATGCATTTGATACGTACGCAATGGAGATGGCAGTAAGATTCAAGGAAGCGAACGGAGGCGCGGTTACCGTAGCGACCATCGGCGATGATAAGGCAGTACAGGCAATTAGAGATTGTCTTGCCGTCGGCGCCGACAAGGGGTTCCTTCTTAAAGACGATTCTTTTACCGATTCCGATGCGGCGGCGAAGGCATACATCCTTTCCAAGGCGGTAAAAAAGCTTGAAGCAATGAATGGCGTAAAATATGACATCATTTTCTGCGGTAAAGAATCGACCGATTATGCCGGTGGTATGGTCGGCCTTTTGCTCGCTCATGAATTGTGCATTGCCGGTATTACCGATGTTATCGCAGTAGAGCAGGCGGCAGATGGCGTGAGTTTCAATCAAATGACCGAAACGGGCTATAATGTTGTGAATGCAGCTATTCCTGCTGTTGTTACTATTCAAAAACCGAATTACGATCCGCGATATCCGACCATTAAAAGCAAGTTGAAAGCCAGAAAGACCGAAGTTCCGGTTATTTCTGCCGCCGAGCTTGAGACGGATGCCTCAAAGGTAGGCGCAGCCGGTTCTCCGACCAAATTACTTGGTCTGCGTGAGCCTCCTAAGAAACAAGCCGGTATTAAGATTCAAGAGGAATCCGTTGCTGACTCCGCACAGAAAGCTATTGCCGTTATGCGGGAAGCAAAAGTACTTTAATGAAGGAGGAATTACAATGGATTGCAAAGATATTCTTGTCGTATTAGAACTTGATAAAGGCGCGTTGGTTGGTGTCAGTCTTGAAAATATTGCTGCAGCGAAAACAATCGCCGGCAGCGGCAAGGTTATTGCCGTTACGACCTGCGAGAATGCAGCAAAAAAAGCTATTGAGTATGGTGCGGATCGCGCCGTTGTCCTCAACAGCGACACATTGGCCGAATATAATGCCGATGCAATGGCAGAGGCTGTTGTTCAGCTGGCTAAGGAAGTGAATCCGGCGCTGATCATTACCGGCGCGACAACCAACGGTAAAGATATTGTTCCCAGAATTGCAGCAAAACTCGGCGCAGGTTCCGTGAATGATGTTATAGCGATAAAAGCGGACGGCAATGCGCTTGTCTTTACGGTTCCCGCTTTTTCGGGAAATATTCTTACCGATATGGAAATCGGTACACCGACTAAGGTTATTTCGATTCGCGGCGGATGTTTTTCTAAAAATGAACCGGAGACGGGAAAGACCGGCGATATAAGCCGAAAAGATATTTCCGTTGCTGCCGATGCAATTCGCTTTCATATCCGAGAGCGTGTTCAGGAGATATCCGAATCCGTCAATCTTGAGGAAGCCAATGTGATCGTAGCCGGAGGACGCGGTATGGGAAGTACCGAAGGTTTTAACATGCTCAAGGAATTGGCGGATGTACTTGGCGGTGTAGTCGGGTGTACGAGAGCGGCTTATGAAGCCGGTTGGATTAGCCGTGCTCATCAGGTAGGACAATCCGGTAAAATTGTAGCTCCTAAGCTTTACCTCGCTTTCGGTATTTCAGGCGCTACACAGCATGTTTCCGGTATGATCGGTTCCAAGTATATCGTGGCTGTCAACAAAGATGAGGATGCTCCGATCTTTGAAGTGGCCGACGTAGGGATCGTTGGAAATGCGCTGGAAGTTCTTCCGATATTCATCGACGAATTTAAAAAACTCAAAGCTTAAAAACGATTGGGAACCTCTAAAAACTGCAAGCCTATCGGCTTTTTCTGTAAGGAAATAATTATTATATCCGCTAACGATCCGCTAACGCGAATTGCAAAACAGTTTTTAGAGGTTTTCTTTAAATTACTTTTGCGATTGTATGCAAGGAGTACATCTTGGTTACAGAAAAAACCATAGACCAAAAAGCTCTCTTGGAAGAATTTGAACGGGAAAGCAGAACTCGAAACTTTGTTAACCCGATTTTTACAAAGATTCTCAAATGGACTGCGCTGCTGGTTACCTTTTACCATTTGGCGTATGCTTCCGGCTATATCCGGCCGGAAACGTTGCGCCATCGTTCCATTCACGTCGGCATGATTTTGCTGATGACGTTTGCAATCTATCCTGCATTTAAAACATCGAGTAGGAAAGTTATTGCATGGTATGATTACATACTGATGATTTTGTCCGTTATCATTCCCGTCTACATGTGGGTGAACTATCAAGCGATTATCGACAGGGTAGGGGACGCAAACCTGACGGACGTTATCATGGGTACCATATTGGTTGCATTGGTAATAGAGGCTGCGCGGCGAATTACAGGTTGGGCATTACCGGTTATCGGCATCATCTTTATGATTTATGCGCTGATGGGCGCCCGCCAAGGACTTATCCCGATAAACGTACCGGGACTGTTTTTGCATAGAGGGTTTAAATGGCCTAAATTGATTGGGCACCTTTTTTCAAATACTGAAGGCATTTACGGCACGTCGGTCAACGTTTCTTCAACCTACATTTTCTTATTCATCGTATTCGGTGAAATTATGAATAAATGCGGAATGGGAAAATTCTTTAACGATATTGCCATCGGTTTGGCGGGGCATACGAAAGGCGGTCCCGCAAAGGTCGCAGTTATTGCGGCGGGCTTGCTTGGAAGTATCAACGGGTCTGCGATTGCGAATGTCGTTACAACCGGTTCGTTTACCATCCCGCTTATGAAAAAAATCGGGTACAGCAAAGAATTCTCCGGCGCTGTTTCATCAACCGCTTCCGTAGGTGGTCAGCTTTTGCCGCCGATTATGGGCGCTGCCGCATTTATTATGGCGGAAACACTCGGTATTAAGTACAAGGAGATTGTCGTTGCGGCGGCTATTCCTGCGCTGATTTACTATTTGGGTATTATCTTCCAGATTCAGCTGCGCGCGTCGAAGGATAAACTCGACGGTATGCCGAAAGATCAGCTGCCCAAGGTGAAAGAAACGCTGAAGATGTACTGGCACCTGACCATCCCGATTTTATTCTTGGTGTATATGCTGTTCTTCAGCGGTTATACCGTTATCAAAGGCGCTTTTTTAACCATCATTTTGACAATCATTATTGCGCAGCTTAAAAAAGAAACGCGCATGAGCTTAAAAGATATAGAGGCTGCTTTTGTCGCTTCCGCAAAATCGACGGTATCGGTTGCGATTGCCTGTGCTTGTGTCGGTATCGTTATCGGTGTGTCGAGTTTAACCGGCTTTACCATCAATATGGCAAGCGCGATTATCTCGCTCGGCGGAAAGAGCTTGTTGCTGACGCTGGTCTTTACGATGGTTACCTGTATGCTGCTTGGTATGGGCTTACCGAGTATTCCTGCGTACATCATTACCGTAACGATTGCGGCTCCTGCGCTGATAGAGCTCGGCATTGCGCCTTTGGCTGCTCATTTGTTCTGCTTCTACTTTGCGATGTTCGCCAATATTACGCCGCCGGTTGCACTTGCCTCATTTGCCGCGGCAGGTATATCGGGCGGTAATCCGATGAAGACGGGGATTGTATCCATTAAGCTGGCGCTCGCCGGTTTTATTATCCCGTATATGTTCGTCTACAATAATCAGCTGTTATTGATGAATACGAATATTTTGCAAGGTATTCAAGTTGCGATTACCGCATGCGTCGGCGTCTTTTTAATCAGCGCCGCCGTAGAAGGGTATTTCCATACTAAGGTGAATATTGTGATGCGGCTGGTGATGCTTGCAGGAGCGTTCTTGCTCATCGACAGCGCCTTATTAACCGACCTTACCGGAGTCGGGATATTTGTTGCGTCTATCTTTATCCAGCGCATACTGGCACGGAGAGAAGCACGGCACGCAGCGGCCTAGGGATTTGGTATACGGTATGGGGATGTCTCAAAAGTTGGTTACTTTTTCGACATCCCCGCGAGTTTAAAATTAAGTCTTTATACAATAATGACTTAATTTTAAACGTCGTATCTAAATCTAAGGAAACTGTCCAAAAACTGTTACGCAATCCGCTTTAGCGGATATGACAAATCATTTCCTTACAGAAAAAGCCGATAGGCTTTCAGTTTTTGGACAGCCACGGATGAATTTTTGAGTTGCCGCTGAGATGGCAACTCAAAAAGATTCAAATTATAACGAAGTTTGGTTATAAGGCAAAGGGAAATTTCAGATGAGAGTATTTTACGTTAATTGTCGTCTGGAAGTTCCTGTTGTTTTGTGTGATATAAAACTGTATGGGGGAAAAAATGGAATTAATTCCAAACCGATCATTGAGCAGCTTGTATGTATTTTTGGATTGTGCTTTTTTAGTATTACTCGCATTTTATTTTCTAAAGAGTAAGCGATATATTCCTCTTCTGGTTGGAATACTCGGGGGCTTACTCTATTTTGTAGTAGATTACGGCGGGTTTTATTGGTTGCTTGGAACACGAAAAGTGGTTGGGGCAAATCCTTTTTGGTTTTTGCTGTGGCTCAGTATGAGTTATGGGTTTACAAATATGGCGTGGATGTGGCTGTGGTTTGCCGAACCGAAAAATCGTTTGGAGTTTTCACTTTTGATTATCGTGTGGTGGTTTTCTGCGGCGGTTATCAGTAACGGGGCTGGGGCGTCATTCCCGATAATTACAATTCAGCGCGGAACTGGCGGGTATCATTGGATTATGGCGGTGTTTTTATTTGTCGGTTATGCGTGGTTGCTCATGAAAAATTTATCTGCTACGCGCGACGATGAGCGAGTACCTCTTTGGAGCATTATATCAATCGGGCTTTTGGTGCAGTTTGCATGGGAATTTATTTTATTTATAACGGGTATCCGTAATGCGGGGCTTCGTACTTTGGTTGTTAATTCGCTGATGGAAACCAATTTGGGTGCGCCATATATGTATTTGATTTACACAACAGTCTCAAAACGGATGCGGAAATAAATGTGTGTTGCGCTGCGGCAGAGGTAAAAGTAACATTCGCGGGTTCGATAGTACCTACTCGATAGACGATATCAGCTTTATGATGAAGCCCATTGATGTTCTTTGCAAATACAATGCAAAAAGTAAAAGATATATTGCATACTACAAAGCACTTTTTGGAGAGGCTCTTTAACTGAGTTATGATTTTAACAGCAGTCTGACTTTGTTACCGCAGGCGCACTGAAATGGCGCGGCTGAAGATACGCTTTTATTTTGCCCAGCCGGTCTTCCAATGCCAGAGCGGTTTTGACAGCGCGGAAGAAAAGGTTTGTACGCGGTTAAAGTCCGGGAGCCAGTCTAAGTCGCTTACCAATTCTTGATAAAAACCGTCGTCGATGGCTAATTCTTCAAGAAAGGTACGCAGTGTGATGTCTTCCGATTCGTCGAGCAGGCGGTTGGAAAAAGCATCGATTCGCCGCGCTTTCGGATTTGCCGTAATGGGGGTGTACTGTGTCATCAGTGAAAGGAGCGCCTTGCCTTTAAGGTTTTGAGCGAACCAACGGAGTACCGCTTGCGAGTCCTCTAATTTTCCCGGAAGCGCGAGATGCCGGACAATAACGCCTGACAGCATTTTACCGAACGGATACCGCTCATCAGGCTGCGTAAGGTTGAGCGGCGAAAGCCGTGCCATTGTCTGGATTGCGGAGCATGCTTGTTCGGGATAATCCGGAGCGGCAAAAACGCGGCGGGAGGTTTCGGTATTGAGTGTTTTGAGGTCGGGCAGCCAGCCGTCGACGGTATCCGCAATCGATTCAAGCGCTTCCACCGTTTCATAAGCGGAGGAGTTCCACACAACGGGAATAGTTAAGCCGTGCCGCTTTGCTGCACGGAACCCTGCGCCCAAAGCCGGTATCGCATGGCTGCCCGTAACGATGTTGATGTTTTCTGCGCCTGCGTTTTGGAGTGTCAGGCATATTTCGATAAATCCCTGTTCCGTTACAGCACGTCCCATACCTTCTTGCGAAATTTGAAAGTTTTGGCAAAAAACACAGCGGAGATTACAGCCGGTAAGGAATATCGTTCCCGAACCGCCCGCTCCGCTTACCGGAGGCTCTTCTCCAAAGTGTAACCCTGCCCATGCAATGCGCAGCTCCGCCGTTTCTCCGCAAAAGCCTCTCTCTCCGGCGTTCCTATTTACCCCGCAGCGTTTTGGACAGGCGTTACAGTGTTCATAGTCGGCGCAGCAAAAATCCCGTATCACAAATACCGTTCCTATTTAAGCTTATTCCGTTCAACCATAACGCTCATAATTGCGCTTACGGTGTGCATATCGAGTGTTTCCGCCGCCGCCGAAACAATTGTGTGCAGTTCTTCCCAATCTTCATCGGAAAAATCCATATCGCTGCCGAAGCTGCCGTCAAAAAGCGAAAAGACGGTGTAGAACCAGTTGACGGCATCTTCTCTTGTATCTTTCAGATGTGTGCGTAACCAGTATTCAGCCGAATCTTCCGCTAATGGGAGAAGGTTTTTATCGTAACTGCGGATTGTTTGAACAAAAAACGAACTCAGCTCTTGCCGGAATGTAGGATCAGGTAATTTTTCCGTTCGCCGCCGTGCATCGCTATAAAATTTTTCGAGGATATTCATAAGGATGTTACTATAAGAAAAAGAGACCTAAAAAGCAAGCGCCGTTTGCGGAGGGTTTAATACCCGCCGTTCATCTACCGCCACGGACGGCGGTTATTCCGAACAGTAGCAATGTTGTGGCAGAGCCACAACTTGCAGTCAACACTATACACGGATGTATAGTGTTGACGAACGCTCTGCGTCGTAGCAAAGGGTATTAAAGCCGACTGCAACCACCTTATGAGAACACACAGTGCGAAACGTTGAGCACTGTGTCCGACGCTCGCGTCGGGGTTGTTGATTTCTCCAACTATTTCTCAAAAAATTTGCGGTGGTAGGATTCCAAATCCTTGTCTTCGATATGGGTGTAAATTTGCGTAGTAGCGATGCTCGCATGACCGAGGAGACATTGTACAGAGCGGAGGTCGGCGCCGCCTGCGAGCAGATGGGTTGCATACGAATGGCGGAGTGTGTGGATTTTTGTGGTAACGCCGCTGAGTTGTTCGATTTCCTGCAAGCGTTTCCAAATACCCTTACGGGTAAGCCGTTCGCCGTGGTGATTTAGGAATACGGCTCCTGTCGTTTCGGTGTTTTCGCGATGCGCCGGTTTTAAAAGAAGCGGACGGGCTGTTTTTAAATAGACGCTTAGCCGCGCTTCCGCCTGCGCCCCAAAGGGGATGATGCGCTCCTTTCCGCCCTTGCCGTGAACTTTCAGCAGCTGCTCGTTAAAAAAAACATCCTCCAGTGAAAGCGTTACCGCTTCGCTTACGCGCAGCCCCGCCGAGTAGATAAGCTCAAACAGGGCGCGGTCGCGGATACCGTTCGGCGTATCCAGCGGGATGGCTGCCAAAAGTTTGTCTACTTCATCAGGGGCGAGCGCCCGCGGCAAGTTTTTTTCGCGGCGGGGGCTTTCCAGCTGCTCTGCAGGATTATCGGCGCGGACGTTTTCCAGCTGCAAAAAGCGATAAAAGGAGCGGAGCGCCGCCTGATCTTTTGCAAGCGTTCTCCCCGTTACCCCTTCTTTCGCCCGCACAAGGAGAAAGCCGATGCAATCGTCTTGAGACGCATCTTCGATAAGGCGCTCATCCCCAAGCTGCTGCTGAAAGAGGCGCAGTGTATTGAGATATGTTTTTGCAGTAAGCTGCGCCCGCGCCTCCGCCGAGATTAAATACCCGTAAAATGCCCGTAATTGTATTTCTGTCATCGTAGTTTACTCAGAATAAGCACCACAAACGTTGTTTGAATCTCCCCGCAAAATAATTGAGGTCGTTCAACCAGAGTTGAACCTCTTCGCGGTTCAAATGGTCTCACGGCCTCAATTATTTTGCGATTGTGATTAATTCATCTGGTGTGCTTATTCTTCTTTTAAAATAAATTGTGCGAAATTTTATCCAAAATTTCGCACAAAAGGACTGTAATCAACAACCTCGATGCAGAGCGTCGAGATATTAAGCCCTCATACGACTAAAGGTGGTCATAACTTTTGCACCTAGTCTTTCCGTTAGCCTTTTAAAAATAGGTGGAGCAGATGCTAGGAGCTAGCCGAAATAAAACGGAGGCGTATCGGGTATACGGTGAGTATTTATTTCGGCGTAGCGACAACGCAGATGCCCGCATATTTTTAAAAGGAGCTACCTTTTATTTCGTATATACGCCGGCACATCCAAATCGGTATTGGCGCCGGGAAGCTGTACGCGGATAGGCTGCCGCGGGGCTTCGGTCATTTCCGGTTGTTGTTGAGGCGGCGGAGGCATAGCAGGTATGCTTGCATTCCGCGGGCCGAGGCCGGGTAGGGTAGGCTGTTGCGGTGTTTGCAGCTTTGCCCATTCGCTTGCCGAAATAAAATCGTTTTGTAAAAATGACGTATGAAGCGGTTCACTCTGAACGCTTGTTCCAGCCGGTTGTCCCGGTTGCTGTATTATACTCTGAATCGGATCCGCATCGGTAGGAAAGCCCGTTGCGATGACCGTTACGGTGATTTTGTCTTTCATGGCTTCGTCGGTTTCATCGATGGTAATGCCGTGAATGGTTTCAACATCGGGATGGGCGTTCGCGGTAACGATTTCCATAATATCGTTGACTTCCACCGTAGAAGGCATCTCCGCTGCGTAGATATTAACCAGTATGTGTGTTGCTCCTTCTATGTGGGAATCTTCCAAAAGTGGATTGTTGATGGCATTCGTTGCTGCGTCAACCGCGCGGTTTTCTCCCGATCCGGTACCGACGCCCATTAACGCATCGCCTTGCCCTGCCATCGTGGAACGCACATCCGCAAAATCGATATTGACCAATCCGTTCTTTGTAATGATATCCGCAATGCCCTGCACGGCACGGCGCAACACATCGTCCGCCATAACGAAAGCATCCTTTATCGTCTGTTTGCTGTCTACCATATTTAATAAATGCTGATTGGGAATAACGACCAGCGTATCGACGTTTTGCCTGAGTTTTTCAATCCCCGCTTCGGCGGTGCGCATTTTTGCACGTCCTTCAAAACTGAATGGTTTGGTAACGACGCCGACTGTTAAGGCTCCCTGGTCACGGGCTATCTTTGCGATGACCGGTGCGGAACCCGTGCCAGTGCCGCCTCCCATACCGGCAGTGATAAAGACCATGTGCGCTCCGCGGACGGCATTCGCAATAATTTCGGTGTCTTCCATAGCGGCTTTTTCGCCGACTTCCGGTTTGCCTCCCGCGCCGAGTCCTCCGGTCAACTTTGAACCTATCACCAATTTCATCGGCGCCTTTGAATAATTGAGCGCCTGTACATCGGTGTTCGCTACGATAAAATCGACGTACCGGATATTGCACTCCAACATTCTATTAACCGCATTCGAACCGCCTCCGCCGGCGCCGATTACCTTAATAACGGTAGGATTGACCGGTAACAGTTCATTTTGCTGCATCACTTGATAATCCATATATATTCCCTCCCCCTTGCTGGTTAAAATAAATTTTTCCAAAAGTTTTTGAGTTTACCGACAATTTTACCCTGCTCGGCTTCTGTTTTTTTTGTTTCCTCACCGGATGCCGCCCGCTGTTTGTACTGCGATAAAATCAGTCCGAGTACGGCCGCAAATTCGGGGCTTCGGTATTCTCCGGTAAGCCCGCCGAAAGTTCCCGGAATCCCGAGCCGTACTGCAGGCGTGCCGAAGATTTCGGAAGCAAGTTCCGTAGCGCCCGGCATCAGAGAGCCGCCGCCGCAGAGGATCACATTGCCTGCGAATCGGTTGGACGCTGTCGCCGGTGCGATTTTATCTTTTGCCATCGTAAAAATTTCCGCCATTCGGGCTTGCAGAATATCGCATATATCCGCTCTTTCAATCTGTATCGGCGCTCGTCCGCCCGGAGCGGAAATCAGTACGGATTTATTATCTTCCAAAAGCGGCTGCCAGCAGCATCCGTCGGTTATTTTAACCTTTTCGGCGGTTTCGGTCGAAAGCCCTTTCACAATCGCCAAATCATTTGTCGCATGGCCGCCGCCTACCGGCAACACGGTCGTAAGCACCGGCGCTCCGCCCGACATCACCACAATATCGGTGGTGCCTCCTCCAATATCGATAAGCACCGAGCCGAGTTCCTGTTCTTCCTGCGTCATAACGGATTCTACGGCGGCCAAACCGTGATACATCGGTGCATCAACTTGTAAATTAGCGCGCTTCACGCAATCGACGATATTTTTGATGCAGGTAACCGATCCGGTGATAATATGCACTTCGGCTTCAATGCGGACACCGATGACGTTATGCGGATCCGCGATGCCGCGCTGGTCGTCAACGATATACGATTGGGGGATAACGTGCATGACGCGCCTATCCATCGGGATAACGACTGCTCTTGCAGCTTCTATAACGCGGTCGATGTCCTGTTGGTCTATTTCGCGGTTCCCTTTTCCTTTATCGGTAACGGCAACAATACCGCGGGAATTAATTCCTTCAATGTGGGTGCCGCCGATTCCCGTAATGCAGTGGGTAATTTCCACGCCGGACATCATCTCCGCGGCTTCCACCGCTTCATGGATTCCCTGTACGGTCTTTTCGATATTGACGACGGTTCCTTTCCGTAAGCCTTCGGAAATGCCGGTGCCCACGCCGATAATTTGTAAAACGCCTGTTTCCAGTTTTTCGGCAACAACGGCTCTGATTGCGCTGGTACCTATATCCAATCCGACTATGATATCACTCATCGGCTTCACCTCTTAACCGGTAGGAAGCGGTTCCCGCCCGTACATCCAACTCCTCAATCTTTGCACTCAGATCAAGATCTCGTATAACATCCAATGTCAATATCATATACTGCAATCGCTCCTCATTCAATGTACTGTCGGTACGTACCTTAACCGGTGTTTGTACCGGATAGAGAATGAGGTCGAATCCGCCGTATTTTTTTTGTTCAATCTTCATTTCGGAGATTTCGCTGAGTAAGGCCGGATTTTTTTTCTGCAAAAGATCCAGTTGTTTAAATAATGGCACAAGCTGTTTGTGTACCTTCATTCCCGCTCGTATAGTCTGAAAAGAAAGGCCGCTGATAACAGGCAGTGTTTGAGTATCTTTCTTTGAAGTGACTTTGAACACCGTTCCCGTTTTGTCTATTTCCATCGGAATTGTACGTCCGCCGACTGTCGCGAGCAATACGCCGACCGGCTTTCGTTCGATTATTTCAATCAACACCTTGTCCGGATATTTTTTGACTACGCGTGCTTCCGCAACGAGCGGATAGCTTGCAATCCGATGCAATAGCACATCTTTATCGATCTTTCCCCATTTTTCCGTTCCGGTCAGGCCGGATGCCTTTTTCAAATCCGCTTCGAGAATGGTGTCGATTCCCGAAATCCGTATCTTTGCCGTCGAATTAAACGGTACGATAAAAAGATAATATACTAAGTCGCCTACCAAAAACAACAGCATCGCTAAAATAATGATTTTAAGGAGCTGCTTTCCTTTTGTTTTTTTTACGGTTTGAGGTAATTGACGCGATTCGGTGTATGCGTGGTTTTGTAAACCGATAATATCAGACATTATGAAGCGCTCCTTTTTGAATAACTTGAAACATTGATAATCAGTCCGCATAGGCAAAGACTGGTAATAAGCGAAGATCCTCCGAATGAGAAAAAAGGGAGAGGAATACCGGTTGCGGGTAGCAGGCGGACAACGACTCCTAAGTTTAAAAAAGATTGAAGAACGATTGAGGTGGCGGCGCCGAATGCGACATAGCAGCCGAATCGATTTTTACAGGAAAAGGCAATCAGATAGGCTACCGCAGTAAATGCAAGCAAGAGTGCAAGATAACCGCATACTCCCAAAAAGCCCATCTCTTCGGCCCATGCGACAAAAATAAAATCGGAATATATTTCGGGAACGCTCGAAATTTTATGGATGCCATTCCCTATTCCCGTACCGTACAAACCGCTGCTTGCAAGCGCTTCGAGGGCTGCATTAATTTGATAGCCCGTGTCGAGCGGATCGCTATCGGGGGAGATAAAGGAGAGTACACGTTTCATCCGATAGGTTGAAGTAACAACCATGAGAACTGCGCAGGGGATGGTAACAATCAATCCTTTGAGGAACCAGAGCAGCGGCCCTCCTGCCGCAAAAAACATGACCATAAAGATGAGCATTAAAAAAATTGCACTCGAAAAATCGTTTTCAAGGTATATCAGCAATACGAATACCGACGTAATAAAAAAAGGCGGCAATATGGAAATTAAGGGCGCATCCAGTTGATCCGCTTTTTTATCAAAGAAGTTTGCAAGAAAGATAATGAGCAAAAGCTTGATAAATTCTGACGGCTGCAAGCTAAAACCGCCGATGGAAATCCAGCGGTTAGCGCCGTTCCGCGGCGAAGCGATGCCCGGAATAAAGGGAAGTAAGAGGAGGATAACGCCTGCTATCAAGAGATAGGGGAGCAGTTTTCGTAAACGGTCAAAACTGAAGAACGAAAAGAAAATAAGGCCGATGCAGCCTATAAGGAGATTGCGAAATTGCCGGACAAGGAAATAAGAAGAATCATCGAAAAAACGTTCGGCGTAATGCAAGGAACCCGAATAGAGCACAGCGAGGCCGATTCCAACCATGATGAGCACGAGCAGGATAAACGTGAAGCTGTACCGGTCGCGGTTGATGTTCTTTTCAACAGTGATAGTGTGCTGCATCATACCCGCTCCTTTTGCAGGATAGGCTCAAACTGCTCAAGCTCAAGGCTGCGGGATCCTTTCAGAAATACGAAGTCGTTTCGGTTTAATAAGCTGTCCAATGTGTCGCGGAGTTTGCCCGCTTCGGCTTCCGTAAAGCAGAAAAAAGGTTTATTCGAAGTTTTATTTTGTTCGACGGCAGCAGCGCATATTTCTTCGCCGAAAAAGAATAGTATATCGGCATCGGAGGCAAATGCTGCTGCACATACGGCACGGTGTGCTTTCGTTGATTCCGGGCCAAGCTCCTTCATCGAGGCAAGCAGATAAATCTTTTTGCCGCGTACTGCGATATTCGCACACAGCGCAAGTCCCGCATTCATGGAATCGGGATTGGCGTTATAGCAGTCGAGCAGGTAAGTTACCGGACCACGGATAATTTGCGACCTGCCAAATAGCGCCTGTATCTGTTCGATGCCTGCTTTTATCAACTGCAGCGGAATATTGCAGTATTCCGCGACGGCAATCGCAGCAAAAGCGTTTTGTACGTTATGGATTCCCGGAAGCGGCAGGCGGATGGTTTCTCCCTTATACCGTATCTCTGCGCCGGAAAGCCCCTCGAGGGTATAGGAGCCGAGAGCTGCGCTATAAGTAAAGATTTTTCCGTGCGGTACTTCTTTTAAGACAGCCGTGTACTCGTCCTTATCGGGGACGAATCCGACAGAGTTTTCATCAAAACAGGAAAAAATTTGTTTTTTCTCGTGTGCGATAGCGTCTTTGGATCCGAGCATTCCGATATGTGCGGTGCCGATATTGGTGATAACGGCAATATTCGGTTTAAGAACTGCGGCAAGCTCCGCAATCTCTCCTTTCCGGTTCATACCGAGCTCAAAAATGCCAACTTCATGTTTTTTTGTTACGGTAAAAACCGAGAGCGGCAGCCCCGTTTCCGAATTGAGGTTGCCCTCGTTTTTCACGGTGCGGTATTTTTGCGCAAAGACGGATGCAAGCAGTTCTTTCGTCGTCGTTTTACCGTTTGAACCGGTTACCCCGATTTTTAGGAGCTGCGGGAATTGTTCCAGATAGGCAGCAGCGGCATCTTGCAATGCTTTTAACGTGTGTTCAACGCGGATACAGGCTGCCTGATGTTTTTTGCAAAGAGCAATAATATGTTGGATGTTTTCTTGAATGTCGAGGAATACCGCATCGGCAAATACGCACGCAGCGCCTTGCTGCAAGGCTTGTTCGATATAGCGGTGTCCGTCTTGCTGTGTGCCCCGCAGCGGAATAAAGAGTGCACGAGGCTTTACGGTTCTGCTGTCCGTGGTAACGGAATCAAACCCTTGATAAGGAGAATAATTGCAAATAAATGTTCCTGCAATTGCCTTGCAGAGAGCCTCCCAACCCAACAGCATGGCGTTATCCCTTCTTTTCCTTATCTAAGGTGATGCGGATAATTTGAGAGGAATCCGCTTTGTGCATATCCAATTCTTCGACGGCGATTTTTTCTATCCGCTGCGGTTTGGAGAGGATGGAAATAGCCGAAATCTTCCGTTTATTTTCTGCAATCAAGCGATTTTGCTCGTCGTTATATGCGTTTACTTCACGTTCAAGTGTATTATAAACTTGAGACTGTTTAACGGTAAAGAAAAACAGACCCGGGATGCTGATGGTAAGAATCAAAGCTAAAAGGTGTTTCATATCGGTTATGACCTCCTCAAAGAGAGCTTTTTAACAACACGGAGCCGGGCGCTGCGGGACGGCGCATTGCCGGCTGTCTCTTCGGCGGAGGGACCGACCGGTTTTTTAGTAAGCAAAGCTGCACGGGGGATGCCTCCACAAGTACATATCGGCATTTCAGGCGGGCAAATACAGCTTTTTGCAAGGTCTCTAAAAAAAAGTTTTACGATGCGGTCTTCCAGCGAGTGAAAGGAAATAACACCCATTTTTCCCTCTTCCGCAAGGCAGGCAAAGGCTTTTTCCAATAGGCGCGGCAGCCGATCAAGCTCGCTGTTGACCGCAATCCGTAGGGCTTGGAATGTCTTGGTTGCAGGGTGTATGGGGCCGTGCCGAAAACGGGCGGGAACCGCATGGAATACGGTTTCGCTTAACTGCCGCGCTTCCATAAAGGGGCGTTTTTCCCGCTCCGCAACAATAGCGCGGGCGATCGGCCGCGAAAAACGTTCTTCCGCATAGTGGTACAATACATCCGCCAGTTTTTTTTCGCTGTAGGTGTTTACGATATCGGCGGCCGTTAGCGATTCGTTCGGATTGATGCGCATATCGAGCGGTTCGTCGCCGCTGAATGAAAAGCCGCGTTTTGACTCCATATAATGGAAGAGAGAGATGCCAAGATCAAATAAGATGAGCGAAGGCGCAGGCATATCGTGAGGGTATTGATCGAAAAAAGCATCCGACCAGCCTAAAAAAAATTGCATACGGTTGCCGAATGGGGCAAGCCGTACTTTTGCCTTTGCTTGAATGGCAGGGTCGGCATCGATACCGATAACCTTTAACTGCGGAAAGCGGGTTAGAAAGGCCTCACTGTGGCCGCCTTCGCCTAATGTTCCGTCGATGAGGAGCGGGGCGGATGTTTCCGGGGCAAGCAACTGCAGGCATTCTTGTAATAAAACCGGTGTGTGTACAAAGTTCATACATGTTAAAAACGAATAAGCCCCAAGTCTTCGCTCGCTTGATGGAAATCCGCCTCGCTTCCCTCCAGATAAGCCCGATATTCATCCGCATCCCATAATTCGAGATAACGGTTGATGCCCAATAGCACGCAGTCTTTTTCGAGCTGCGCGTATTCACGTAAACTTTGGGGTATTGAAACACGTCCCGCCTTATCGATGTCTATTTCCTGCGCAGGAGCGATAAGTCTGCGCAGTACAAGACGGGAGTTTGCCTGAAATAACGAAGCGGATTGCATAACTTTTTCGGATAGCAATGCCCATTCTTCAGGGGGAAATATCCATAGACAGCGGTCGATCCCCCGGGTAATCACTACTTGTGAGTCCGGCAGTAAACAGCGTAATTTTGCAGGAAACATAATACGCCCCTTCTCATCGAGTGTATTATTATACTCTCCTGAAAACACACTTTTTTCCACTTTTACCTACTTTCCTCCACTTTTCCCCATTTACTTTTATTTTACCGGTAAAATGATAAATGTCAATGCTCTTTTTGCCGATATTATGGGACACTCGAAATAAGGCACTCGAATCAACAACTTTTTTTCTCTGCAGAATCGGATATGAGTCCTCTAGTAGGAAATACAAAAAAACGTTATTTTAGGGATAAATAGGAGGACTGTATGATAACCCTTAAATATTTGAAAAAGATTGCGCTGCTCCTTATGTTGACTATCGCGCTTACTGCTTGTACGACTACGGGACAGGCTGAACGTCGTTCTGAATTATCGAAACCGGTGCTGATAGAGCACCCAGAACGTTTTTTTTGGGAGATAAAGGGTAATAATGGCTCCGTCTATGTGCTAGGAACCGTTCATGTTGCCGATAAAGGTTTTTATCCGCTTGAAAAGAACGTGCTCCGTGCATTCGATAAAGCTGACCGCTTAGTAAGTGAAATCGGCGGCAAGGCAGAACTGGAGGCATTCACCGGAATGTTGCAAACCGTTATCATGAAGAATATAAATGCCGACCCCAAAAAGAGTTTGCTCAAAGTCTTATCAGAGGAAGATATTGCTTTCCTCTATGAAACGATTGGTGATGATACGGTGCATCAACTTGCCTTATTTAATCCGTGGATTTTGAACACGGTCTTAGCGCAGCTTTTAATGAATAAAGCAGGGTTGAATGCCGGAGACGGTATCGATATGTATTTGATGCAGCGGGCTGAAAATAAAAAAATTGCAGCGCTCGATACGGCAGAGCAGCAGCTTGCAGTGTTATCGTACGGTACTTTTGAAGAGCAACTTGCTCTATTAAAGGATTCCATACAAGCATTGCGAGATATTGATAAGAGTATTGAAGAAATGCATAGGATTCGGGATTTTTATCTGAGTAATAATCGGAAAGAGCTTTCAGCGTTGCTGGTCGAATTACTTTTGAATGTACCGTCTTCTTTCTCTGAAAAAAAGGCGCAAGCTTATATTGATACACTGTTGACCGACCGGAACCGGATATGGGCGCAGAAATTCGATGAATACCTGCGCGAAGGCGGCAATACATTTGTTTTTGCCGGTACTGCACACTTCCTTGGAAAGTCGAGCGTTTTTGAAATTATGCGGCAGAAGAACATGCTTGAGTAAATTTTCAGGAATGTTTTTCTTTCCCGCATAGCTCCTCTGCGGGGAGAGTTATTCTTTCTTACCGAAGCCGTACTCGTCCCGTTCAGGGGGAACGTACCAATCGACGGCGAACCAGAGGCTGGGGTCGGCAAGGTCTTGTGCGATTTGCCCGAGCGCAACCTTTGCCGTCGTTTCTGCAATAAGATAGCGCTTGCCGTTGTGCGTAAAGCGTGCTCCGTCGCCGGTACAGTCTACGGCTGCAACCGCGTGTTTTTGTCCGGGTGCAATCATCAAGATGGAATCGATATTGAAGTGCTGCAATAGTACGGACATCAGCAGCGCTCGGCTGTCGCAATCGCCGCTCCGGTCGCTGCACACGGTCGGGATATTGAGAAAGTCTGCTCCGCTTTCATCCCTTGTGTAGGTAAAATTCTGCAGCCACTCCAGCAGGGCTGCGGCGATGGTTTCCGCAGCAGGTATTTTTCCTTCTTTGTCCACTTCGATTAATTCTTTTTCCAGCATCAGCGAAAGATGGCGGCAGCGGGCAATACTGTCGCGGTAAATCATCCGGTAATAGCGCTGCCATGCTTTTTGCTGCAGTGGGGAATTAAGGTAGCGGGTCAGCAGGGCAAACTCGCGGTCTATTACTGCTTGGTTTGCTTCGGAATCGGAGCGGTCAAAATGCACGGAAAGTTTTTTTCCGTTAAAGAGTACTTCTTTTTTTACCGTCCCTTCTTTGGGATATACCGCTTGAATCATCGGACCGGGTTCAAAAAAGGACTGACGGCTGATGAATACCGCATCCAAGCAGGAAATCATCATTGGCTCATATTCCTGCGCTTTTGCCGCCTGCGTTGTTGTTAAGACAACCAGCCATCCCTTTTGTTCGGCGAGCGGCTGCACCAAAAGCCACCCTGCCTGTTTTTGGTTTTGCTGTGTAAATTGAAGGTTTGCAACGAGTGCGGGGTTGCCCTGCATCAAAAATTGTATCGCCTTTTTCTGCGCTTTCAGTTGAGAAAAAATATGTTCCGCCGCAGCGGTTACCGTACCGAACTGTTGATATGGGTAGAGGGCAACCTGTAATCCGACGGGGATAATTGTGTTTTGATAAAGGTAGCGGGAATTATCCCGGGAATTCACCTGCCTGAATCCCTCCGGTAAATCCAATGTATAGCCTAATGAAGGATTGCTGATCAGTTCCGCCCGAAGCGGATAGCCGATACAAAACGATAAAAGGATTACACATAACAAGTGCTGAATTTTTTTTCGATTCATCATATACTCCCCACTATGCACAATAGTCAACAAAATATTGTAAAGAAATCCATTCCGATTGTATACGAGGACGAAGCGATTTGTATCGTTAATAAGCCTTACGGTATTCCGGTACAGGGCGGGGCGCACATTGCCGTGTGCCTTACCGAGATTTTAAGCAAGCAGCTCAGGACAGAAATATTTCCGGTACACCGGCTGGATAAAGAGACTTCCGGCTTATTGGTAACGGCAAAAAGCGCCGCCGCCGCCCGTTCATGCCGCACCTTGTTTGAGTCGAGGGCGGTCGAAAAGGAATATCTTGCATTATGCTTCGGCAGTTTTGAACATTCTGTAAATAAGAAAACATTGAAACCCATTCCGAAAGAAGGCATTATCGATACGCCGATTATGGAAAACGGCACGGCAAAGCCTGCCTCAAGCGCGTATAAACTGCTTGCAGGTACGGACGCATGCAGTTTGTTTTCCGTCCGGTTGCATACCGGCAGAATGCACCAAATTCGTATTCACCTTGCAGGTATCGGCTGCCCGATTATCGGCGACGACAAGCACGGAAACTTTGCATTAAATAAACAGCTTTGGAAAACCGCTCGTATTAAAAAGCTCCAGCTCTGCGCATACCGTCTCCGCTTTCCCATCGGCGGCAAAGTTCGCCTTTTTACCGTGCCGGTACCGGAGCATATACAAGCTGCTATTGATACACTGATGGGTGTAGCTAAAAACTGATTCACAATCCACGTTAGCGGATACGATAAATCATTTTTCTACAGAACTTCTGTCGGAATTGTAATGATCGGACATCGGGGTTATCCCAAAAGTCGGTTGCTTTTGCCATCCCTGCGCTTTTACGTTAAACCTGTTCGGAAATGAAAGTTTCAGAAGAGGTCTGTTATATGCTCTACGGCAGCTTGCCTCCGGTTGTGCGTTTTCTCCTCATTTTTCCGCTTGCGTTTCCCCGTTTTTGCTTCTATAATAATATCTATGTTCAGCCGCAGAACAGGATTGTCGCAGTATAAAAAGTCTCTCACCAAAGCACAAACCCCAGCAAGAAATTCGTACACAGGGCTTGACAGACCTGTAATGGCCGGCAAAATCTTCACGGCTTCACGGCTTCACGGCTTCACGGCGAATACTCTTTAGATAATTTTTTCGCATTTTTTCACAAATATCATTATTTTTTCTCACCAGTAGATGCGGAGCGGCATGGCTTGAGACGGTTTTTTCAGGTTACACAGCACTCTCTTTTCGCATTACAGGGTATAAATAAACCGCAGAGACCGCTAAGAACGCAAAAATATCCCAAGGATTTTTATACTTTGCTTTCTATACCTTATTCTTTGCGCTCTCTGCGTACTTCGCGGTTAATTGAAACACTGAATATCAGCTATTGCATGCGCTTTTACAATGCTGCTTTGTACCGATGGGGACGGCAGAGTATCCGGCTTGATAGGGATAATTATCGATCATTCCGCCATTCAACATGAACGAACAACTACAAACTTAAATAGGAGAACTATATGAAGACTACGAATAAAAGAAGTACATTCTTTGCGTTTGCAGTAACGGCGATGATGCTGGCTGTAAGCATGGTTATGGGCTGTAAGCAGCCGTCCGTTACGGTTACCGCATACCCGGTCAGCTTTAGTGCCGTCGGAGGAACCGTTACCGCCAGTGTAGACGGAAAAGAAATTAAAAACGGGGACTTGATTGGAGTCGGAAAGGAGGTAACCTTTACTGCTCATCCGCAAAGCGGAATGCAGGTTTCACGCTGGACGGGGATAGATAAATCCGAAGGCAAAGTTACCATAACACTGACCGTAAAGGCAGGCGTTTCGGTAACCGCAGAATGCACGGCAATTATGCATACGGTTACCTTTGCGCAACCCGAACACGGAAAGCTTACGGCAAGTATTGACGGAAAAGACTTTACCGGCGGCACCGTGCAAAAAGGGAAAACAGTCGTCTTTACCGCCACCCCTGCCGACGGGTACCGAGTAAAGAGCTGGACGGGAACGGATAATCCTGCAAGCACGGATAATCCTGCAAGCACGGATAAAACGGCAGTACTCACGGTAAAAGAAAATGCAACGGTTTCGGTGGAGTTTGAGTATGGAGTTGAGGTTATTCCGGTTCCAAAATTTAACGTTACCTTTGATACCCCGCAGAACGGCACATTAACAGCAAGCCTTGACGGCGCTCCGTTTACCGGCGGTGAAGTACGAGAAGGCAAAATTATCGTCTTTACGGCAGAACCTGCTCCTACCTACCGTGTAAGAAAATGGACGGGATTGGAAAATGCAGATACTAAAACCATCCACACACTCACCGTTACAAAAGCGGTACACGTGTCGGTTGAATTTATCAATGTGCCCGAGTACACCATAACATTTAACCAACCTGCCAATGGAGCTCTTAAAGCCACCCTTGACGGTGTTCAATTTAACAGCGGTGACAAAGCTGCGGAAGGGCAGCATATCGTTTTTACCGCCATTCCCGAAATAGACTACCGGCTCTTAAAGTGGGAAAACGTAAATACCGACCCCGAACACGGCTATGTTAAAGTCCACACGGTGCAAGCAGACAAGACTGTTTCGGTAACCTTTGAACCTGACGATATTCTTACCATTAGAAAAGATTGGAGAGGAGAGCATTATGTCGAATCGTGTAAAAAAACTGCCGAAGGGGTAATCGCAGTTCCCGACTATGTAAAAAGCATTGCAAATAACGCCTTTAAAGACTGCGTAAAAGTTACCGAGGTAACCATTCCTTCAGGTCTTACCGAAATCGAATTCTCTGCTTTTAGCGGCTGCACGGGGCTGACAAGCATAACCCTTCCTGCGGGGCTTACCAAAATCGGAAACTCTGCTTTTGGAGGCTGCACGGGGCTGACGAGCATAACCATTCCTGCGGGTGTTACCAAAATCGAAAGCTCTGCTTTTGGAGGCTGCACGGGGCTGACGAGCATAACCATTCCTGCAGGTGTTACCCAAATCGGAAGCTCTTCTTTTGAAGGCTGCACGGGGCTAACGAGCATAACCCTTCCCGCAGGTGTTACCCAAATCGGAAGCTATTCTTTTTCCGGCTGCACGGGGCTGACAAGCATAACCCTTCCTGCGGGTGTTACCCAAATCGGAAGCTATTCTTTTTCCGGCTGCACGGGGCTCAAAGACATCACTATCGAAGCGATGAATATAACGGGGATAGGAAGTTATGCATTTGACAATATTCATGACGAAGCACGGTTTAAGGTTAAATCCGGCGGCAATGTAAAGCAGAAGCTGCTTGACTACGGGGTTAATGCAGACAAGATTATTGAACAACCGTAGAAGAAATATGAGAGAAATTCGTGCAGCTGAGTTGCTGCACGGGCTGATGGGGGCTTGTCCCGAAAGGGGGCAAGCCCTTGTGGAATGAGAGCGAAGCCTTACTACAAGGAAAGGGCTTCGCGTATAAAACATTTGGTTTAGCACGGGAACGCCGACATTTTTAGTGAATTTTCTCAAAGAAGCACACTATTTTATCCCTGACTTGGATGGAAATGTTGAGCTCGATGAATCGGGATTACAGACCTATCGGGCGGTAGCACAAGATGCACTGCCTATTCTCTTTCAGGCCGGTTATTTGACCATAAAAGAGTACATACGCGATGTTAGGCTCTACCGGCTTGGCTTTCCGAATGATGAAGTACGATACGGCTTTTTGGAAAATCTGCTGCCAGCATACTCTGATGTCCCCTTTGGTCAAACAGGCGTATGGGTAGGACGTTTTGTACAGGATATCCGCAAGGGGAATGTAAACGGCTTTATGGAACGGATGCAGTCGCTTATCGCCGGTATTTCTTATGACAACTTTAACAGCAAAGAGCTGAAATTGCGGGAGCAAAACTACCAGACAGCAGTGTACCTCATCTTTAAACTGATGGGGCAGTTTGTGCAGACGGAAGTCCACTGCTATAGCAGTGCCGCCACGGATGGCGGCGGTTCCACGCAGCAGCGATGTTTTTGCTTTACAAAAACTCGACGTTAAACAATGTACAAGGACGTACATTGTTTAACAGGATTTGAGGAAGCAACGCGGACAATTAAGAATTGGAAAACCGAGGTGTTTGAAAAGTAAATTACATCAATGAGCTGCGCTCCTACCTCCGCAGAATTCTGCCATTGTTGATATCGAAGATCGCCTTATTTATGTAGAGTAATATCAATGCCTGTTTTTTCCCCTTCCACTTGACACCATAGTGCATAATGCACTATTATGCGCCCCGAAGTTAGTTATTATTAACTTAATATAGAGTGGAGGCGTTATGTTAAACAAAACAATACGCGCATTAGGAATAGGTGCGCTGTGTGTAGTGCTGGCGGTTTCGTGCAGCAAGGAAAAAAATGCGGATATGCAGGGTATGCAGAATCCGGAGGCAAAAAAGGCTGCGGATATTGTGCTGCGGGAAGCAGGCGGGGACTTCGGCTATCCGAACCCGTTTCGGCACCAAAACCGCGGGCCGGGCTTTTTCAAAATGGAATTGATTTACGATTCGCTTTTGGAAAAGGACGAAAAAGGGCTGATCCCATGGCTTGCAAAGGAATGGTCGGTGAACGATGACGGGCAAACCTATACGTTCACCATTGTAGACAATGCAACGTGGCATGACGGCAAGCCGCTGACGGCGGACGATGTTGCGTTTACGGTTAAGTATTTTGAAGCACATCCGCCGATGCGCGGAGGTCTGATGCTGCATGGAAAATATCTGATGGATTCCGTTACCGTCAACGGCAATACGGTGAGCATTCACATTCCGGAATATACGCCGACCGCGCTGGAAAAAATCGGCAGTATGCGCATCATCCCCAAACACGTCTGGGAACATATTGACGACCCTGCAAAATTTTCCGGCGAAGGTGATATCGTCGGTTCCGGGCCGTATAAACTGGCTTCTTACCAGAGCGAACAGGGCGCATATAAAATGGTACGCTTTGACGAATTTTGGGGATTAAAGCCCGCCGTTTCCGCAATAGAATGGATTCCCGTCAGCGATGCTATTTTGGCATTTAATAACGGCGAAATTGATATTACCAACTTGCCCGCCGATCTCGTCAAAAATTACGAAAACAACAGCGAGTTTAAGGTCGTTAAAAATTTCGGTTTGCACGATTTCCGTTTCTATTTCAATTTTGATACCGTTCCTGCTTTCCGCGAAAAGGAAGTCCGGCAGGCAATCGCGTATGCAATAGACCGCAAAGAATTAATCGAAAAGCTTGAACGTGGTTCGGGGCTGGAAGGCAGTCAAGGGTATCTGCACCCTGCGCACCCGATGTACAATCCCAATCTTCCCAAGTACGAGTTCAATGTTGAAAAAGCAAAGGAGCTGATGAAGGGCAGAACAATCAACGCGCAGTTGACCGTGGGCAGCTCGCCGAAAGAGGTAAAGATGGCGGAGCTGATTAAAATCAGATTGGCGGATATCGGAATTACGTTGGATGTTGTCAGTGTCGACTCCAAAGCGCGGGACGGTATGATCCGGGATAAAACCTATCAGACTGCGATTGTGGAATCGGGCGGTATGGGCGGCGATGCTGATATGCTGCGCGAAATTTATTCGTCTAAAATGAAAAAGCCTCACCTTGCCGGATATGCCAATGCGCGGCTAGATGACCTATTGTACCGGCAGTCGATAGAGCGGAATGCGGAAACGCGGAAGCAGCTGATCTATGATGTGCAGGAAATTCTTGCGGATGAAATTCCGATGCTGCTGCTCTACGGCAAAATCGATAATGCGGTGTATCGCCCCGCAAAATACGACCGGTGGACGGTGCGGTACGATCACGCAAAATTGGAGCATCCTAAGTTATCGTACATTATCCGGTAAAATAGAGCGAGTAAAAAGCGATATTTAAAGCTGCTGCAGTACAACGCGGCAGCGCAGCACGCACGTGAGGCTTCCTCCCCAATGAAATATTTCGTTTTATTTTTTGCTTTGATTACCGCTCATTTTTTTCTTCCCCGCTTGATGCGCGCAGATCCGTTTGTGTTCATCTCATCAGACGGAACGGAAGTTGCAAGCTACAGCGAGGAAGAAATCAATAAGTACAAAGCGTATTACGGACTCGACAAGCCGCTGTGGCAGCAATATGTGCAGTACGTTGCGGGTATTGCTACTGCTAATTTAGGCTACAGCATTTACTTTAAAGATTCGGTGGTCAACCTTATTTTTAAGCGGCTGGTATGGACGGCGGGGATTGTGTGCGCGTCCCTATTGTTCAGTCTATTGCTGGGACTCTGTTTGGGAAGTCTGAGTGCGTGGTTTGCCGGAAAGCGGCTTGACGGTTTTTTGTATCATACCATGACGGTAGTGTCGGAGATTCCGTCCTTCTTAACGGCAAACGCTATTCTGATGCTGTTTGTTATCCGCTGGAGAGTATTACCGACATCGGGCGGCATCACGCCGTTTTTACCGCTGGAGTTTACCCTGCCTGTTATCACCGACATCATAAAACACGCGGTGTTGCCTGCGCTGACCTTATCCTTGCTTAAAACACCGGATTTTTATTTTGTAACCCGGAGCGCGATGCTGCGGCAGCTGCAAAAAAAGTATGTCGAAACCGCGCAGGCAAAATCTTTGGGAGCGTTCACCATCGTGGTAAAACACTGTCTGCCGAATGCATCAAACCCGATTATCACCCGCTTTTTGCTCAGCCTACAAACGCTCTTTAACGGTGCGCTCATTGTAGAAAACGTCTTTAAGTATCCCGGTATCGGCAGGCTCATTAGGGATGCCGTCTTTTATCGAGACTACCTTTTGCTGCAAGGCATCTTTTTTGTTATCACCGTGTTTATCTTGTGCATCAGTGCAGTGGGTGAAGCGGTGTACCGGCGGACGGAAAGGAGTGCAGTGTGAAACAACCGAAATTTACTACGCCGTATCTGCCATGCTTTTTTTTGTGTGCGGTTGTGCTGGCTGCCGTTTTACCGTACTTTCCGTTTTTGAAATCGGGTACCATACCCAGCGGAGTTGCACTGAGTCCGCCGTCGCGGGAACATTGGTTCGGCACTGATGACCTCGGCATCGATCTTTTTGCGTCGATCTGTTATGGGGCAAAAAGCAGTTTGCTCTTATCGGTGGGGAGCGCAGTAGCTGCAGCAATCGGTGGCAGTATCATCGGGATGCTTGCAGGCTATGCAGGCGGCAGTATCGACGCGGTGATAGTGAGTATGATCGATTTTTGTATCGGTATTCCCGATCTGCTGCTGATGGTAGTGCTGGGAGTTTTTTTGGGTCCGGGGTTGGCGAATATCATCTTTGCTATTTCCCTTGTGTCGTGGATAATGCCTGCTAAAATTGTCAGGAGCGAAGTGCTCAAACTGAAAACGGAACCGTATATCCGGCTTTCAAAAGCGTACGGCGCGCATTTTTGGCATATCTTTGCGTGGCATTTTTGGAAACCGCTTTTTTCTATTATGCTGGTGAGTGTGATTAAGATTATGAATAAAGCGATTCTGGCGGAAGCATCGCTCGCGTATTTGGGACTCGGCGATCCGCTGTCAAAAAGCTGGGGGATGACCATTACCCGTGCAATGGATTTTCCGAATATTTACCTCACGGATTTTTGGAAGTGGTGGCTCGTATTTCCCACAGCCGTGATGGTGTGTACCGTGCTCTCTGTTGCGGCAATCGGTAGGCGGATGGAGCTGAGCATTGGAGGGCGTACCCGCTCATGATGCCGGACGAAATACTCAGGGTAGAAAACCTCACGGTGCGGTACCGAAGCGCCGCCGATACGGAAATTTACCATACCGCTGCCGGTAATACAGACAAGGCAGGAACACGCACTCCTGCAGCCGGTAATACTGATAGAGCCAAATCCGGAATATGGAATGTCAGCTTTTCGCTCAAGCGGGGTGAACGCTGCGGCATCATCGGAGAATCAGGCGGCGGCAAGAGCACGCTGCTTTCGGTAATTATGGGCTTACTGCAAGAAAAGCGCGGCGGCGATGCCGACTCTGCTGAGATAACGGGCAAAATCATTTATAATGGAAGAGAAATACAAAATACCGGAAAAAATGAGTGGAAACATCTCCGCTTTACGGAAATCGGACTGGTGTTTCAGAATCAGGATGAGCGGCTCAATCCTGCGCTAACGGTTGGGGAGCAAATTGCCGAAATCCTGCGCAAAAAAACAAGTGATGCCGCGCTGTTGGAACAAGAACTTGCCGCAGTGCTCCAGTCCGTCGGGCTGGAAGCAAGCGTAAAAAACCGGTATCCGCATGAACTTTCCGGCGGTATGCGGCAGCGGGTATTTATCGCAATGGCAATTTGCCTGCGCCCGCCGCTTTTGTTGATTGATGAGCCGACAACCGCATTAGACCCCGCATCAAAGCAGCAGATACTGCAACTTCTAAAAAACATCCGGAGCGAATACGGCACGACAATGTTGATTGTTTCCCATGATCTTGCAGTGATTGAAGCCCTCACTGATAATCTGATGGTACTGCTGCACGGATATATTATCGAAAAAGGCAAAACGCAGAATATCTTGGAAGAGGCAAAGCACCCGTACACCAATGCGCTGCTGCAATCGAGTACCTATCTTAATCCGTGGAAGGATTTGTGGGGCATTAAAGAAGCGGATGAACGGCAGAGCTGCCCGTTTTATGAGCGGTGTACGCAAAAAAGCAGCGAGTGCCTATCGTACACGCCGTATTTGCCGCCGGAGTGCAGTGAAGGCTGTGCCTGTGCAAAAAACGGCATACAGACTATTTTAAGCGTCCACCATCTTTCAAAGACGTTCGGTATGGGCACACAAAAAACAGCAGCCGTTCAAGACTGCTCGCTGCGGGTGCGGCACGGAGAAATTGTCGCCTTGCTGGGAAAATCCGGTTCGGGGAAAACGACCGTGCTGCATATCATTGCAGGGCTTTTGAACAAAGACGCCGGTTCCATTGTGTTTAACGGCACCTCAATGGAAAAAAATAATTTGCTTGCGCGGGAACATGCCCTGCAAATTGTAGAGCAGGATGCGTTTTCTTCAATGAACACCGCGCTGAGCGTACAGGAAATTATCGCCGAACCATCCGTCATCCGCTACCGTAAAAGCGCCGCTGCCTTTGCGGAAACGGCAGCGAAATATGCAAAGCTCTGCGGGCTGCCTGCCGATGCTGCGCTGCTGCATAAAAAAGCACGGGAATTATCCGGCGGGCAGCGGCAAAAAACCGCGATTGCACGGGCGCTCTCGATGCAGCCGATACTGCTGTTAGCAGATGAAATAAACGCCATGCTCGACGATTCATCTAAGGTGAACATCATGCGCCTTTTAAAGCAGCTGCAATACGAACTCGGCTTTTCGATGCTGCTGGTTACACACGACATCGACCTTGTAAAGAAAGTTGCCGACTATGTGTACCGCATGGAAGCCGGCCGCATCGTAGAAGAAGGCAGCATACGGAAGGTGTTTGGTAGGGCAAGCGCATCAGGTGGCTGTTTTAACAGCCCCGCAGAATAATGGAGTCTGCTCAACCAGAGTTTCGCCGCTGTACGGCTCAAATGGTCTCCCAGTCTCCATTATTCTGCGATTTTGCCTACTCAACCTGATGCGCTTGCCCGTCTGCTGGAAAAAATGTGCGAAATTTTAATAAAATTTCGCACAGAAGGAAGGCAACTGCTTAAACTATTTGTGATGCAGTTGCCCTGAAGTATTTTGTAAAAAGGATTGAGAGGGAGTATGCAATGAATATCAATGAAAAATCGAAATTTAAGCATTTGACGGCGTTTATCTTAGTTATCCTTGCAGAGCAGCCGCGCAATCCGCGGGATATACAGTCGATCCTTCTGCAGGATTTTCCCGGTTTTACCATCGATATGTCAACCGTGTACCGCTGCCTCAGCAGTTTGGAAAAAGAAGGCTTGGTAACGATGGAGTGGGAATTGCCGCCGGAAGGAGCTGCACGGAAGAAATATGCAATTACGTCGAGCGGTAAACATGATTTATGTGAATGGAAAGAAGACATTGAAATCCGCAAACATAATTTTGAGGTCTTTTTACAAAAATATACTGCACTGGAGACAGGGCAAAAATAGGAGAAGGTAATGATGGAACTAACGATGTATGATTTCGAACGGTATATTCAAAAAACTCGGACTGACGCAAATTCCGAACAAATGTGGGATAACAGAAGCGAAAGCTTTCATGCACATACGGAAAAAAAACGAAAGCAGTTTGCAAATGAATTTGTATTTCGACTGATAAAAGAACGGACACTACTTGGTGCGGATTCTAAAGTTTTGGATATCGGCTGCGGAACGGGGCGGCATTTGCTGGAATTTTCGGCATACACACCGTATCTTACCGGTATCGATATTTCTTCAAAAATGCTTGCGTATGCACAAGAAAAACTTCAGCATATTCCGCAGGCAACATTAATTCACGGTAATTGGATGGAAACATTTACAACTAAAGACGAATTTGATTTTGTCTTTGCGTGTATGACGCCAGCAATCAGCTCCATCGAGAATATAAAACGAATGAATATGATTTCAAAAAAGTATTGTATGCTGGAACGAGTTATATATCAAAAAGACATTGTTCAAGAAGAAATAGAACAACACTTCCAACAGAAATTATTTAACCGTCCGCATAACAATAAAAATTATATCTATGGGATTTGGAATATTTTGTGGCAGATGGGATATTATCCGAACGTTTTTTTTGATAAACGTATTCAGACTGTAACTCATGCTGTCGAATTTTATACACAAGAGGTTGAATATACCGATGAAGAAAAAGCAACAGTTATGCAGCTTTTGAACGAAAAACAAAAAGACGGTGTAATCACGACAGAAGAATCTGTGGTAAAAGCGATTATCCTGTGGGAAACATAAATGGAAAGCTCTAAAAATTCATGCCTGAAGTTTTTATAGATGCCTTTATTCATACACGATCTTATTTCCGAGTATATGCATAATATCTTCAGGCGGACGGGAATCGGTCAAAAGCAAATCGATTTCATCAAATTCACAAATTTTACAAAAAAATTCTACATTCATCTTATCGCTGTCGCACAGTAAAATACGCTGCCGAGCGTTTTTAATCATTGTTTTTTTGACTGAGGCTTGTGCAAGAGTTGCTTCTGTTATGCCTGCTGCCCGGGATAGCCCACCGCAGGACATAAAAAGGATATCCGCCCTAAACTGATTAAAAAATAGAATTCCTAAGAATTTTTGTCAATCTTGTGATTGAAATTGACAGGAGAAATGGCTGTGTTATACTTAAAACATAAGAGGCTATAAAATGAACATAAGTGAATTGAAAGACCAAGTGTGCGATATTTGCCATAAAATGTGGCAGTTAGGTTGGGTTGCAGCCAATGACGGTAATGTATCCGTTAAACTTGACGACGGCACCTTTTTGGTAACCCCGACAGGGATTAGTAAGAGTTTTATTACACCCGAAAAGCTGCTTATTGTTGCAAAAGACGGCGCTATTATTGAAGGAGCAGAAGGATATAAGCCTTCCTCCGAAATTAAAATGCACTTTCGCTGTTACGAAGAACGTGATGACGTCGGGGCTGTCGTACACGCCCATCCGCCTGCCGCAACAGGCTTCGCCGTGGCTCATGTACCCTTGGATCGCTATACGATGATCGAATCCGTTATTACGATCGGTTCCGTACCGGTAACTCCATACGGAACGCCTTCCACGCATGAAGTTCCGGATGCGATTACCCCCTATCTGCAAGAACACGATGTAATGCTGTTGGAAAACCATGGAGCATTAGCGGTCGGTTGTGATCTCATCACTGCATACTACCGTATGGAGACGTTGGAACTCTGGGCAAAGATCAGTATAAATGCAACCATTCTCGGCGGTGAAAAAGAAATTTCCCCTGAAAACATTGAACGTTTGTGCAGAATGCGTGCCGACTATAAGGTAACCGGCCGGCATCCGGGGTATAAGCATTATCGAAAAGAATGAGAGAACCTATGATATCCGGTAATAAAGTTGTATTAGCGCTTGATTTCGGCGCTTCAAGCGGGCGCGCTTTCTTAGGCTGCTTTGACGGCAGCCGTATTACGATGCAGGAAAGTCATCGTTTTTCAAATGATCCCGTTATGCTAAATGGAGTATTGTATTGGGATTTTTACCGTTTATTTTTTGAAATTACACAGGGCATTCTGAAAGCGCAGCAGGACGTGCCTGTCTCAAGTATCGGGATTGATACATGGGGGGTAGACTTCGGCTTGCTACGAAAAGACGGTTCGCTTATTGAAACGCCCGTTCATTATCGTGACGGACGAACCGAAACAAGTTTCCCTCATGCTTTACAAAAAATCAACGCCGAGCGGTTTTACCGTATTACCGGCGTACAGCTAATGCCGCTTAATACGGTGTTCCAGCTCTATGCACTAAAGGAACAGCGTCCCTACCTGCTTGACGGCGCCGAAACGATGCTGTGTATGCCGGATCTTTTCAATTATTTTTTAACCGGTGAAAAGCGGACGGAGTGTTCCATCGCTTCTACTACACAGATGCTTGATGCCGACTCTCAAACATGGTCGGAGGAGATTATCGGTGCACTGGGGCTGCCTGCTCATATTCTTACCCCTATTATCCCCTCCGGTACCGAAATCGGCTTACTGAAACCGTCGGTGTGCGAAGGTTTCGGAAAGACTGCCGTCAAGGTTACGGCCGTTTGCGGGCATGATACGCAGAGCGCCGTTGCCGCTGTTCCTGCCGACTGTGACGATTTTATCTTTGTCAGCTGCGGAACATGGTCTTTATTCGGAACTGAGCTGGATGCTCCGCTTATTTCGGATGATTCCGCACGGTTTAATATTACCAATGAAATAGGTTTCGGCGGTAAAACAAATTTTCTAAAAAACTGTACCGGCCTTTGGCTGATACAAGAGAGCAAAAGGCAGTGGCAGCGGGAAGGTAAAAACTACTCGTTTGCAGAGCTTGAGGCAGAGGCGCGTAAAGCCAAGCCGTTCGTATCATTTATCGATCCGGATGCTCCCGAATTAGGTGTTCCCGGCGATATCCCCGGGCGGATACGGGCATACTGCAAGAACACCGGTCAGCCCGTGCCGGAAACGGTCGGAAGCATTATGCAGTGCATTTATCAGAGTCTCGCTTTCCTGTATCGAAAAACCCTTGAAGAAATAGAGCTGTGTACCGGTAAACGATATCCTGTTATTCATATAGTCGGCGGCGGCATTAAGGATACGCATCTCTGCCGTCTTGCAGCAAATGCCTGTGGACGGCCGGTAAAAGCAGGCCCTACGGAAGCCTCGGCATTGGGTAATATTGTAGTGCAATTAATCGCTTCCGGCGATGTACGGAATATCAAGGAAGCCCGGAAAGTTATTGCCGCTTCATATCCGGTTGCAGAATATGAGCCGGAAGATACACGCCTGTGGGATGAACATTACAGTGCATTTCGGGCGTTTTGTCGTTAACAGAAAACAGTAAGGAGGACGTATGTCAACACAGTTTAAGCAAACGGAACCGGTAAACCGGTATAAAGGACACTTACCGAAAATCGGTATCAGACCGGCTATTGACGGTCGGCAGCAGGGAGTGCGGGAGAGTCTTGAAGACCAAACCATGAATATGGCAAAGAGCGCTGCGGCGCTGATTAGCGGAAATCTCCGCCATCCGAATGGTATGCCGGTTGAGTGCGTTATCGCAGATTCTACTATCGGCGGTGTCGGCGAGGCTGCTGCCTGCGAGGAAAAATTTCAGCGGGAAGGTGTGGATATCACGCTGACCGTAACCCCCTGCTGGTGCTACGGTTCCGAAACTATGGATATGAATCCGATGACCATTAAGGCAGTGTGGGGCTTTAACGGTACGGAACGACCCGGCGCGGTATATCTTGCGGCCGTGCTTGCAGGACACACCCAGAAGGGGCTGCCCGCATTCGGCATTTACGGACGGGATGTTCAAGATGCCGATGACACTGCTATTCCCTGCGATGTAAAAGAAAAAATCTTGCTTTTTGCCCGTGCAGCCCTTGCCGCTGCATGGATGCGGGGAAAATCATATCTGTCTATCGGAAGCGTCTCGATGGGGATTGCAGGTTCGATCGTTTCTCAGGACTTTTTCCAGCGGTATCTCGGTATGAGAAATGAAACCGTCGATATGTCCGAACTTATTCGGCGCATCAACGAGAATATCTACGATGAAGAAGAATTCAAAAAAGCGCTTGCATGGACAAAAGAACACTGCAAAGAGGGGAAGGACGACAACCCCGAAAAAATGCAGCATTCACGGGAACGGAAAGATAAAACATGGGAAATCTGTGTTAAGTGCATGATCATCGTCCGCGATTTGATGATCGGAAACAAGAAACTTGAAGCAAAATTTCCTGAGGAAGCCAAAGGACGCAACGCCTTGTTGGCAGGCTTCCAAGGACAGCGCCACTGGACTGATTTTATGCCGAACGGCGACTTCTTCGAAGCCATGCTGAACTCCAGTTTTGACTGGAACGGTATCCGTGAGCCATTCTTAGTAGCCACCGAAAATGATTCGCTGAACGGCGTTTGTATGATGTTTGAACATCTGCTCGGCTATAGTGCGGCGATTTTCTCCGACGTCAGAACCTATTGGAGCCCCGAAGCGGTTGAACGGATTACCGGATGGAAGCCTCAAGGCGATGCGGCAAACGGCTTTATCCATTTGATTAATTCCGGAGCAACCTGTCTTGACGGTACGGGGAAACAGAAAAAAGACGGTAAGTCCGTTATGAAGCCGTTCTGGGAAATCACCTCCGGAGAAGCTAATGCCTGTCTTGATGCCACGCAGTGGCGATATGCGAGCTTGGAATACTTTAGAGGCGGCGGTTATTCTTCCAACTTCTTAACGGAAGGCGGAATGCCGGTTACTATGGCGCGTCTTAACTTGGTGCACGGCTTGGGTCCGGTACTGCAAATTGCCGAAGGCGCCACCGTATCGCTTCCTAAAGCCGTAAACGAAAAACTTGATCTGCGCACCAATCCGACTTGGCCGACTACGTGGTTTGTTCCGCGCTTGACCGGTAAGGGCGCATTTACAGATGTTTATTCCGTCATGGCAAAGTGGGGTGCAAATCACGGGGCAATTACATACGGACATATCGGGGCAGAACTGATCGCACTGGCCGCTATTTTGCGTATACCGGTGTGTATGCACAATGTTGAAAATGCAAAAATCTACCGTCCGCAGTACTGGAATGCTTTCGGCGATGAGTTGGAAGGCGCGGATTATCGTGCATGTGCAACACTCGGACCCCTGTATAAATAACAGGGAACGGGGGCTGTCCCGAAAGTAACCGACTTTTGGGACAGTCCTAATTCGAGAGGATTGGTATGAAAACTATATCGATACCTACTTGGATTTGGATATACGGGATCAGATTAATTCCGGCAATATTTCTCTGTTCAAGAAGTTTGTGCACGTGTGCGCGGTGCACAGCGGTCAGCTGCTTTCTATGGATAGCATTGCGCGGGATACCGGCATTTCTGCGCCGACGGTGAAGAGCTGGCTTTCTATTTTAGAGGCTTCGTTTATTATCCACTTTCTTGAACCGAATACTAATAACCTTGGACGAAGCATCGTAAAAACGCCGAAGCTCTATTTTGTTGATTCAGAGTTGATGTGTCATCTTTTGCGGCTGGAGACAAAAGAAGATTTGCTCTTGAGCCGATACAAGGGAGCCGCGGTTGCGACCTTTGCCGTTTCGGAATTACTGAAACATCGCCTGAATTAGGGTAAAAAAGCGAACCTCACCTTTTTTAGAGACAGCAAGGGCTTGGAGGTAGATACGATTGCGGATTGGAACCGTACTTTTGCGATTGAGATAAAAAGTTCCAATGCCCCGGACGCAAAGCTGTCGCGCAACACAAAAAAATACCTGCAGCTGCTGAATGATGAAACGGCAAAAAACGCAGTGTTTTATTTGTCCGATATGAGTATGAACATCAACGGCACTGCTTATGTGAGCTGGCGCGATTGGGAAAAGTATTTACAGTGAGCTTTTGCGGATAGTGTCGTGGATAACACGCTACGATACATCGCTAAGGTGCATGCAAACCATACATGATACGTCGGAAGAGTACTGGCACAAGATTAAGGCGTAGATGCGTTAGGAGGCATTATTATGGGAACACTATATTGGAAGCGGATATACGATGCTGCTGAACCGCAAGACGGGTTTAGGATATTAGCTGATCGGCTATGGCCGCGCGGACTTACAAAAGAAAAGGCAGCGCTCGGAGATTGGGCTAAAGATATTGCACCATCATCGGCAATACGACAAGCCTATCATAGAAAAGAAATGGATTACGGCCATTTTTCCGCCCTCTATGCAAATGAATTGGCGGAAAATCCTGAAGCACCGGCTTTTATCGAAAAAATTAAGACCGAGCTACAAAACGGGAACGTTACAATACTGTATGCGGTCAAAGAACTTGAGACTAGCCATATTCCTACCCTACGGGCATTTATCGAAAAAAATATATACAGCCCTCGCTTTCATTAGTACTTCCCTGATTATTTTCGAAGTCTCAAATTCTGATATTCCGTATGTCATATTCTGACAGGTGAATTAGTTACGTTTTATCCATATTTCGATGTTACTGCATAATCACGGTAGGAGAAAAACGGAACAAACATATTCTTTCATACGTATAATTTAATGAAAAAACTTGTAAGTTATTATCATAGAAGGACTTATTTTAATAAATTTATTATCCGTCTTTGCCAATCATTATCTTTTATGGACTGTTCGGTTTTTGAAAAATCCTGCAATCCTTTTTTGGCATATATCTTGCTATGACAACCCTATAGACAAGATGAAACCGAAGGAGAAACGTATGCAAGAGGATATCATTGAAACGATATTGGCGGACTTTTCACGGCAGAATAAACAAAAAAAAGCCGTAGATACGCTGTTTCAGTATTTGTATTTTAATCTCGGTGAATTCGGGGTCTACTGTGGAAGCGAGGATATGCGCAGTGACTTTTTGCTTTGGCTCTATCCAAAGCTGGATACTATCATAGACGGTTATAATCCCGATAGGTCAATATTTCCTACTTACTTGCGAATGTCTCTTACCTATAGTTGGAAGCTTTTTCTAAGGCGGAATCGTGAACAGGCAACGTATGCTTCCGTTGCTCAAGATGATCAGCAGCGGATCGTTAAAACGAGACGGGACGAACAGAACGGATCACAAAACTATGAATTGTATGCAGCAAGTCCGTCGCCTTCATATACGGTGTTACCCGAAAAAGTTCAGTCTATTCAGGAAACAATCAGATGGGAAAGAAAAAGAAAAGACATCTATACACGTTATTTTCTCGAACTACTGTGTAAGTCTTGTTTTTGTATCAACGAACATTTGCTGCAAACAGTTGCCGTACATTTAGGAATATCGGTACGAAAGGTGAGACTGCTGATTGAGGAAGCAAAGGAGCTGACCGATAAACGGGATGCTGTTTACAACGAATGGGTAGCAAAGCGGGATTTTTATTATGTGCGGTATAAGAGTGCGACGCTCCAGCTTCGTAAGGTTGATGAGGCGCATGGTTCCGTTATCAAACGTTTGAAACATCGTCAGGCATACAGCTATGCACGTTGGCAGGGATACCTGAAGCGGATACGGGAATACACGCGGGGGCCGAGCAATCGAGCATTGGCACGGCAACTGGGCGTTTCTCGAGCAACGATTAACAGCGATCTTGTCGAGCTTAAAAAAGCGTGTTATGGTAAGCCATGCACATATACTTAGCAAGCGGCAACCGACATAAGCAAGAAGAATTTGCCGCTATTTTGGAAGGCCATCACATCAGCCTCCCTGCTGATGCGGGTATCCTCTTTGACCCCGAAGAAACGGGAACGACTTTTTTAGAAAATGCATTATTAAAAGCCCGCGTCCTATACGAATGTGTTAAATGTCCGGTGATTGCCGACGATTCGGGGCTGTGTATCGATGCGCTGGGCGGTAAGCCCGGTATCTATTCAGCCCGCTACGGCATGAAAGACGGTGTACAGCTGAAAGCGGAGGAGCGGAATCAACTTGTGCTGCAACAGATGAAAGGGATAGAAAACCGCAGCTGCCGGTTTGTCTGCTGCATTGCGGTAATGCTGGATGCTCACCGTTTTTTTACGGTACAAGAAACATGCGAGGGCGTAATTGCCGAATCGGAGCGCGGAGAACACGGCTTCGGTTATGATCCGATTGTGTATCTTCCCAAGATCGGCAAAACGGTTGCAGAACTGACGGCACAAGAAAAAAACGAACTGTCCCATCGCGGAAAAGCCGGACGAATTGTCGCCCAACTATTGGCTATGTTTCCGTCCACTGCGTCGGGATGTTGATTTTTGGCAATAGCCATTCCGTTAGCCTTTTGAAAATGGGTAGAGCAGATGCTAGGAGCGAGCACAAATTAACCGCAGGCCTGTTGAAAAGTGTACATCCGTGTACACTTTTCAACGACGAGTTTTCGCTGCGCAAAAACATCGCCTTTGCGTGGAACCACGGACATCCTCGCCCAAAATGAACGTCCGTGTACATTCTTGGGCTGCGAG
>NZ_JACCLP010000005.1:0-173017 GCF_050937395.1 Treponema sp. OMZ 805 | reverse complement strand
CGAATATGCAAACAGTAAAAATACGGTGCGGATATGGTCGGCACAATCGATGCAAAAGCAGATTCAGAGCAGTCTTGCGATGATTGCCGCCGTGCTATCCGGTATTGCAGGGCTTTCGCTGTTGATAGGCGGTGTCGGCATTATGAACATTATGCTCGTAACCGTTGCGGAGCGGCGACAGGAAATCGGCATCCGTAAAGCAATCGGCGCTACGACGGGGGCAATCCTTTCGCAGTTCTTAACGGAATCGGCCGCCATCAGTATTGTCGGCGGCGGTATCGGTCTTGCAGCAGGTTTTTTAATCAGTCTTGTCGCCGTTACGCCGATTTTATCTCAGTTCTCAGGCGGTAGCGATGTTGTATTATCGTTCAATATGCGCGGAGCATTGCTGGCGTTTTTAATTTCCGCAGGAGCAGGTATTTTCTTCGGGCTGTACCCCGCATGGCAGGCCGGCAAACTCGATCCCGTCAAGGCGCTGGAGGAATAAGTGTACATATAATCTACGGTGTTTGCCGAACGGCAAACTCGGAATTAAATTAAGACACACTATTTGTGTGGCTTAATTTAATATTCCTTTTGTGCAAAATTTTGAATAAAATTTTGCACTATTTTTAGGGAAGAAGGGTAAACACATCAGAGCAATAAGTTCAAATACCGCAGAATAAGGGAGGTTGGACGGCCATTTGAACCGCAAAGAGGTTCAACTCTGGACGGACAGCCTCACTTATTCTGCGGGCGAACACTACTAGAATCTGATGCGTTTACCCTGAGGATCAGCTATGTTAGAAGATTTTATCAATGCGTTCGGTAATTTCCGCAGTAAGAAATTGCGGACGGTACTGTCGCTTTTAGGTATTGCAATCGGTGTTACCGTTGTTACGGTTATCAGCAACATCGGCAGCTCTATGCAGATCAGTATGGCAAAATTATTCAACCTTGATGCGATGAATATGATCCAAATTGAGCCGCGGTGGGATTTTGATAAACAAAAGAGCCATATCAAACTGACTGAAAAATACCGCGAAGCACTGGAAAAAAATGTACCGCTTGTAAAAAATGTATTTTACTCAGGCTTTTTCAGCGCAACGGTTTCGCATAATTCATTTTATCTGAAAAATCAGCGGATAGTCGGCATCGAATACGGTGCGCTTGAGGCAAACGGGTACGAATGGTCTTATGGGAAGAGCTTTAGCCTTGATGATTTTGCGAACCGACGGCACAAGATTATTCTGGTTGAAGATGAAGCAAAGGTTCTGTTCCCCGAAGGAAATGCGGTTGGAAAAAGGGTTACACTTACCGTTCCGTATAATCAGGGGCGCCAGTTTATTCCATTTTCATTTGAAGTATGCGGTGTTGTAAAGCCGCGCAATCGGTTTTCCAATATCGGTTCTTTTATGGTGCCGCGGTCATTTGTTGCAGAGGATATGGGTATCGGCAAAAACAATTCGGATATTGCTTCGGTGCAGATTTACGATCCGGCATATATTGACGAAGCAACGGCGCAGATAAAGGCATTTTCCGATTCGTTTGCCAAAACAGAAAACGCCTTATGGACGTTTTCGGAAAAAGATCTGATGAACCGGATCAATTCGCAAATCGGGCTTGTCAGCGTCGTGCTTACGGTGATCGCGGTTATGTCGCTTTTGGTCGGCGGCATCAATATTATGAATATTATGCTGGTTACCGTAACAGAGCGGAAAAAGGAAATCGGTATCCGCAAGGCACTCGGCGCAAGTGAAGCGGTAATACGCAATCAGTTTTTAGTTGAGTCCGCGACGTTGAGTTTGACGGGCGGGATATTCGGTATGCTGCTTGGCGGAGGGCTTAGTATGCTTCTGGTACAAACAGTTTTTCAGTCCGATAACTTTAAGATGGTCTTTAGCCCGAATATTAGCGGTTCGGTTATTGCCTTTGCCGTGTCGATAACCATCGGTATTTTCTTCGGTCTCCGCCCTGCAGTTAAAGCCGCGCGGCTCGATCCGGTTAAAGCCTTGGCGGATTGATTGATGATTCGTGCGGATTTGTGACAAGCGCAAATCTCGTGCCTGTATGAAACCACCGCCATCCTCGCCCAAAAATGCACATCCTTGTCCATTTTTGGGCTGCAAGTTTGCATTGCAAACTTGTTACTGCGTGGAACCACCGCCATCCATGGCGGTACTGATATGTGTTATCGTGAAAATCATAACTGCCTGGCTTTTATCTTAGAACCATCCTTGGAAATAAAGCGGGTTCTTAGGGCAGAGCCCTAAGTCGTCGTTTTTCTTTAGATGGGGTCATAGGGGAAGACTTTTCTTTTTATCGAAAAAAAAGAAAAGTCTTCCCCTAATTGATTTTGAATTTCCCCACCTCTTGCGCCAAATGCTCAATACTGGTTCTATTTTGCGCTGTGATAGACACGACTTCTTCTACCGCATTGGTTATTTGTTCGGCGCCGGAAGCAATTTCGGTCATGCTGTCGGTCGTTTCCCGTGTAATTTCCGCTAGTTTTTGCATCTCTGCAGCAATTTGTCTACCGCCTTCAAGCATTTCTACGGAAGCGGAACTTACCGCTTTCGTTACCTTATTGATGGTCTCGATGGCCGATAAAACTTGCGATCCGTTCTCCTCTTGTTCATGCATCAGATCTACAATAGAATCTTCTTTTCTCGAAATTTGGCTGATAAGTTCGTACACGTCGGTAAAGGTCTTTTCCGCTTGCATACCGGCCTTGGAAACTTGCTCGATAATTTCCGTCGATTCTTTAATAACTGCGCCTATTTGTTTTCCCTGTACGTTGGATTCTTCGGCAAGTTTTCTAATCTCATCGGCAACAACGGCAAAGCCTTTGCCTGATTCTCCTGCGTGAGCTGCTTCGATAGCAGCATTCATTGCTAAAAGGTTTGTTTGACTTGCAATATTCTGAATTACCTGACTCGCTTCGAGCAAGGCTTCGGAGCGTTCTGCAATTTGTTTAACAATCTCATTTGCAGTCCGCGCTCCATCTTTACCGATTTTCATTTGACCGTATGCGATTTTAATCAATTCATCATTTTGAGCGAGCGCCTTGTTGATATGAGTGATATTCTCAGCGGTCTGTGTTATTAACGCCGAAGACTGCGCAATGCTTTCCGACTGCGTTGTAATTCCTTCAACGAGCAGGCTTAATTTTCCTTGAATTTGCTCACCGGTCGCAGCCGTTTCCGTTACACCTGTTGCTTGCATTAAAGCTTTTTCTTTTACCGTTGCAACATTACTGCCGATTTCTTTTACTGCGGCCGCCGTTTCTTCCATATTGCTTGATAAGTCGGAGCCGATGGCAGTCATTTTATCCGCCTCTTCTGTTAAGACGGTGAGCATACGGTGGGTATGCTCCGTTGCCGTATTCAAATTGATCATCAGCCGTCCGATTTCATCGTTGCGTTTTATCGTTATGCGGTCGGTAAGATCACCTGCCGCAATCTTTGCAAACATAGCCTCAAGCCGTGCAAAATAACGTCTAAGTGCCCGGGAGGCAATAATTGCCAAAGTGAAATAAATAACAAACATCAGTAGTCCGATGAGGAGCATAATTCTGACGAGCGCATAAAACAACGAGAGAATTTCCCTTTGTTCTACAATGATAATAAGTTTCCATCCTAATTCGGGAAGCGGAAAGATATAGGCTTTTCTGTTTTTTCCATCCACTGTAATAGAAACAGTCCCTTCCTTTTTTTGAATGATTTCCGAGAAAGCAGCATTGACATCTCTTAGGTTTTTAGAATTGAATGCGCTATGGGTTGCATCCGCTAAAATCATTCCGTCATCCTGTACGAGCATACAATATCCCGTATCTCCAATTCTGATACTGCTGATAAACGATGTTAAATCCGTTAAATTGATATCCACACCGACACACCCTAGCAATGCACCATTACTGTCTTTTACAGCCTTTGTCACCGCTACGACGGGAGTACCATCTGTGGCAATATATACCGGTGTGATAACTATATCGCCGTTCGCTTCTGCCGCCTGTTTATACCATGGTCTTTGGCGGGGATCGTACCCTAGCTCATCTTCTCCAGTCCATGAAGATGCTATTCCACCCCATCGGGTTCCCATATAGACATCTTGAAACTCGGTAAAACTTTTTTCTATAATTCTAAACAGTGTTACAAGCTCCCGCTCCGATCTTCCGGTATGCGTATATATTATTCCCGATTTTTGCGCTTCTATCGTATAATTGTAAATAGTTTCATCAGCGCCTTGTACGGCAGGATGGGAAGCAAGCATGGTTACAACGTTTTCGCCTTTTTGAATGAGGAGTTTGATCGATTTTTCGATATTGAAAAATTGTTGAGCAGTAAACTCATTAAATTGTTCGGTATTTCTCTTATAAAGCTCATAGCCGACAACAGCGCTAATAAAGCTGATAATCGAAATGATCGTTATAGTGATTGCCCGCAAAAGCCTAAAGCGAATGGAAACAGCCTTTTTCATGGTAAATCTCCTTTTATAGGGAATTTTTTTCGATAAAAAGAAAATCTCATTACTGCTTTTCTTTCATGTTTAAGAATGGACATTTTGATAATATGTTTGAAAATACGAGATGGTATAGATACCTTTCACTCATATCAAGCTTTCCTTGTTAATTCTTTTTATTATATACCATAGTTAACAATATCGTCAACTTAAATATTCAGAAAAGTAATTACGGCAGCGGGAGCGGTGTACTGAGAAAGCCGATCGATTGGTCTGTATTTTCTCCGAAACACTGGATATATCGCGCATCCGTAGGTCTATTTTCGAGCGTTTCAAGCGATCCGTTTTGCCGGTCGCCACCGTTCGGTTGTAGTTGATACACGGAAAGCGGTTGTAAATCGGCGCTCAGCATAATCAAAGAATAGGATGCGCACGCTGCACTATCGGTAATGTGTAACGTCCATTGCTCATTTTCCAGCGTAAATTCAAAGGGTAAGAAAGTGAGTATCTGCGGCGCCGCTTGCAGTGAAAAGGCGGTCTCCGTTTTATTCCCACCCAAATCGGAAGCGGTAAGCGTATATTGCCCTGCGGGGAAAAAACGGCGAGGATATTTGAACTTATTTGAACCTATCCATTGAGCATTCTTTGAATATGCTGCTTCCTGTAAAAAAACGGTATTTTCCCGATGGCAAGACCATTCAAGACCGGTAGCATCTTCGCGTAACGTCAAGTCTTTATAATCGTTTCTTCCATCGCCGTCTTCAAGTAATACAAAAGCAGCCAATCGCTCCGTCACGGTGCCTTGTCGGTTATAGCTGTATATCCGCTGTTTTTTTACAAGCGTAACGGATGGTGTATTAAATGAACAGGCCGCCGACAATAACACGACAAAGAACAGACACGGAAAAGAAAAGCGCTTCATCGGCCTAGAACATAAAGGAAAGATTGACAACCGTCAGATCGGAAGCGGCTTTGTTTGCACTGGATTCAAAGTGTACATTTCTACTTTCGCATTGCTCGATTAAATATGAAATATAGTACATTCCAAGACTGCAAATATCCGAGCCTTCCGGTAGCGCACGATAAAAATCAATGAGCGAATTTTTATTAATATCCGCTTTCTTCATGTCGTTTATACTTGCTTTTATTGCTTCCGACGAACTCGCTTTTGCTTTGTTGTACACTGAAATCTGCATCTTTCCCTGTGTCCCGATAGAAGTGGTACTTCCTCCTCCGATTTTCCATGAAACAAAGACTTTCTCTTCCTTCCTTCTCAGTTCGGCAATAAGTAATTGGCGAACTTTCGGATCGAAAAGCGCGTCTTGAGGATCTTCGATATTCGGGAAAAGCTGCTTTGCCTCATTTCGCATATTCATGTTTTCTGCGCTTAAAATCAACTCCATCAGCACAAGCGAGATATATTCTGCTATTTTGGTTTTGTCGATATATTCATTCAAGCTGGTACGGATTGTCCGTATGATGAGGTCAAAATTCGGAGCTGATTTAAACTTGGTAATGATAAACCAAATAAACGGCCGGAGATTATTGAGGAATTTTTCGCTCAAGAAGAGCTTCATATTTTTATCTGCGGGGGAAAGATCTTCTTTACTGATAAAGGCAGACAGCGGAGCAAGAATTTCTTTCTTTGTTGTATAGATGAGTTCTTCATTTTTCTTTAAAATCGCCGCCAAATAGTGTTGATTGATGTGCGTTTTTTCATCGATAATATTTGCAGGGTTCAATCTATTCCATTTTTTTAGTACCGGTGAAGCTAAAATCTGTTTAAATATGAACATATCGTACTGACGGTATAATAGAGAAAATACAATCAATTTTGACAAGTCCATAATTTCTTGGCGTAAAGAAACCAGTTCAGACTGTGAAATTTCAATCTTTGAAATATAGTTTGCGAGGATGAGGCGTTGAATGTTATCGGGGACAAAAGAATCCAAAGAGATTCCATACTCTTCAACATTCCCTGCCAAGGTAAATCGCAGCAGCTTTTTATTTTGCTTAATAAAGAAAGTTGAACCTTCCTGCGTTAAAACCAACTTAATAGGAAGATTTAATAACCGTTTCTTTTCTCCTGATGCCATAATCGTTATCCTCGCCTTACTATTTTTTAGAGATTAGCCAATAACTTTTTAACTTCGGCTGCATTGCGATAATTCGGTTTTTGCTTAAGTAACTGCTCAAAAATCGCCTTTGCCTCCGTTTTATTATCTAGACTAATATACACTTTTCCAAGCTCATAGTAACTATCCCATGCTTGCGGATTTATTTTGATGATAGCCTGATAGGTGTCGCGCGCATTTTCTTTTAACCCGGCTGATAAGTAGACAGCTGCAAGATTTTGCCGTGCATCGATATCTTTCGGCGTAGCTTTTATCGCATTTGTATAATAATCGATAGCTTTTCCGTACTGATTTTTTAGCCCGTAGAGCTTTCCTAAATTCATATTCACTTCAAAATTTGAAGGCTCCGCCCGATATGCGGCTAATAGATGCTGTTCCGCGCTATCAAGACGCCCTGCTTCAAGCTGAATCCGCCCAAGGTTGATACGAGGCTTGCTATAGTTTCCGTCAGCTGTAACTGATCTGCTGTAGTAATCCTCGGCTTCGCGCAGCCGATTGTTTTTTTCGAGCGCTAATCCATACGTGTATAAGAAGCGGGCATCTTTATCGTTAACAGCTAATGCTTTTTGGGCATTTTGCAACGCTTCTGCCGCCTTGCCGAGTTCAAGTTGTACCGCAGCAAGGTTATAATACGTTACCGGATCGGCATCACCGAGCGTTAACGCTTCTTTAAAATAGCGCTCCGCTTGTTTTGCATCCTTTTGTTTTGAATACACTTGCGCCATCTCTTTTAAGGCGGAAGTATTTGACGGTTCCAACGCCAGCGCTTTTCGGTAGTTATTAATCGCTTCACCGTAATTGCGCTTTTTATCCTGCATACGGGCTATTTCAATCCATGCCCGAACGTAATCCGGCTTTAACGCAGCAGCTTTTGAAAAAGCCGTAAGGGCGGCATCATTTGCATTCATAATCTTATGCGTCATACCGAGATTGAAAAAAGCCGCTTCAAATTGCGGATTTGATTTTACCGCTTGCTCAAAAGCGGTACGTGCCTGCGGATATTTTTTCTGTGCAAAATACTTTCTGCCCAACTCATAATTGTATTGAGCATTTTGCGGATCAAACCGACGGGCTGCCTCTAATTCCTGCACTGCAAGCGCCGCATTGTTTTGGACATCTGCAATTTGAGCATATATATAATGAGCCTTTGCGTCATCGTTTTTAGCTGCTATCGATTTCTTAATATAACCGGATGCCTCGTTCAGCGCTTGAGTTTTATTAGCCGGCGATGCCTTTGAAAGCGACTGCATAGCCTCCGCCATTTCGCGGTACTGCTCAGCTGCAAAGACCGCATCACCGGAAGGTATTTGTCCCGCCGCTTTACTGAAAGCGCTTTGCGCTGCGACAAAATTACCGGCTGCAGCGGCTTTTTTTCCTTGCTGCACCAGTGCGTCTACTTCGCGTTTTTTAGTTAACAGCTCCGCTTGTGCTTTTTTGGCGGCCGCAGCTTCGGCTGCTGCACGGGCTTGAGCCGCCGCTTGTGTGTTTGCATTATTTGCCGTATTAGCTTGGTTCGCCTTATTCGCTGCTGCATTGTTTTTTTGCGGTGCAGCTGGTTGTGTTTGCCGTGAAGCAGCCGCATTTGTTTGCTGTGCGGTCTGCGGTTTTGCAGAGGGGCTTGTTTGCGCTTGCAGCGCCGACTGCGCATCGGCAATTTTTGCAGCTAAGGCTTGTGATTCGGAAGTATTCTTTGCTGCGAGTCCCTTTTTGATATACTCATCGGCTTTTTTCAATGCACCTGCTTTTGTCTGCTTATCCGTTGAATTTTCCGCCAAGCCAAACATTGCGTCAGCCATTTTGCGGTAAGATTTTTCTGCAAAATCATTATCTTTAGGCATAAGGCGGCTTGCTCTGTCCAAAGCAAGGATTGCATTATTCAGCTGTTTACGCTGTGCTGCGGCTGTCCCTTGCGCTATAAGGTTTTCTACCTGTTTGTGTGCAGCGGTTTTAGGCTGCTCTTGCTCTTTGCGCTGCTCTTCGGCTTTTTTCTGAGCAGCGGCTTTAGCAGCCTGTTCCTGCTGTTTACGCTGCGCCTCGGCTCTTGCCTGTGCAAGCCGCTCCTGCTCTTTGCGCTGTTCTTCGGCTTTTTTCTGAGCAGCGGCTTTAGCAGCTTGTTCCTGCTGTTTACGCTGCGCCTCGGCTCTTGCCTGTGCAAGCCGCTCCTGCTCTTTGCGTTGTTCTTCGGCTTTTTTCTGCGCGGCAGCTTGGGCAGCCTGTTCCTGCTGTTTACGCTGCGCCTCGGCTCTTGCCTGTGCAAGCCGCTCCTGCTCTTTGCGCTGTTCTTCAGCTTTTTTCTGCGCGGCAGCTTGGGCAGCCTGTTCTTGCTGTTTACGCTGCGCCTCAGCTCTTGCCTGCGCAAGCCGCTCCTGCTCTTTGCGTGCATCGAGTATTTTAGCGTACAGATTGCGGGCGCCGGAGTTGTTCTGTGCGGCGAGCGCTTCTTTAATATAGCTTTCGGCTTTATTTAGCGACGTCTGTAAATCATTCGGATTTGACAGGCGCTGTGCAAGATTGAGCATTGCATCAGCCATATCCATGTATGAATCGCTTGCGAACTGTTTATTGTCCGGCATCGCGGCTGCCGCTTTATCGAAAGCGGATATAGCGCCATTCAGCTGCCGCTTGTTTACGGCATTCTTCCCTTGTCCGATCAGTTCCACAACCTGCCTTCGCTGCTGTTCCGCTCGATCCTCTTTGCGTGCGCGTTCTGCCGCTTGTTGTTGGGCTAACAGCGCCTGCTGCCGTTTTGCTTCGGCCGCTTTTTGGTACTCGTCTATAATATTACTATAAAGCGCACGGGCATCCGTATTGTTACGAGCTGCAAGAGACTTCTTTATATACCGCTCCGCCTCATCGCGGGCTTTTTGAACGGTTTGAGCATCAGGCGCTGTTTTCGATAATAAAAAGAGTGATGATGCCATATCGTAATACGAGACCGCTTCAAAATCTTTGTCATCAGGCATCGCTTCATCAGCATGTTCAAAAGCGGTAAGCGCATTGTCCAGCTGATTTTTTTGAGCGGCGCTTTTCCCTTGCACAATGTAGTCGCGTACTCTATTGCGCTCTTCTTCAAGCTTTTGATTTCCGGTTGCCTGTCCCGTTTCCTGCTCCTGTATTCCGCGGTTAAGCGCAAGCGCATCATCACCGAACACTCCCGGATAGGGATTGCCTGTTCCGTCGTTACTTCCGTCTTGAGCGCCGTATTGTTTTGCAAGACTTTCATTGGCAGCTTGTGCCGCCAAAAGCCGTTCCTGTTGTTCCGGAGTGAGCTCATTGCCGTCATTTTCGGATACAAAAAAATCGTTATTTCCTAAAATATCGGAGGATTGCCCTGAAGCTGCTCCCATACTGCCGCCGTTCAGTTCATTTTTTGAAATCGGTACATTATTTGTCCCTTTTCCGCCGAAAATAAGAGAGTACCCGCCCCAAATTAAAAGACATAGTACAATACCTGCTGCCGTTCCGATTAAATATTTGTGTAAATCATTCAAGATTATAGTCCTCCGAATAGTCAAGCGTTTCATCCGAACCGACGGAAAGAGAAGAAGCATTATCTACCGATTGTAAATTTGCATTTATTTCATCTTGTAGCTTTTTATACCGATCCTCTGCAGCCTTTCGCTCCGCTTCTTCCGCCAGCTTCCGCGCTTCTTCTTGCATTCGAATCATTTCCGCTTCACGCTGTTCCGATTCTAAAAGAGATACCATACGCTGAATTGCCTGTCTTTGGGAAGTAGCGGGGTCGAGATTTAAATAAAATTTATAATCTTCCAATGCTTGCGGATATTGTTCCAATTTAATATAGGTATTCGCTCTATTCAATACTGCCGGCGGATAGGCGCGGCGTGCTGCCAGCGCTGCGGTATAAGCCTCTTCCGCTTCGGTAAACCGGCTCTGTAAAAAGTAGACATTTCCCAGATTATAGGAGTAGAGATAGGCTCCCGCCGTATCTTTACTTTTGCCGGCCAACAGCTGCTGTTCGGCCTCAGCATATTTACCGAGGCTGATATAGCATACACCCAAATACAGATTGATTTTAGGATCGCTCTTTCCTTCCGCCGCCGCCTTATAGAAAAGCGGAACAGCCTTATCCGGTTGATTATTCAGCAGCAATTTCTTTCCCTGCGTTAAAGCATCCTCCGTAAAGCCTGATGTGAGAGCTGTTAACAGATACATAATGATCGGAATTAACTGCCGAGCCGATAGTATACGGCAAATACGCTTCATTGACATTACCTCTCAAAAATTATACCATAAAATTATGTCTTTGTACCTTATTAGTTTCATTAGTGTTCTTGCTTTTTTCATTCTATTACTCGCTTTTTTACTGATACGTTCGATTATTTCACCGAAAAAAACAGCTATAATAGAAAAATATATCAATGCCGGCAAGTATGCGACAGCAATTAAACGGGCAAAAGCTATTATAGCAAAAAACCCGCGTGATACGAAAGCCCATTATCTTCTTGGAAAAGCTTATTTGGCCGACGGTCGTGCCGAACTTGCATTGATGGAATTTAAAACCATCAGTAAGGCGACCTTTGAATCGAAAGCGCAAGAAAAAGAATTCCGAAATTTAACGGCACAGCTGTATGAACGCTTTCAACAACATACCGAAGCCCTTGCCGAATATGCGCTGCTGATAAAACTCGATCCCCAAAATGCGGAATATTATTATGCAATCGGACAGCTTTTTGAACAACTCAATAAAACAGAACAAGCTATTTTTCATTACCGACAAGTGATTAGCCTTAATCCTAAACATGCTGCGGCTCATGCAGCGCTCGGATTACTTCTGTTCCGCAATAAGTTGATGAGCGAGGCAAAACAGGAAATCGCTACCGCATTGAAGCTTGAACCGGATAATACAACTGCGCTGTACTATCAAGGGCGGCTGCTCCGTGAATCAAAAGAATATGCGCAAGCGCTGGCTTCATTTGAAAAAGCAGCCCGCAATGCGGATCTTCGACAAAAGTGTTTTACCGAACGCGGTTTATGCTATCTTGATGCAAACAGCCTCGAGAAAGCCGCTTTTGAATTTGATCGCGCGCTTAAACTTACAACTGCAAAAAATACGAATCCCGATACGTTGCGGCTCCGTTATGCGGCTGCGGCATGCTACGAAAAAATGAGAGACCTTGACAGGGCTATTGAACAATGGGAGATAATCCACACGGTAACGCCGAAGTATAAAGATGTTGCGGACAAACTGAACCAGTATCGGGATCTCCGTTCAAATGATTATATGAAGGAATATCTTACCGTCAGCGCGGAAGCGTTCCTCAAACTCTGTAAAGCGGTTACGGAACAAGCCTTTGCGCTTTCGGTTCAGTCTCAAAAAGAGATTAAACAAGGCTGTGCGATTATCGCATTGGAAGATAACTCCGAAAAATGGATGAATGTACGCAAGCAGCCCAGACTCTTTATTTATTCGCGGGATAGCGACATCATCGGTGATTCTTTTTTACGCTCGCTGCATGAACAGATGAAAACTCAAGGGTTGGTGCGAGGTGTCGTTATTACCTCAAGCGGTTTTTCGCGAGCTGCATTGAGTTTTGCAGAAAATCGGCCGTTTGAATTAATCGATAAAGACAAACTGGAGTCAATCCTCAAAACAATAAAAGGCATATAGCATGAAGATCCTCTGTGTTTCCGATCAAATTGATCCGCTCATTTACAGTGTCAATATCAAAGAGCGGTATCAAGATGTCGATCTGGTGATTTCGGCAGGGGATTTACCGATGGAGTATTTGGAATTTATCGTTTCATCGTTGAATAAACCGCTCTTCTTTGTGTTCGGAAACCATAATCTTAACGCATTGCCCTATTATCACAAAAAGTTTAGGACGAATGCAACGCTGCAATCCATTGCGGAAGAGCGGACTGAAGGATACGGTTCAACCTATCTCGGTTTTACCACACGCCGAGAGGGCAATGTGCTTTTTGCAGGAGTTTCGGGAAGTATCCGGTACAATAGCGATATCGGGCAGTACACCGAACATCAAATGAAGATGCAGTTGCTTGCATTGGTGCCGCGCCTCATTTACAACAAGCTGCGTTACGGACGGTATTTAGATGTGTTTGTCGCTCATGCGGCGCCCTTCGGTATTCACGACCGTCCCGATCCGTGCCATGTAGGGTTTAAATGCTTTTTATGGTTCATAAAAAAGTTTAAGCCGCGCTACTTTTTACACGGGCATATTCATCTTTACGACTTACAGGCGCCGCGGGTAACCGTCTATGAAAACACAACGGTTATCAATGTGTTCAGCAATTACCTGTTGGAAATAGGAGATTATCATGATAGATAACAAAACCGTACTTGCCCGTAAAAAACTTTTTAACGAAACAGGTGACATCGAAGTCCATTTACGGAAGATGATAGGCGGTAACACTACCAACCTCAACGATTTTAATAATATGAAATATACATGGGCGAGCGAGTGGTACCGGCAAGCGATGAATAACTTCTGGATACCGGAAGAAATCAATATGAATACCGATGTGCAGGATTACCGCAAGCTGAGTCCCGCGGAAAAAACTGCCTACGATAAAATCCTGTCCTTCCTCATTTTTTTGGACAGCATCCAGACGGCAAACTTGCCGAATGTCGGGCAATACATCACCGCAAACGAGGTGAATCTCTGCCTTACCATTCAAGCGTTTCAGGAAGCAGTGCATTCGCAGAGCTACAGCTATATGCTGGACACTATCTGCTCCCCCGACGAGCGGACAGCCATCCTCTATCAATGGAAGGATGATGAACATCTGCTCAAGCGGAACAAGTTTATCGGAGACTTATACAATGAATTTCAGGATGATAAAAGTGCGCTGGCTCTTTTGAAGGTTGCCGTCGCCAATTATATTCTGGAAGGGGTGTACTTTTATTCCGGCTTTATGTTTTTCTATAACCTTGGGCGCAACAACAAGATGCCCGGCTCCGTGCAGGAAATCCGCTACATCAACCGCGACGAAAACACACACCTGTGGTTGTTCCGCTCGATTATCCACGAGCTGCAAAAGGAAGAGCCGCAGCTGTTCACTCCGGAAAACAACGAGCTGTTCCGCAGCATGATCCGCGAAGGCTGCGAGCAGGAAATTGCGTGGGGGCATTACGTTATCGGGGATGACATTCCCGGCCTGACCCGCGGCATGGTTACCGACTACATTCAATACCTCGGCAATCTCCGCTGCGAAAACCTCGGCTTTGAACCCTTATACGAAGGGCACCGCGAAGAACCCGTCTCCATGAGCTGGGTAAGCCAATACAGCAACGCGAACCTCATCAAAACGGACTTCTTCGAAGCAAAGTCTACGGCTTATGCAAAATCTTCCGCGTTAAAGGATGATTTATAGAGCAGAAAATGCAATTTAAAAGATTTTCGCTTGGGCCGACTCATTTTTATCGGCGAGCGCTTGGATTTGCCATACCGGTAATGATTCAGACCTTTGTGCAGAGTCTCGTTTCGCTGATTGATAACTTTATGGTTGGCGGTTTGGGCGACATCAAAATGAGCGCGGTCAATATTACCAATCAATTCACCTTTCTCTTTTTGGTAACAGTCGGGACATTTGCAGAGACGGGTGGTATGTTCATGTCGCAGTTTAACGGCGCAAAAGATACAAGCGGAATGCAGCAAACATACCGGTTCAAGCAGATTATGATGCTGGTCTGTGCCATGCTTTTTACGGTATTCTCATTCTTCTTTTCGGGACATATCCTCGGTTTTTTGGTACACGGAAATCAACAAGCGCCGGAAATCGTAGCCGAGGGACAGCGGTACTTGCACATTATCCTTCTTACTTTTATTCCTATTGCCTTTTCCACCGCGATTACATCTTCCCTGCGCGACATCGGCAAAGTCAAGATCATTATGTACAGCGCGATTATCTCTACTTTGATCAACACCTGCGGAAACTACATTTTGATTTACGGCCATTTCGGGGCGCCGCGGTTGGAAGTAAAAGGCGCTGCGTATGCAACGCTGGTAGCCCGCTGTGCCGAAGTTGTTCTACTGCTTATCTATGTGTATGTCAAAAAGCCTGCGTTTTACGTACGGATTACCGCGCTGTGGAAAGTACATTGGCCGCTATTTATGCAAATGGTTAAAAAACTCGGACTGGTGTTTGCCTCCGATATTTCGTGGGTGGGCACCGAAACGATTGTTGCCGCGCTGTATAATAGCCGCGGCGGGGCAGAAGTGGTCGCAGGCATGGCTGCCGGTTGGACGATTGCAAATATATTCTTTTTAATCTTTCCGGTTATTTTTACCTGCGTGCGCATTATCGTCGGCAGCTCACTCGGCCAGAACAAATTGGACGAAGCCCGCAAGCAGGCACGGTGGTTCCTTTCCGGCTTTTTTATCTTCGGTATTTTTGTCGGTATCTGCGAAGCTCTTACCGTTTTTATCATTCCGATTGTGTTTATCCGGCTTTCCCCAGCCTCACATATCATCACACGGAACCTCGTATGGGTTATCGCGCTTTATATGCCGTTGTGGTCATACCTTAACACGCAGCTTGCGATTTCCCGTGCCGGCGGCGATGCGCAGCTTGGCGCATGGGTGGATATCAGCGTCAACTCAATCGTATTCCTACCGGTGATGATTATCTTTACCTACTGTACTGCGCTTTCGCCCGTCGCGATGTTCGGCCTTGCAAAGCTGAGTGATTTTTTGAAGCTGCTCATCGCCGGTCATCAATTAAAAAAAGAGCGGTGGGTAAAGAATTTGACTGTTGCGTAAAGGTTCATAAAAAGCAATACGGCGCAGCGCGGAATACAGAGGTATCCACTTTCACACGGAGCAATTACGTTCTTTCGTTCTGCAGTATGCCTTCTTCTTCTTGCAGGAACTGCATCGAATAGAGTTGATAGTAGTGCCTTTTTTTGCAGCAGCGTCTTTGTCGTCTTCGCACCTTGAATATCTTCGTTGTATGCAGCCGTGAACTGTGCATTTGCCGCCCGTACTCTCCGCTGTGCCTTTAATATCTTTGTGCGCAGGTAGATGCCCAATATTCTTTTTGTCAATACCTCTTGCAATTTATATAGAGAAATTTTTTTGTAATTTTCTCTTGACTTTTTATTCCAAGCAGTATATTATTACCGCCATTACGGGGGCGTAGCGAAGCTGGTTATCGCGCTGGCCTGTCACGCCGGAGATCGCGGGTTCGAGCCCCGTCGCTCCCGAAGAAGCTCACCGCACAAGTGGTGAGCTTTTATTTTATATTTTATTTTATAATCGTTAAGATATAATCACACAAACGGGCAGTAGCGCAGGGGTAGCGCGCTTGGTTCGGGACCAAGAAGTCGGGGGTTCAAATCCCCCCTGCCCGATAATTCCTTCCTGTATATAAACTCGAGTTTTGGGCAAAGGCGGGCACATTTATTACGCCGTAAATGGTGAACCGGCATAATATACCTCTATTTCAATACCTTTAATTGTTTCTTTGTCGGTTTCGAGGTTTAATGATCGACTTCTCTATAATTGATTAACGGGACATTATTTCTCCTCTCCTCTTTAAAAAAAACTAAAAATCCGCTATACTCGCCCGCATGGAATTAACGCAAGAATTTATTGACGGTCTTGTTGTGAACGAGATCGACATTATGAAAAAGGTTGCGGAGGAGCTGAATATCAGGATGCAGCAGGTCTCCGCAGTTATCACATTGGTCAACGAGGGATGTACCATTCCCTTTATTTCCCGGTATCGTAAAGAAATGCACGGTTCGCTCGATGAGGTGCAGGTTCGGGATTCCGATAAATTGTTTAAGTCGTATGTCAATTTGGAAACGCGGCGGCTGGAAATTGTGCGGGGTGTGTTTGCAGCGGGAAAGCTGACCGAGCTGCTCTATGACAACATTATGAAGGCATCAACGCTGGCAGAGCTTGAAGATATTTGGGCGCCCTTTAAAAAGAAGAAAAAGACACGCGGTATGCTGGCTGTTGAACGCGGTTTGCAGGGCTTAGCGGATTTAATGAAGGAATTGGAAGAAGCGGAACTGGTAAAACGGGCGCAGGAGTTTGTTAAAACCGATTGCGAAGACGAAACGCTCAATGTGCCGACGGTAGAGGATGCGCTTGCAGGCGCTTCCGATATTATCGCAGAAGAAACGGCACAGGATACTGAAAACCGGAAAGCGGTACATGATTTCTTTATGGCAACCGGTCTTTTTGAAGTGAAGGGTATCGGGGATGAAGAAGCCCAGAAAACCTCCGTGTATCAGATGTACTGGGATTATTCCGAGGCGCTCAACCAAATTAAGCCGCACAGGGTACTGGCAATTAACCGCGGAGAACGCGAAGGTGTTTTGGAAGTAAAAATCAATGTTGATGTAGACGAAGCGGTTGCGCGGGTACAGAGCCGTTCGGTACAGCACAACAAATACCATAGTGAAGCGATTGCAGACGGGGTTGTGCGGCTGCTCAGCCCCGCAGTCCTGCGCGAAATCCGCAGCAACCTCGGCGAAGACGCCGACACCCACGGCATTACTATTTTTAGCGAAAACTTAAAACACCTCTTGATGACGCAGCCGATTAAGGGAACCCGCGTACTTGGCGTAGACCCCGGTATTAGAACCGGCACCAAATGCGCCGCCCTCGACGAAACCGGCAAGTACCTCGGCTCCTTTGTGATTTATCAGCACAAAGCGGAGGAGGCAAAAGCAGCGCTCCTCAAAGCGGTTAAGGACTATAAGGTTCAGCTGATTGCAGTGGGCAACGGAACAGGCTCCCACGAGGTGCAGGAAATCGTCTCCGACATTATTAAAACGCATTGTCCCGAGGTACTGTTTACCGTAGTTGATGAAGACGGAGCCTCCGTGTATTCCGCAGGAGATGTGGCGCGCGAGGAGTTTCCCGACTTGGATTTGACCATCCGCGGTGCTATCTCCATCGGGCGGCGCTTGCAGGACCCCCTTGCAGAACTCGTCAAAATCGATCCCAAGTCTATCGGCGTCGGACTCTATCAGCATGACTTAAACCAGAAAAAACTTTCAGAAGAGTTGGATGCTGTTGTCGGTTCGGTGGTAAACAACGTCGGCGTTAATTTGAATACCGCAAGCGCCTCGCTTTTAAAATACGTGTCCGGCATTACGAGCGGATTGGCGAAAAAAATTGTCAGCCACCGCGAAAAAACCGGCATCTTTACCGACAGGGAGCAGCTCCATAATGTCAGCGGCATGGGGCCGAAGACCTTTGAACAGTGCGCCGGTTTTTTGAAGATACCGGAGAGCGCCAATCCGCTGGATAATTCGTGGGTACACCCCGAAAACTATCCCGCAGCAGAGGTTATCTATCAGATTGTTCGCAAAAACGAACCGGTAACCAAAGAGGTACGAATGGAGTTGCAGGAAAAGTACCGGCTCGGCGAGCAAACAGTCAGCGACATTATCGAAGAGCTGAAAAAACCGAACCGCGACCCCCGTGAGGACTGCCCCAAGCCGATTATGCAGCAGGGCGTTCTTTTGTTTGAAGACCTCAAACTTGGTATGACCGTGAAGGGCAAGATCAAAAACGTTGTGGACTTCGGCGCCTTTGTTGACCTCGGTATTAAGGAAACCGCCCTGCTGCACATCTCCGAAATGAGCGACAGCTTTGTTTCCGACCCGCTTGAGGCAGTAAAGGTCGGCGATATTGTGGAATGCCGGATTATTGCACTTGACGAAGCGCGCCGCCGCATCTCACTCAGCCGGAAAAGCGAAAGCGGGGCACAGGGAAAGCTGACCGCAAAGCAAAAGGCGGAAGTAAAAAAGATCACCGTAAAAACCAAAGACGGAAAAACCGTTGCGGTTAAAACCGCGAGCGGCGCCCCTGCCGTACAGGGGGAAAAACACCTAAGCCACCGCGGAGAGCGGCAACCCGCACTCCGTTCGGAGCGGCGCGTTGCAGAAGCCCGCCCACGGAAGGACGACGACGGTACAAAGTATAATCCCTTTGCAGCATTCTTTAATAAGAAGTAAAACAAAAAAATCCCGATAAAAGAGAGTTTCTTTTATCGGGATTAGTTCATGAGAAGACACGTACCCTTTAGATATCTAATGAGTACGCGCAAACAGGTGCGCTTACTTTGCAGCTTTTTTTATGTCCGCCGCAGAGGGGCTTGAGACTTTCTGCAGTTCGAACTTTGCAGCTCCTGCAAGACTGGGAATACTAAGTTTTTTCGCTAAATCTGCAGAGATATCCAATGTCATCTTTTCGCCTTTTAATGTATATGGGAAAGATACTGCATCGGTGTCACCTTTGATAGTTATGTCTTTTTTACCGATAGTGTAAGTCCCTAGTTTTGATGCCGTCAATGTGAACATTTTCATTGCAGTGTATGCATTACCGTCGGAATGGAAGCAAAAATACATCTCACCGGGAACAGGTATACTTGCCCCCGTTGCCGTTATTTTTTCTACCTTCCACACGGTATCGGCTTTCGGCTTACTGCCGCATCCGGTTACCATCATTATTGTACCGAACAGTACAACACACAGAGCCATTGCTGAAACAATCTTTTTCATTGTTTCCTCCTTAAAAGTAATATAGTTATCGCCGATTGTACAAACTGATACGTTGTATAGCCGTTACAGTAAAGGCTATACAGCCGTAAAACGCCGGACAATTTGCACGGTAACTTTCTTCCATAATACCTCTCCCCCTTTTAAAAAGTCAAGTAACTTTTATAATTTTTCGCTCAATAGCTTTTTGATTTTATCATGCGCAGTATGTCAGGATATTGAGTAGATTAAAAATTAAGGTTATAGTTTCGTTATGCGGTCGTATCGCTTTTTATTACTACCAGTTATAATCTTTTTCTTATTCTCGCACATAGTTTTGGCACAAGATGCAAAACAGCTTGAAGATTCCGAAAAGGTAAAAAAGTTTCCGGTAAGCGGATTTATTGCTTTTTCGGTCAACACCATGATTGCCGAAGGTCACGAATATGTTTGCGATTATGATGCAATAGTAAGTGACCTAAAATGGCCGCTTACGCCTTCGGCCTCGTATACGCTCTATGGCGGGTTATATCTGCCTAAAGGCATTCACATCGAAGGAAATATTTCGTTTATGCAGCCGATGTCTACCTCCTCCATGACCGATTCGGACTTTGAAGGAATAGACGCAATACCTCCACAGACAGGTATCACAAAATTTTCAAAACACAACTGTACGATTGTTGGTGGGTTAAACTGGACAGCAAAACTCGGGTTACAGATGCAGATGCCGCAATCTGCTGCAATGCGGAAAGTCGGCATTGCAGTGACGATAGAACCAATGCTCAGTTTTTACTCCTCAACAATCAGCTGGCATTCCTACGGCGGCTATTTGCAATACGCGAAATTGAAACCGAACGGAATGTATGAACCGTGGACTGAAGCATTACCTAAAGTACCGCATACCGGACCGGCAGTATCGTATCAACAACACGTAATGATGCCTGCAATAGGCATCGGTTTTGAAACAACTTTTCCGCATAACCTGACGCTTTTATCGGACTTTCACCTTACTCCTGATATTATGGCTTTGGCAGAAGATATCCACCATGGTCGTAATGTACGATTTGTCGATATTTTGGGCGGGGGCTGGGCAATGCACGGCACTATCCGGTTAAATTGGAATTGTCTACCGTTCTTTTCAGTATTCGTTAATCTTTTTTATCAATACTGTATTACAATGGAAGGGTACAGCCTTCTTTATGACAGTATCAAAGCGCCTAAACCATATTCCTATACACAGCCCAATACTGCAGGCACTTCTTTACACGGCTGCACCTGCTCAATCGGGTGTACCTTTCGAATAGGCCGATAACGATGCAACAGATGGGGCAAACGCTTGGGCAACGGCTTGAGCAGCGGATGAGTCAAAGTCAAATCCAATCACTCGATGTATTGGCAATGCCGACTGCCGAACTCCGTGAAAGGATTACAGAAGAGCTTGCTGAAAATCCTGCCTTGGAGCTTGTCCGCGGAACACAGCAGCCCTCTGTGCCGTCAACCGGTCAGACAAAATCAATCGAACCGACAGATTCATATTACCGCAATGAGCGAACATTGTCAGCGTTTTCGACAGAAGCAAGCGATGCGTTCCAAACTTTTTTGGAAAACATTCCGGCGCCTCAGCATCAGAGTTTGCAAAGCCATCTTTTGGAACAACTGTTTGTTCTCAAGATCGAGCCGCTTACCGCTTCTTTTGCCGAACGGATTATTGAGAATTTGACAAATGACGGTTTTCATGTTGTCCCGCTCAACGAACTTTTTAAAGCGGAGCTCTCTAAAAAAGAAAATGAGAAAGAATATTCTTTTACACGGCATAAAATATCTCATGCATTATCGGTTGTTCGACGGCTTGATCCTATCGGGTGCGCAACGCAGAATTTTAAGCAATCGCTTTTGGTGCAAGCAAAGATTTTATTTCATGACAAGATAAAAATCGATCCCGTTTACGCCTATACTATCGATATATTAGCGCATCATTTTGCCTATTTGGAAAAAGCCCGCCCGTACTCCCTTGTTCGTGCCGTCAATGAGGATTCAACAATCGCTTATAAATTGACCCAAGAAAATGCAGAGGATATTCTTGCATTGATTGCTTCGTTAAATCCTTTTCCAGGAAGGGCATTGACAATGGATATAACACCGGATGAATATATTATTCCCACAGCCTTCATCGAACAGAATGATCAGGAATTTACTGTAAGAATAAATAATCTTGAAGTGCCGCTCCTTACCGTCTCACCCGAATTTCAGGACTTAATAAGCCATACCAAAGATACAGCTGCAAAGACCTACATTAAAGAGCAGATACAAAAGGCAAAGGCTTTTATTGGGAGTTTAAATCAGCGAGAAAAGACAATTATAGAGGTATTGCGTAAAATAGTGTCAGCACAAGAAGCGTTCTTTTTAACCGGAGATAGACGCCGATTGGTTCCACTTACTCAACAGCAGATAGCGAGAGAACTGGATATCCATGAATCTACGGTATCGAGGACGGTTGCCGGAAAATATGTGCAATGCCAATGGGGTACCTTTGAGATACAATACTTTTTTACTAATTCCGTAGCAGTAAAGCTGCAATCGCAGTCCAATGCTTCTTTGCAATCAGATATTTCCGCATCGCCCGGGATTTTCGCGACGAGGGAAGGGGTTAAAGATTGTATCAAAGAGCTGCTGACCGAACACGCTGCAAAAGGATCAAAGCTATCGGATCAAAAAATTTCCGACTTATTACAGGATAAATACGGTATTGCCGTCGCTCGCCGCACGGTTGCAAAATACCGAAAAGAGCTCGATATCGGCTCATCATATAATAGGACATAGCAAATGAAACTAAAAACCATCATTTTCTTTTTTTGCGCTATAGTGTTTACGTCTTTTCTTTTTGCTCAGACGGAAAACACGGTTCTTCCCGATCCCAATAATCCTGATTGCATTTATGAAAAAGCACAGCTGGGCGAATGCTTTATTCACATGGCAAAAATTACCAACCCTTCAAAGGGTTCCGCTCCGGCGGTTGAAGTGCTTTTTAATTCCGATTTTAGGTGGGAACCCTGCAGCCCCGATGACGGTTGGGGACGGGAAGGTAAAACATATCGCTACCATGAAGAAGAAGTACCCGGTACCGCTGTCTTTTTTAGCATCACTAATAAGCTAAACGACGTAACCTATTACCGCATAGAGGGTGTTCATCCGTTCGATTTACCTCTGTATGATGCTCCTGCTGAAGCGGAAACGCTTCAACGGTTTATTTTCTTTAAATTTACCGCCTACGCAGCGAAGGGAAGAAGCTTTGAAAACTATCTTAATAATTTAATGTGGGCGGTAGACACCAACACGAAGCTGCTTTACTCGTATGGAATGCCGAGTGATTATAAAAAAATAATCGGAAACAATTATATCCCACAAAACTGGCTGCCTTATGAAACACATCCGAATACCGTTGATGCAAAGCTAAAATTTTATGAGTACGATCCTATCGGCTTTATTTCTCTTGAAAAAGACTATAATTTTTTAGGGGTAAAAACAAACGTGCATTTATATGATTGGTGGAATGAATCGGTCGGCGCAGGCTCTTCTATGAAAACGGTAAAACAAAAGCGTTTTATGCCGCGTCTTTCGGACGATGCGCTTGAAGACTGGACAGTCCGCGATGTCTCCAAGCCGGTGCGCTCACCTTACCGGCGGCCGTCTTGAGGGGAGACTCCTCTGAACCGTTGTTCTCTTTTGCACCGAAAGCAAACATAGACACGTTTAGCAGTACAAACAGACTGACACACATAGCCTTTTTCAGACATCCTCTAATTGTTTTACAACCGATACGGTCTTGTTAATAAGTTCTTGCAAACTTACCGTTTTATTTCCCCGTAAATAGGTTATAATTTCATCATCAAAAGGATCCGTCCAGTGCTCTTCGATTCCTCGTGTGCCTAACTTTGCACCAAGCGCAGCTCCCAGCTGTGCGGCGTTACAATCGACATCTTGACCGCACATTGCAATATAGTGCATAACATCGTTAAAATTATCTTTGCCGAAATACAACGCAACCACCTCTGCCGCCGCATTCGGATACGCATGGATCCAGTTATACCGCTTATATTTTTCTTCGCATGCGGCCCATGCCTCATAAAAATCATTTTTTTTCATACACTGTGCTAATGCAAAGTGAAGCACGGAAGCATATTCCGAATCCTTAGGGATACAGGAGACTGCTTTTTCCAAACATCTCCGCATAGGCTCTTCCCCGTATGAAAGGCTGACCAAAACGGCATTAAACACCTCTCCGAGGATTCCATTCCCGTGGTGCGAAATTTCCGCATCGCGCCATGCAAGTAGTGCAGCCTTATGAGGATTTAACGGGGCTACCTGACCGCATACGGCGCCGCGCATCTGTGCGCCTATCCATTCACGGTACGGATTCCTAAACATACCGCTTTCAGGGGGATACATCCCTCTGCGTAAATTATCCAATGCAACCTGTTCGGCAGACCAGCCGCAGGGTATTAACTCCAGCCATTGGTCGGCAATATCGGCGCTTGTCGGTATCCCCTGCACTTTGCAGCACGCCTCCAGAAATGCTATCTCGTATGTTATATCATTGTTGTAAGTATTCGGGGTACGCACATAAGTACGGATTTCGCCGAATTTTTTTTGCAGCTGTGCCGTTGTATATCCCTCAAGCGCCGTTCCCAAGCCTCCGCCGCATAAACGACCGAGCCATGCCGCCTTTGTTTTATCGTACAACACAGCATTTGGTACTGTTTCTGTGGCTGCTTCGGGAAACTCGATTACTTTTTCATATTCACTAAAGTTTTGATACAGCTTACTTTTCCAATAGTCGCTTGAAGTATCGCTCGGACACATAAAAAGGATATTAAATATGCGGGCAGTAATCCTTTGCAGCGCCTTCATATCATTCCGCTTTAGTGCGGAAAGCCCCTCCGGAAACAATTCCTCCGCGGCACTTACATCGCACCCCAGCGCTTCTATGGACTGGACTGCCGCAATCACCAGGCTTTCAGGAGCATGAGAGCAGGGCGTATGGCTTGCCCAATACATACGAAGTTGATCGTCCGCCTGCTTTTCAGCAGCATTCGAAGCTGCCCATGTTTGCTCGTCTTCTGACAATACCACGGGAACAGCATTTTTTGTTAAATCGTAAATATACTCCCACGCTTTCATATCATCCTCACATCGGCTCTAACTTTATGAAAACATTTTTAGAAAACATTTTCATAACTCTATATAAAGGATATCCCCGAAATTTCCATCTGTCAAATGTTTTTATCGCCCTTCCAGTTATCGTCCAAACAGCCAAGCCATCCCTTTTTTCCGTTAGCCCCGCAGCCGAAGAATGTACGTCCTGTACTTCTCTGCCGATGTACATCCTTGTTACATCGGCAGAGAACAAGTTTTGTGCCAAAACTTGCTACTGATTTATTTCCCGCCCATCCGTGGGCGTTCTGACGACGAGTTCGCGTAGCGAACTCGATACTGCGTGGAACCACCGCCATCCATGGCGGTTTTGCGCAGCCAACGCTTTTGAAAATAGACGATGCAGATACAAGGAGCCTAGCCGAAATAAAGCGGAGGCGTACTTGTTGTACGTCGAGCATTTATTTCGGCGTAGCGACAACGCAGATGCGTCGTATATTTTCAAAAGGCTACTTGTATTGTCGATTATACGCCCCCTGCATATTCTCAAGAACTGCAGACAGTTGGAGCTTATCCAAATTCTTTAGATAGTTATCCCATTCCGTATCGCTGTTGATATCCATGGTACCGACCATGAATTTAACGGCGCTCTGGCGGATATAGTTGGCAAGCTCTTGCTTCACTGTAGAGAATTTTTCAATTTCTTCTGCAGTGTACTTTAACGGCGGCACTTCTTTATTGACATCCGCATAGGGTTTATACAGATTATGAGTTTCATCGTAGAGAACTTTCTCAAGGTTTTTCGGCGCATAGTAGTCGCCGCTGAGGTCAACAGCCTGCCCGAGCCGGAAGGATGAGATTTCAGCAATGGTTTGTCCTTGAATAAAGGTTACATTCTGCGGGTCTTTGTCGTTCCACGGTTTCAACTGCTTCCAGATTGCTTTTTGACCGTCCAAACCGACATCACCTTCTGCTGCCCATGCCCATGCATCCCCTTCATTGCCGTACTTCTGCTTAAGCGTACCTTCGGTACTGTACATATAGTCAAAGTAACGGAGAATTGCCTCGGCATGAGGTGTTTTGGCTGAAAGAACGAGCGCGCCGGTTCCCGGTACGGACAAGAAGTTTACGGCTTCGCGTACTCCTTGCGGTCCCTGTAACGGTGCAATAGCTTGGAAGTGTAAGAAACGTTCTCCGCTTAATGAAGAGAATTGACCTCTCCAGCCGCCGGCGACAAAGCCGACTACCGGTTCTGCAGAGCTTTCAACAAGCTGTGTCAGTTGACTTGAATCTTGCGTAAAGGAGCCGCTGTAAATCAAGCCTTCTTTATAGAGTTTATTGATAAATTTTAACGCTTCGCGGTATGCGGGTTTATTTACTGCGGTATCGACTTTTTTATTATCAAGCAAATAACCGGTGTTTAATTCCGCATCGGCAGAAATATTGGTATCAAGGTCGCAGTAGATAAACGAGTTGATGATAAAGCGTTCAACCTGATCATTCCAACCGATAATGGAACCGGCAAGCGGTATTTCATCTTTTTTACCGTTACCATTGGGATCGTTATCGCGGATGGCAACAAGTGTGTCATAAAACTCATCGATGGTTTCCGGCACTTTAAGTCCGAGTTTATCGAGGAAGGGCTTGTACACAAACATCTTCGCTGCATTCGTACAATGATAGCAAACTTCCAAACGAGGCAGCGAGTAAATATTACCGTCTGTCATGGTCATAAAGCCCATTGCGCCGGGGAAATCCTCTAGGGCTTTCGTTAAATTGGGCAGCGTACCGTCGGAATAGTATTTATTAAGCGGCATAAATAATTTTTCTTCCGTACCGTAGGTTGTTTCTTCTTTAAAACCGATACCCATACCTAAGAAAGCGTCAGGCAAATCGCCGCCTGCAAGGGTAAGCGGGAGTTTTTCCGACGCCGCTTGTTCAGGTACCATAATCCAGTTTACTTTAACGCCGGTTTTCTCTTCCATAAATTTGGAAAATTCGTTCGTGTTAAAATCTTCAACACAAGGCGGCTGCGCAACCATAATATTCACGGTAATAGGTTCAGTAACAATGGGGTATGTTCCTTTAGGCGTATACTTCCCTTTTTCCGCAGTTTCCGATGCCTTGCATCCGCTGATGATAACGCATGCAATAAGCGCCGTAGCGCATACAATACCGGTGATCCTTTTCATATTTCCTCCTTCAATAAACCTGTTCGGAAACTTCTGTTTCTGAACAGGTTACCTTGAAATGCGATGTTCTAAATCGTGCTATTTGTGCGATTTAGAACTCGTCGACCTATTCGAAAACGAAAGTTTCAGAATAGGTCTAATATCTAAAATCGGCTTTATAGCCTGATTTTTGCTGTTTTTAAGCGCATGGCGGCCGATTCCTATTATTCGGCTGTATCCTTGAGCCTTTTAGCCTTTTACGGAGCCGATCATCACGCCTTTTACAAAATATTTTTGTACAAAAGGATAAATAACCAAGAGCGGTAAACTGGCCACCACGATAAGCGCATACTTGACGGTTTCCGCAAGTCCTTGTACGCGGACAGCCGCGCTTACATCCGACAGCATTGTCGGGTTCGTCTTATTCACGATTAAAATATTGCGCAATACAATCTGCAGCGGGTAGAGCTTTTTATCCTGCAAGAACACTAAGGCGTCAAAATAGCTGTTCCAAAGGACTACCGCATAAAAGAGCGACAGCACCGCGATAATAGCTCCCGACAACGGAATCACCACTGTAAAGAAGAACCGCAGATCGGAACATCCGTCTATTTGCGCAGCGTCATACAGCTCATTGGTGATGGTTTCCTGCAAAAATGTGCGCGCGATGATAACGTTCCACACATTGACCGCATTGGGGAGCACAAGCGCCCAGCGGGTATTGTAAAGTCCGATCCCTTTTACGACAAAATACAGCGGTATCAGTCCGCCGGAAAAGAGCATCGTCGCCATAATAAACTTGGTTACGAATTTTCTTCCATAAAATTCTTTGCGCGAAAGCGGATATGCCAGCAGCATCGAAAGAGACACGCTGATAAAAGTTCCAGCGCCACATAGATGACGGAGTTGAGGTATCCCAGCCCGATATCCTTGTTTGCAAACACCGCCTTGTATGCCGTCAAATCGAAATTGACCGGAAAAAACGTAACCCGATGCTCAATCACTGCCTTAGGATCGCTCAAAGAACAGGCAATAATATACAAGAGCGGATACAAAACGATGATAAAACACAGGCCCAAAAAGACATTGTTTATCCCGTTAAAGAGATTGTCAAAAGGCGTTTCTCGAATTTTCGACGATTGTTGTTTCTTCCATATAAAGTTCTGAGTTTTTACCATAATCCGCCATCCTTTTGCCGCAACTTCGCCAGATAGTTAAAAAGAAGAATAAGCGCTACATTGATAAGAGAATTGATAACGCCGATGGCGGTTGAGTAGCTGAAATCGTTATTGACCAATCCCATCTTATACACATACGTCGACATGATTTCGGCGGTTTCAAGATTGAGCGGATTTTGCATCAAAAAGGCCTTTTCAAAACCTAAGCTCATAACGAACCCCATGTTCAAAATAAACATGATAACGATCGTGTTTCTGATACAGGGTAAATCGATATACCAAATTTTCTGAAATTTATTTACGCCGTCTACACGCGCGGCTTCATACAATCCGGGGTCGACGGAGGTAAGCGCCGCAAGATAAATAATGGCATTGTAACCGGTATTCTGCCATAAGGCCGACCACACATAAATATGCCGAAAAAGTTTCGGTTCCCCCATAAAATTTAAGGGCTCAAGCCCGAATTCCGCCCGTATCACATTGAACAGTCCCAACGCAGGATCCATAAACTGCATCAAAATTGAGACCATAACCACTGTCGAAATAAAATACGGCGCATACGTTACCATTTGAACGGATTTACGCCAGAGCTTGCTTTGCGTTTCGTTCAGCGCAAGCGCCATAATAACCGCAATCGGAATTGAGGCAAAAAGCGCATACATACTCAGGATGAACGTATTCCACATAATCTGCAGCGCAGAAGGATTACTGAAAAATTTAACAAACTGCGCCAAACCTACCCACGGACTTCCCCAAATACCTTTCGAAATACGGTATTTTTTAAAGGCGAGTAGGATGCCGTACATCGGCACGTACTTAAATATGATAAAATACAGCATCGGTAAGGCGATAATCACATAAAACTGCCAATGTGCAAGCAGTTGCCGCTTTATACTCTTACTTAACATATATACAGTATTACACCACTTCTTCCGGTTTGAAAGCGTTGAAATTTTAAAATTAGGTATGCTGATATAAAAATAGGGGGCATTTTATGTAAAAAGGGTCATTTTTTGAACACCATCAAAATCGCCCTTTATTTTGCCGGTATATCAAGTACAATAGTTGCACATACACACTATTATTCGTGCGGAGGATTTAATACCCTGACGCTGTCCGGAGGATATATGAAAACAAGTTTATATACGGAACATCAATTACAGGCAATACGGAGATGGCAAAACCTGCAATTCGGTATGTTTATCCACTTAGGCCTCTACTCGCTTGCGGGAGGTTGTTGGAAGGGCGTTCCCGTCAAAAGAGGCTATTGTGAACAAATACTTTCTCACGGGGAGCTTCCGCAAGCCGACTATGAAGCTTTACTGCATGAATTTCTCATACCGGATTTCAATGCGGAAGAAATTGTCCGTCTCGCTAAGGCTGCCGGAATGCGCTACATAGTGGTTACCTCAAAGCATCATGACGGCTTTTGTCTTTTTAATACAAAGACCACATCTTATAACAGCATGAATGCGGCTTGTAAGCGGGATATCGTTGCCGAACTCAGTGCAGCTTGTAAAAAAGAAGGGCTTGCGTTCGGCGTATATTTTTCACTCATCGACTGGCACTGCCCTGATGCTCTTCCGATAAGCGCTCATAATTCCGACCGCATTCCGCCGAAACACCATGAATATAACTGTGCCCAGTTAACCGAACTGCTGACAAATTACGGTGAGATTTGTGAATTATGGCTCGATATGGGGTACCCGACTGCCGAACAATCACAAGATATGTATGCGCTTGTACATTCGCTCCAAAAACACATCATGATTAACGGACGTATATGGAACGATATGGGCGACTTTGCTACGCTCCCTGATAATGCAATGCCCGAACTGCCGGTAAATGAATACGAATTAAACATTCCATGGCAAACGCCGGCTTCTATTTATAAAGAAACTTGGGGATATAAAAGTTGGCAGGAACGCGGCAGCATTGATGAAAAAATCACCGAATTAACCGGAAGTTTACGCCGTGTCGTATCCGGCGGCGGTAACTATCTTCTCAATATCGGGCCGGATAATACCGGTGAGGTTATTCCTTTTGAAAAAGAAGTCTTAGAGGGGATCGGCCGCAGTTTACGCAAAACCCCTCTTCCGCCTGCCCGTAATTTCGGCAGGGATGAAACTCAAACGGCAGCGTGTCATGCCCCCCTTATTCAGGCAGAAAAAGACGGATCTTTCCGGTTGACCGCTTGCATAAACCTCTTCCGTTATACGGGTAGTGAATACTATACTTTGCGGCCGATTATAACGGGAAAGCGCTGGCAGTTAGCCGTTTCGTCCGAGTCCGTTCAAACGGTCTTTAGGTTAGGCTGGAAGTGTGTTTCTCCTCTAAAAGAAGATATAAAGCTTTGTTTTGAAGATAACGATACGCGGCTGTATTTTTCGCTTCGTAAGGGGAAAACATGGGGCATTATCAGCTCCTGTTACTGCTTGCCGCAAAATCTCCGTATATGCGTACTGGAGCTTTCCACCGTTGGAAGTCCCCACGTCCGCGGGGAACTCATCCCTGACAGCATGGTACTGACCTTGGAAAAAGCCGAGTAAAGCGCGTTTCTGAAACTACACGGGGCAGGAGTTCAGGCACTCCTTGATATTGTCGTTGAATCATAATAAGCAACTTTTTTGCCTTGAAAATTTATTCTGTTAAATATGGTAAAAATATAATATTTTTTCTTTATAATGTCTGGTTGACGCGGGAATTAGATTTTATTTCCATAATAACGAGACAATTTTGAAATTATTATATCTTCAAAATTTCTCCGACCATCAATAATTGTATGAACTATTACTTTATCTTCCGAAATTTCATACACAATTCTATAGTACCCTTGAATTAACTCTCTATATTGTGAAATTCCCTGCCGCTCCAATTCAGGAACCATTCTTCCACGTTTCGGATACTGCTGTAAGGACATTATATTTGTTTCAAATTCAGAAACTATGTTCTCTACATAATTAGGATTTAAAGAAAAATAATACTCTACAATTTCATTCAAATCATCTTCTGCAAATTGCGAAACAATAACTTCTTTAATTTCCAAGATTATACAGCCTTCGCAAATTTGTAAAAACTTCCGAAGCAGGTTTCGTTTTCCCGGCTTTTACATCCTTTTCAGAAAGGTGAATTATTTTCAACAAAGTAAACGCATTCTTCATTTCCTGATATGACTCAACATCAATTAAAACTGCCCGTGATTCCCCATTTTGTGTAATGATAAGCGGTTCTTTTCTGTCATTCACAAAATTCATCATATCAGCGGCATTTGTCTTTATGTATGAAATCGGTTTTATACATTCCTGAACATTTGTGATCATACAAGTCTCCAGTCTTTTTATATTACTATATTTAGACTGATTGTTCAATATCCTATACTCTTAACTTATCCTATACTCTTAACTGCAAGCCTTCCCATCAGGCACAATTAATATATTCCGCGTTTCCGCTTTTACCATTTCGGAATAATAATTTTTGTAGGGGAGATATATCGTATCGATGAGTTCATAACGGGAAGAACGGAGATTCCAAATCTCCCCGTAACTTGATAAATAGCATCTATAAGGAAAGGTCAGCGCTGCAAAAACATCGCATTTCAAGGTAACCTGTTCAGAAACGGAAGTTTCCAAACAGGTTGATTCATTTCTACAGCGCTGCAGGGAAGTTATTTATTCATAAATTTGAGCAGGTCGATAACGCGGTTGGAATAGCCCCATTCGTTATCATACCACGAAACTACTTTGAAGAAGCGCTTTTCGCCCGGAAGGTTATTCTGGAGCGTTGCCTTGCTGTCGTAGATCGAAGAACGCTTGTCGTGAATAATATCGGTGGAAACGATTTCTTCGTTGCAATAGCCTAAAATCCCCTTCATATAGGTTTCGGAAGCTTTCTTGAATGCTGCATCCAATTCTTCAATAGAGGTATCTTTTGTTGCACGGAAGGTTAAATCGACAACCGAACCGGTGGGGGTCGGTACACGGAAGGACATACCGGTCAGCTTTCCCTTTGTCGAAGGCAATACCTCGCCGACAGCTTTAGCAGCGCCGGTTGTAGACGGGATGATATTGATAGCTGCTGCCCGTCCGCCGCGCCAGTCTTTCATCGAAACACCGTCAACGGTTTTTTGCGTTGCGGTATAGGAGTGGATCGTCGTCATCAATCCTGTTTCAATTCCGAAACCTTCTTTTAAGATGACATGAACGATAGGAGCCAAACAGTTGGTGGTACAGCTCGCATTGGAAACGACGTGATGTTTTGCAGGATCATATTCGTTTTCGTTAACGCCCATAACGATTGTCTTAATAGGTTTTGCGGCATCGGTGCTCTTACCGGGTGCGGAAATAATAACCTTCTTTGCACCCGCTTCCAAATGTCCGTAGGCTTTTTCATTTGTATAAAGGCCGGTACTTTCGATAACAAGATCAATGCCTAATTCTTTCCACGGAAGCTGTGCGGGAGTTAAGCCCTTTCCGGAGACACATTTGATTTCGTGACCGTTGATAACCAGTACATCATCACCTTTTGTACCGATTTCGGCATTCATCTTGCCTTGTACGGAATCGTATTTAAGCTGATATGCAAAATATTTTGCATCGGTTGAAAGATCGACAACCGCAACGACATCGAATTTATCTTTCCCAAGCAAATTTTGTTCAACCAATGCTTGGAACACGAGCCGACCAATTCTGCCAAATCCGTTAATAGCTACTTTCATATTTACCTCCCATAAAAAGTCAAGAAGAAAGTATCAACTTTCGATTGACTTTTTATGCACGTCCGTAACGAAGTGAGAACGTGCAGATGATATACAAGTTTGCGATCGAGCAAACTTGGGTAAATAAAAGCCGTGCTATTTGTACGGCTTTTATTTTACGCTCCTTAGTAAGAATTTTGAACACACTGAGGGAAAGTCGTTAAACGATACAGCGACTTTCTTTGCGTTCTATAAATCTTTTTTTAACTGTAAATAAAAAGGGTTGGGTTGTCAATATCGTGTAATTCAGGGCACCCGCACCGGATTATTTTTACGGTCATGCTACCCTTCAGTAGAAGCGGTAATTTCACCATCGGCGAGCCTAATGCGGAGTTCGCGGGCAGCTACTGCATCCTGCGCACGGCGGAGTACGAACCCCGTCTGCCGGTTGTAAACGATAGAATATCCTCTATTGAGAATTTCCTGCGGGTTTGCCCCTTCAATGGTTTGTTTCAATAAAGCAAGCCGGTGCTTTGTGTCGGTTAGCCGCGCCTGCATCGTGTACAGCAGATTTTCTTTTGCATCGTCAAGGCGCATTAAAAGCGGCTGCTCGATGCGGCGGAATTTCATCTCAAGCGACTCCGGTGTAAAACCTTTAATCGTAAGCCGTATTCTTTCCACTGCGCGGCCGATACTGTGCAGCATATCGGATTGTATTTGAGTAATGGTATCGGTGATTTCATCTAAGACCGGTACGGCAAGTTCGGCGGCAGCAGACGGCGTAGGCGCGCGTACATCCGCTGCAAAATCGGTGAGCGCCCAGTCGATTTCGTGCCCGACTGCGCTGATGACAGGAATTTCAGAAGCGGCCACAGCGCGGACAACCGCCTCATCGGAGAAGGGCAACAGGTCTTCCAAAGAGCCGCCGCCTCTTCCGATAATGATAAGCTCCCCGAGCTTATACCGATTGGCGGTTTCCAGCTGCCGTGCCAACACAGGCGCCGCCTCAGCTCCCTGTACGGGAGCGGGAAGCACGGTAACACTTACCGTGCGGTTCCTGCGCGAAAGTACCGTGAGGATATCGCTCAGGGCGGCACCCGTTGGGCTGGTAATCACAGCGATACGGAGCGGGAAAAACGGCAGCGGGCGCTTTCTGCTTTGGTCAAAAAGGCCTTCGCGCGCGAGTTTCTGCTTCCGCTCTTCCAGCATTTTCAGGATAGCGCCTTCTCCGGCAAGCTCCATCGTTTCAACGATTATCTGATATGAACCCCGCTGCTCATATACCGACAGCGAACCTGATACCACAACCTTGAGCCCGTCTTTCGGCTCAAAGCCGAGCGTCCATGTTCGGCCTTTGAACATAACCGCTTGCAGTGCGGCTTTTTCATCTTTTAGGGTAAAATAGAGGTGTCCGGTGCTTGAAGGGCGGCAGTTGGAAATCTCCCCCGCGATGCGGAGGGAGGTAAAATTTTGCTCAAAAAGCGACTTGATAATGCCGGTAATCTCTTGTATCGAATATACGTGATCCATACCGGCATCATATCATAATACTATAAAAAATCCATGCCGCCGATCGTATCACGATTGCCGGTGTTCTCCTGAAATTTTCCGCCAAAGCTTAATAGCTTCCGATTCTACTTGCAGGATATTTACACGGCTCGCCGGTTACCAGCGCTTTAATCCGGTCAAAATGAGCGCCGCTCTTTATAAACACTCTTTTGCATGCTCCAAAGCTCCATGCTGAAATAGGATATCCAAAAGCACCAGAACCTAATTCTATGATACTTTCAGGTAATTTAACAACGGCTTTTCTACAAGCATAAAAAGCTTCCTCACCGATTGTTGTAAGCCGTGTACATAAAGAAAGATCTACGGGTTGCAGCTCCTCACAGAAATCAAACGCGTGGCTACCGATTTCCGTAAGGTTTGTACATACTGAAAAATCAAAACTTTGCACTTTTTTGCAGCCGGCAAAAGATGAACTATTGATTTTTTGTAAATTTGCAGGGAAAGATATTATACCTGTCAATTCCGCACAACCAGAAAAAGCGCTATTACCGATTTTGGTAAGCGCCGTACACGATGAGATGTTTAAGCTTTGAAGCTTTTTACAGCCGTAAAAAGCATCTGCTCCGATTGTTGTAAGTGTCGCAGGAAAAACGAGTGTTCCGGTCATTTCTTTACAACCGGAAAAAGCAGCCTCACCGATTTCGGTAAGCGCCGTACAAGCGGAAAAGTCTATACCCTGAAGTTTTTTGCAGTCTTCAAAGGCACCGAGGTACACCGGTCCATCCTTTTTTCCTTTTATGCTTCTAACATTTGCAGGAAATACAATGATGCCCATCAAATTTTCACATGATCTAAACGTCTCCGGTGCAATTTCAGTGAGTTCCGTGCAAGCTGAAATATTTATACTTTGAAGCTTTTTACAGTCTTTAAAAGCCTTCGCACCGATCGTTGTAAGTGTTGCAGGGAAAACGAGTGTTCCCGCCATTTCCTCACACTCGCCAAAAGCGCTCTCACCGATTTCGGTAAGCGCCGTACACGATGAGATGTTTAAGCTTTGAAGCTTTTTGCAGTATTTAAAAGCCGCCGCACCGATTGTTGTAAGTGTCGCAGGGAAAACAAGTGTTCCGGTCATTTTCTCACAGTCGGCAAAAGCGCTCTCTCCGATTTCGGTAAGCGCCGTACACGATGAGATGTTTAAGCTTTGAAGCTTTTTACAGCCGTAAAAAGCACCTGCTCCGATTGTTGTGAGTGTTGCAGGAAAAACGAGTGTTCCGGTCATTTCCTTACATTCGTAAAAAGCGCTCTCACCAATTTCGGTAAGCGCCGTACATGCGGAAGTGTCTATACCGGTTAAGCCGGTACAATACATAAAAGCCTCTCTGCCGATTGTTTTAAGTTTTGCAGGAAAAACGAGTGTTCCGGTCATTTCCTTACATTTGTAAAAAGCGCCCGCACCGATTTCGGTAAGCTCTGTACACGCGGAAAGGTTTATATCTATCTTTATTTTAGTCCACCAAGTAAAAGGAGTATCGCCTATTTTTTGAAGACTTGTCGGAAGAAAAACCATCCCCTCCATTTCTGTACAGCCCCAAAAAGCACTCGTACCAATTTCGGTAAGTTCCCTACACGAGGAAGTATTTATTCCGGTTAAGCTAGTACAGTTCTTAAACGCTTCTTTGCCGATTGTTTTAAGTTTTGCAGGGAAAATGAGTGTTCCCCTTATTCCTGTATGATAGAAAGATTGCTCACCGATTTCGGTAAGCTCGGCACAAGAGGAAAAATCTACCCTTTGAAGATTCTCAAGGTTTGCAAAAGCTTGCTTACCGACTGTTTTAAGACTTGCAGGGAAAACAATCTCTGTCATATTTATACAACCGGAAAAAGCTTCCTTTCCGATGTCAAGAGGCGCCGTACAGGTGGAAAAATCTATACTCCGGAGTTTTTTACAATCGAGAAAAGCAGATCTATCAATTTTTTCAAGTTTTGGGGAGAAATTAATAGCGGTCAATCCCTCACAACGGGAAAAAGCCTCCTCCTCGATTTCGGTTAGCTCCATACAAGTGGAAAAATCAAGGCTTTGAAGTTTTGAACAGCCTCTAAAAGCCTGTAGATCGATTTTTTTAAGACTTTTAGGGAAAACTATTGTTGCTAATTCCGTACAGCCAGAAAAAGCCCACATGTCGATTTCGGTAAGTTTCGTACACGATGAGATGTTTAAACCTTGCAGCTTTGTACAGCTAGAAAAAGCCCCCGCACCAATTTTGGTAAGCTCCGTGCAAGCTAAAATATTTATACTCTGAAGCTTTGTGCAGTCGTAAAAAGCATTCGCTCCGATTGTTGTAAGAGTTGCAGGAAAAACGAGTGTTCCCGCCATTTCTTCACACCCGACAAAAGAGTACTCACCGATTTCGATAAGAGAATCAGCTTGAGAGAGATTAAGCTGTTCTATCGGAGTTTCTGCAAAAGCATTTCGCCCGATTTTTGTAATAATCTCTTCGCCTATTTTGCCGGGGATAACCAGCACTTTGGGTAAATCGTTCTTTGCACAGGTATAACCGGTTATGGTGCCTTTTCCGTTCGTTTCAAAAAGAGAAGAATCCGCCGGTACGTCTTTTAATTCCTCGGTACCGGCAAAAACGGTTTCGTCTTTTGTAAAGGTTTTTGCACCGGTAAGCGTCTCTCCGTCTTTACCGGTAAGTCGCCATTCTTTAACCGCGTGTTTCTCTTTAACAGTGATTCGAGCCTCTGCTGCGGCTTTAAGGTTTTTCCACATTGCGCCGCTTACAGCACTAAAGGTTACGGGCGAGTTCACCGTTACACCTTCGTCCCCCGTAACGGTGATAGTAATTCTGGCAGGAGCCGGATCGGTGCTCTTGCGGGAAACAGCGCATACGGTTTCATCTTTGGTAAAAGTATCCGCATCATCCAAATAGGCACCTTCGAAAGTACCGCGCTTCCAGCCGTCCGTTATACGGCCATCTTTTAACATTACCATACCTTCTGCCTGCGTTTTTATATCCTTCCAAAGGGAACCTTTCTCTACCGTAAGCGTATGTTCGGGGCGCAGGCCGTAGCCTTCATCGGCATTCACTGTTATCGTAATGGGAGTGTTGATATGCTTCTGTTTTGAAAGTGCAAAAACCGTTGCGTTTTCGGTAAACCGGTAATCGTCGCTCAATCCCATTCCGTCTTTGCCGCCGAGCTTCCAACCGTCTCCCTCAAATCCGTCGGCGTAGGTAACCCGGATACGTGCTTTCACGTCCGGCCACTGCGTCCCATTATTAACCTGAAAGCTATTCGGTTCCTGTACAACGGTGTGCGCATCACCTGTTACGGTAACAGTGACGATACTGTTGCGGCTTTCTACATTGGGTTTACACCCGAAAACCGGTACACTTAACAAAGCGACGAATACGGCGAATGCGAAAACATGGGGACACTTCATGGTAAGCTCCTTTATGATGATGCTTCTTTGTGATTAATTGATAAGAATTTCGTACTTTTGCAAATATACGGGCATCTGCGTTGTCTATTTGCAAAAGGCTAATAGCTGAACTTGCTCCGGCTATAGATACGTATTTCATAGGATACGAAGGAAGAGCGTATCCTATGTAGACCTGAAAACAATAAACAAAGAAAATAATAAGATTTGAATTTATTAAGTCTATACTATATAATGACTTGATATATATAGGGGGGGGGGCAAGCTCAATACGCAATGCGGCTGCCTGCATTACGCAGAGCTTACAAAAAGAGAAAAGTGAGTTTGCAGCGTATAAACTTTGCAACATAATATGCAGAAGTATACCACGGATACGAGGAGGTGTCAAATACAACCGGAAAAAATCCACGGAAATCAGTTTTTGCCATTTTCATAGGTTTTGAGGCCGAAATTACCGGAAAAATACTAAAAAAGCATCTCATTTTTTCTAAAAACATCATAGAAATGGTTAGATTGCAATATCATTTTTCAAAAACTGAGTTCCATGGAAAAAATCTACTTAAACAACGAGCGGGGAACAACAATTTCCGGCATACCGGAAGCATACGGCCCGACTTGATATTGGCTGAAGATAATACGGACGGAATTTTTTTCAAGCTTAAAGATTGCAAAATTTTCTTTCGCCGGTTCAGTGCCTTTGTTAATCCAATCCTCGTCGGAGGAAAATTTCTGTTTTTGAACTTGAGCATTCAGCTGTTTACGCGCTTCGGTTGAAAGAGCTGCAAGCCAATCTTTCCGCGCCGGTTGTAAAGCTTCTTCTAATGAGAGCAGTTTTTTGGTTTGCTTGCTGTAGGTTATCGGGATGAGGAAGGTGCTTCCATGCGCCCCGCCGGCATATTGATAGACATTCAGCAGAAAACTGATATGATTAGTATCTTCATACACGGAGCTGCTGTCGATATCGAATTCAAAAACTTGCGGATAGGCGGGCGCTTCTGCAGAAAAGAATTCGTTATTAAAAGCTTCAAGATTCTTTTGCACGATGTCCGAAACTTGCGCGTTTAGAAGCGGCTCTTTTTCAAAAACGGGATAGTCGATGTCGGCCTCATAGCTGATTCCCTTTTTCTTGTTTTTATCTTTATCCTTTGCATAGACCGAGAGCGGTAGGCAGCACAGCATTAAAATAAAACCGAATGTTGCACTTATACGTAAAGTGCGATGAAAATTTTTCATATTATTCTCCTGTAAAAATATCTAGTCGTGTGTACCGATAACTGATAAAACAGCTGCAAAGTCTGAAAGGTTACCGCAGACATGGCATATGCATTGAGAGAACGGCATTATAACTGCTCGATTGTATGATAGTATGATAATAGCTGCACCCCCTTACAGCTTTTGAAGCTGATGCACCGTACTCTTAAAATCCTTCGCGTATTCCGCAGTAAAGGAGAAAGGTTCGCTCGTCCGAGGATGCTTGCCTTCCAATTGATAGGCATGCAGTGCAAGCCGCCGGATAAGCGGCTGTTCCGTATACACATCACCGCGCCATCGCTGCTTGAGCTCGGAAAGAAGCACCGGTTTGCCGCTGCCGTAAAGGGAATCGCAGACAATCGGATAACCGGCTGCTGCTAGGTGAGCCCTAATCTGGTGCGTTCTGCCGGTAATGGGACGAGCTTCAAGCAGGGAGAATTGCCGAAAGGTTTCCAGCACCGTAAAGTGCGTTATCGCATCTTTGCCGCGCCGTTTATCCACAACGGTACGGTGTAGTGCATCCCCGTCGGCACGCAGCGGCAGGTCAACGGTAAACTGTTCTTCCGGTACCCGCCCGTGAATCAACAGCCGGTAGATTTTCTTTATTTCTCTATCTTGAAATGCGGCGTTCAACGCACGGTGCGCTTCCGCATTGAGGGCATAGAGCAAGATGCCGGAGGTGTCTTTATCAATCCGGTGCACAGCATAGAGTTTTTGACACAGCGGTGCAATCTGCGGTAGCTGTTTTTGAATGAGCAGGTCGAGCCGCGGGGCTTCACTATCCCAACGGTCGGCAGCAACTAAAAGACCGGCGGCTTTATTCACCGCAATCATATCTTCATCGGCATAAATCAGCGTAAAGGGCGTTTTTTTCATCAAGCATTCCTCTCATTCCTCAATTTTAAAAATCGGATTAATTCTGCGTAGCTTTCGCAATCGGGTAAAATGGAAGGGGTGCCGTATTCGGGAGAGATTAATACGTGGGCATCAAGCGCCTGCGAAAAGAGCGCAGGGTATTCGGCTTCGGGAATATGAGGGAAGAGATACCAGCCTTTTTGTGTCCATATACTGGGGACGAGGCGCACCGCTTCGGCTTTTCGATTGAGCGCCGCCTGCCGTTTCTTTACTATTATACGGCTTACCCTTGCGCTGCGTCCTGCCGCCTCCGAATGGTGCTCGTCTGCTAGTTTGAGCTCATCGAGTTTAATTTCTTTGAGTTGAAGTTCTTCCATCTTACGCTTCAAATCGAAAAATGCCCGCGCAAGGCTGTACGCAAGCGGCGGAAACAGTATATCAGAAGGAGGCAAGCGTTCTTCAAATCGACTTCCCGCAGCGATAATGCCGCACGGTACCGGATAGGCGGGCGTTACCAGCATGAGACTATCGGCTATCGGCTCCTTAGAATCGGAAGCGGAATCAAAGTCTAAAAACGGCCGCCATACCGGCAGCGGCTGTACCGCATCGGTTTGACCGGCATATAGCACAGAACCGGCTATCCGTTCCGCCTTATCCTGCGTTTCATACCAGCGGATAACGGGATAATCCGGCAGCAGGGCTTCCAACGCACGCCGTAGTTGAGCATCGGCCTTGGTCGGCAAAAAGCCGGTGAGTCCCTTATCCAGAAATTGCTTACAAACCAGATTCGCTTGTCCTGTTCTTCGGCCTAAAATAGCCTTTCCTCCGTCAAGCCACAGGTCGAGCAGCCGGACATTCTTTTCCGTGTATAAATAGTAACCGCGGGCGCGCCGAACGTTTCCGTACCGCTTGCGGATTTCAGTATAAATATCGATCATTAGGGCGCTATCATCGCATAACGGCAAAAAAACTACAAGAGAACAGGTGCTCAGGGAACGCATCAGCTCTCTTTTTAATCTCCCCGCCAAATAAGGAGACCTAATGCGGGTACCCTGCTACAAAAACAGCAGGGAGCCTACGGTGATGAGTACGCTGCCGAGGGCGGTTTTCATCGTTATCTTTTCATGCAAGATAAGGCACGACAGAATCAGCGTAAAGACAACGCTCAGCTTATCGATTGGCGCAACGCGCGACACTTCGCCGATTTGTATCGCCTTAAAATAGCATAGCCATGACGCACCGGTTGCAAGCCCCGAAAGAACAAGAAACACCCAATTAGCGACTGTTAAATCCTTTATACCTTTGATGTTCCCGGTTGCAAAAATAATTCCCCACGCCAGCACAAGCACCACAACGGTTCTTATCGCCGTTGCAAGCGTTGAGTCGATGCTTTTCATACCATATTTTGCAAAAATCGACGTAAAAGCGGCAAACACCGCCGAAAGGAATGCAAATAATTTCCACATAAGTTCAGTATATACTGAAATACATTCAATAATATAGGGCGCTATGGAGCAAAGCAGAGGCGGAGCAGGAATTCATTTACAAAACGATCTACAAAACGTCGGTAAATGAGAGCTAAAAGAAACAAAAAGATAGGAAGCGCTTGATTTTTTTTAAAAACTATGATATATTAAGAATCATTACTAAGATTCAAGGAGATACTTATGGACGAAAGAATTAACATGCCGCTCTTAGGCGATGCATTTCCCACTTTACAAGTGCAAACCACACAAGGACCGATGACATTACCGGCAGATATGAAAGGTTCGTGGTTTATCGTGTTCAGCCATCCTGCCGATTTTACCCCTGTATGCACAACAGAGTTTGTCGGTTTTCAGGAATTGATGCCCGAATTTGAAAAACTCGGCGTAAAATTAGTCGGTCTTTCCGTCGATCAGGTATTCAGCCATATTAAATGGATTGAATGGATGAAAAACAAGCTCAATGTACAGATTACCTTCCCCGTCATTGCCGCAAATGATTCTATCGCAAATGCGCTTGGTCTGCTGCATCCCGGTAAAGGAACAAACACCGTTCGTGCCGTATTCATCGTTGATCCCGAGGGAAAACTCCGGTTGGTACTGTATTATCCGCAGGAAATCGGCAGAAACATGAAAGAAATCCTGCGCGCGGTAAAGGCTTTGCAGATTTCCGACAAAGAAGATGTAGCGCTGCCTGCCAACTGGCCTGAAAACGGCTTAATTAAAGATCACGTGATTATACCGCCTGCTTCTAACGTAAAAGACGCCGAAAAGCGGCTCAAGGAATACGAGGGCTTTGACTGGTGGTTCTGCCACAAAGCGTTAAAGTAGCTGATACGTAAAGTAACGAACTAAGTGCGGTTATCTGTTAAGGAAACACTGATTAATTCGAATGCGAATGAATCAGCACTTCCCTAAGGGTAACCGCGTAAGTTAAAAATATTAAACGAAACCTCTAGAAACTTTGAGCAACAGCTCTCAATCCGGTTATCGTCCTCTAAAGAATAAAACGATGCTGATAATACCGTGATAGATAAAGTCGAAGCCGATCAGGTAGGCGACGAACAGGCTGGTAAAGAGCGGATGCATAAGCATAACGATTCCGCAGATGATACCCAGTATGCCGACTAATAGTAAATAAAAACCGCCTCTTCTGGTTATGTAGCGGATTTTAAAACTGATAACAAAACGTGTAATACCGCTGAATAATATCCAACAGGCAAAAAGATACGGAATAAATGTTGCAGCTGCAAACAAAGGACTGGACAGTACGAGAATTGAAAGCAGAATGGTGAGAATACCGTTCAGCAAAACAATCAAGATATGATCTTCTTTGTCTGCAAAATAATGGATAATTTCATAAACGCCGTTTATAAACATAACCACTGCGAAAAAAAACGAAAGCGATACCAAGCTGGTAATCGGGCTGACGAACATATAGATACCTGCAATAATAGAAAGGATACCTACTACCAACGCCGTAATACGGAACTCTTTTCTCATATCTTCTCCTTTAAGAATTATATTCCTAGTAAAAAGGGTATATGCCGTATCATATTTTGTCAAGCCGGAAGTATGTTAAAGCTAAAGTTTATAGGACATCCCTAAAACGGTAAATCTAGCTGTCAGGAAGTAATTACCGTATCCGCTTAATTCAGTTTTAAATGCAAAATAATAGTTCGGCCTCCATCATCGCACACTTTCATCGCGATACGGGTATACAGTTTTAATTTACGTTTCAGCATCTTCCGCGCGGTGGTGTAAAAGGTACGCTGCTCTATAAGTTCCATCCCGCATTTTCGCGCAAAGGCAGAACCGTCATCCACATAAAAATACATCTGTGCCGAAGTGTTACCTGTTTTTTGTACATACTTATTGGCATACTTTATACCGATTGCATTTGTCGCATCAAAAATTAATTCACCCTTTGGGAATCGCTCCTTAAGCGCCGATAAAAAGGCAAGAACTTTTTCTTCGCGGAAATACTGAAAGACGCCGGATACAATCAGCAAGGTCGGGATAGAGCTATCGATACCTTCCATCCACTCCAGTTTAAAAATATCTGCGCCGATCAGTGTTTCGTTTTCTCGTGTAGCCAAAATATTTTTACGCAAGGTTATCACTTCGGGTAAGTCGATTTCGTAAAAAGGAGCTTTAATTTCAGATAATCTAAACGCAGCCGTTTCCAATCCAGCTCCGAGATTGACGATGTTACATTTTTCATGCTTGGCATAAAAATTTTTTATCATTTCGTCAAAATTATAATAGCGGGCGACTGAAGCAAGCATCGTATATTGGGACGACGATTTCCAAATCCGTTCAAATGTACCTGCCGGAATTTTTGATTCCAACGATAAAGCTGTTTCATCATAAAAATATTCAGGGAACTGTTTAGATGCATAAATCCGCGCAGCCATCGGTATAAGCATTGTATCGGCTACGCCGTTAAATTCGTTCATAACAACCTCCAATCAAACTTGTACAGGAAATACTGAAAAATTAACAACCCGGTTTTTTACAAATTTACCTATACCATTATATCATTTATTTCTTTTTCCGGCAAACGGACAATAAACCTGTTCGATGACTTCGTTGCCGAACAGGTCGACGAGTTCTAAATCGCACAGATAGCACCTTAAAATGCAACAGTTGAACAAAGTGTGAACTTTGGAAACTGCTGTATTGATGTACAGAACGTGCATACGTTAATAAGCGACATCGTCAATTTACATCATCCGTGGTGTAAATTGACTTACGAGATAATATGATGCCACATATTGATAACAAAAAAGCCCTCCGCATAATTATCATGCAGAGGGCTTTTCGCTTAGTTTCTGCGACTTCGGTCAATCTTGATTCAGATTGATCGGAAATCTCTTAGTTTGACTTTATGGCAATCTGCCGACGGGGAGCAAGCTCCTTACGAGGTATGGTGACGGTTAATACGCCGTTTTTAAAGGCCGCTTCAACCTTGTCTTGGTCGATATCTTCAGGCAGGGTAAAACGTCTGACAAAGCGGCGCTGTGTGCGTTCGCGGATAAGGAATTGTTCTCCGTTAGGCTTTTCTTCCGTCTCTTTTGTTTCCTCATGATTGGAAGCAACCGTCAAAACACGTTCTTTTAAGTGAATGGTAACATCCTTTTCCGTATAACCGGGAAGATCAATATCCATAATATAGGCGCCGCTTGTTTCGCGCACATCAACAGTCGGATAATTCGCATTTGCCAACGGACTGAAAACTCCGAAATGAGGGTTGTCGTGATTTAAAGAGTCAAGCACAGAGTCCGCAAATAAGGGATTAAAAATACTTAATGAGTTCATAGTTTTCCTCCAAAAGGCTTTATAATAGTAGGGCTTTTAGAAAGCCCTTGAAGTTTTTCAACTTCACTTATTATTAAGCAACAAGCGTGCCAAGTTAGATCCTGAAGAAATTCGGTGTATATGGCTCTTTTTGCTCAATAATTCAGTGTATACCGCGCAATTTTCGGTTAAAAAAGGTTTAAATCGGATTATTTCCACCGTTTTTTTGGACTAAGGTTCCGGTTGAGCCGCCGCTTAATCTCTTTTCGTGATGCATTGTGTCATTTTATATGCCATATTGTATCAATATTTCCAATAAGAAACAAAACATGTGTCATTATGAAACATATTTTAGCTTTGTTGTAAGAATCGCTCTTTTTTTTCGAAATTGCCGATAATTTTCGACTTTTTCTCTTTAAAAATAGGAAAAATCGGTTATACTGTTTCTTATTCATTTGTTGACAGATAAAAACAATATGATTATGGTAATATTTCTTTATAGCTAAAGCTATCAATACCACCATACTCCCATAGACGCATCCGGAGGCGGACATGAACGTAACCGATTATCTTAGCGAAACAGAGTGGAAAAGGTTGCTGCAGTTTTCCGAAAAACTCGAAACGCCCTGTGTTGTTATCAATTTGGATCGAATTAAAAAAAATTACCTCGAACTAAAAAAGTTCTTTTCTACCGCAGACATTTACTATGCAGTGAAAGCTAATCCCCACGAAGAAATTTTAAAGCTTCTTATCGAGTTGGGAGCTAATTTCGATATTGCTTCGCGGTATGAGCTCGATAAGATTCTTGCCTTGGGAATCAATCCTGATCGGCTTACCTACGGAAATACAATTAAAAAAGCAAAAGATATTGCATATTTTTATGAAAAAGGTATCCGGTTATTCGTTACCGACAGTAAAGAAGATTTAAAAAATATTGCAAAATATGCACCTCAATCGCGTGTCTATGTTCGTATCTTGGTTGAAAACACTAATAGTGCCGATTGGCCGCTTTCCCGTAAGTTTGGCTGCCATCCTGATATGGCTTATGATCTTTGTATTTTGGCGAAAGAGCTTGGGCTTGTTCCGTATGGAATTTCATTTCATGTCGGCAGTCAACAAAGGGATATTGGGCAATGGGACGATGCTATTGCAAAAACAAAGTATTTAATGCGTTCTCTTGAAGAAGAAGAAGATATCGAACTCAAGATGATCAATATGGGAGGCGGCTTTCCTGCTTCGTATGTCGTTCCGACCAATGAGCTTTCCGAATATGCAAGTGAAATTAATCGTTATCTTGACGATGACTTTGGCGATGAACGACCGCGCATCATCCTTGAACCGGGACGGTCTATGGTTGGCGATGCCGGCGTTCTTGTTGCCGAAGTTATCACTGTTTCGAGGAAAAATAATACAGCCCTGCATCGCTGGGTCTATGTTGATGCAGGGGTCTTTAACGGATTGGCGGAAACACTCAACGAAAGTATTAAGTATCCTATTGTAACGTCAAAGGATTCAAATTGCAGCAAGCGCGGCGAAGTGATTCTTGCGGGGCCGACTTGCGACAGTATGGATATTATGTATGAAAAATATAAATATCAACTTCCAATCAATCTCAAGCCGGGAGATAGGGTGTATTTTCTCACTGCAGGCGCCTATACGGCCAGCTATGCATCCGTAGAATTTAACGGCTTTCCTCCGCTTAAAACCTATATTATGAAATCAACAACCCCGACGCAGAGCGTTGCCGAGGACGGCAGGTATTAAACTCTCCGCACGAATAAAAAACGGCACAAAGATACGTTCTTTGTGCCGTCCATTACCGTGTTTGACGGTTATTTTGCGAATCGCTCACCGAATTCTTTACATTTTTTCTGTGCTTCTTCATCGGGATCGTCATAAGCGATGAGACCTTCTTCAAACACATCGGCTCCATCTCTTTTTGCACGTTCTACCCATGTCTGCATCCATTCACCGTCCGCCCATTCATAGGATCCGAACAGTGCAATTTTGCGCCCTGAAAGTTTATTTTCGATTGATGCAAAGAACGGTTCAAATTCATCCGGTTCCAGCTCTTCCGCACCCATCGCAGGGCATCCGAAGGCGATTTTATCATAGCTGTCCAATTTATCCGCACTGAACTGAGCAACGGGGAATAATTCAGCATCTGCTCCGCCTGCTTTCAGTCCGTCCATAATACAATGGGCCATCTTTTCGGTATGACCGGTTCCGCTCCAAAATACTACTGCAACTTTTGCCATAGCAAACTCCTTATAAAGTGTGATGAGAATAATAGAAGTATTATTCTGTCATTAAGCTGCACAAACAATCTCAAAGATAGTCATGCCGCTTTTTATCTGTAAAGCAAAACGCTCTTTACATTCCGTATACTGGTGGAACACTTGTAATGCTTTTTCGGGATTGCTGTATACCTTCCAGTATCCGCACAGCAAACAATTTCGGCCTCCTGTTTTTACATACTGCATTACATCATCTGCAGGATAACCTAAAAAAAGCCCGATTTCGTGCGGAAAGCTGTCCCTGCAATGCCTGTTTCGTGCTCCTCTTAAAACAGACATCCGATCCTTTAACCGCATAATAATTGCTTCAAGCCCGCTTTCCGGCCGATATCCGAAAGATTGCAGCACCATGGTCACTGAAGGTTGAAAACAAAGGCGAGCGAGCAAATCCTTCCGATATACTAATATTTGAGCGCGGTTTTCGCATACGCAAAGTGGGGTAAAATATATTCCTTGCTCATTCAGTATCGCGTTATAGGTATCACACCATTGAATATCGGCGCTTGGAAACGACACAAGATTCGCCGGTTTAATTCCTGCTAAACAAGGGGCTGCATGACGGGCAAGATTTGCTTCAACGTAAGCGTGCGGTAACATAATAGTATTATGCACATAGAACCCGAAAAATGTCAACCGTGAATAACTGGAATTTTTCGGGCAAACGCATCAGACATTTTTTGAATATCCCCGCAAAATCAGGAGGCTGTTCAAGCAGAGTTGAACCTCTCCGCGGTTCAAATGCTTGCCCAACCTCCTGATTTTGCGATTTATATTTACCCGCCTGATGTGTTTGTCCGACTTTTAAAACAAAGTGCGAAAAATTTTAAAAAATTTTTCGCAAATGGCAGGGAGTCGTATCATATTTGTCCTGATGCGGTTGCCCTACATACTTGAAACCTTACGTCGCATAATCGGTTTTTCATTTTATCATTAAGGAGGAACAAACCGCTGCATCGGATTCGATTGCCCTGTATACTATAAATATTATACTTGACAATATATTATATTATAAATAGTATTTTAACGTTTAAAGAAACACCACAGGCAGCATTAAAAACGGGTTGTTGATCTTAGTTAAAGATAAAAGTAGGAGCGAAAAATGAAAGAAAAATTAGCTCAATATCGTGCATTAATCGAAAGCGAAACCGATGTTATTGCGGTAATGGCAAATACCAGCGCGTTTATCATGGAAAATATTTCCGGCTTAAATTGGGCGGGGTTTTATCAAATGAAAGGTGATGAATTGGTTCTGGGGCCATTTCAAGGCCGACCGGCTTGCTATCGCATTGGTTATGGAAAAGGTGTCTGCGGGCATTGTGCGGTCAATCGGAAAAGTATCATGGTGCCGGATGTACACGCTTTTCCCGGACATATTGCCTGCGATGCGGCAAGTAAAAGTGAATTAGTTGTACCGATTATTCACAACGGTATTTTATTCGGTGTGATTGATCTTGATGCTCCCGAATGCGATCATTTTACCGATACCGACAGGTGCTTTGTCGAGGCTATCGCCGAAATATTTTCTCAAAAATTATAACAGAGAACCTCTAAGAATTCCGGTTTTTAGAAGATGCTTAAAACAGTTTGCAAGGAGTTATCCGACTCTATGAAAAAGATTGCTTGTATAACGGTATGGTTATCCGCAGCCTTTGTTCTTTTTGCTCAAACGGAAACGGGGATGCCGCAAGATTCGGTGTATCAAAAGCTCTTACGGTATCGTGTTGAACATGACAGCAATTACCGGCAGCTGCAAATGCAGGCGGATATTGCGGCCAATAAAGCGGAAAAAGCAAAAACCGAATCGTTAGTAACGATGGAAGTCGGCAGCGGAAATACACAGTTCGTTCTTAACACCGATGCGGACAAACGAGGTGTTACCACTGCGCCGTATGCGAATATCGCATTACCTTCGTACAATAATACAAGCATAAAACTGAGCGTACCGTACAGTAAAGTAGGGCAGCGGCAAGAAACCGGCGCCGAGGTTTCCGTGTCTACCGATATCTATTCCAAAAATGCAGAAGCGAAAAAATATACGTTCAATCTTGCACAGTCTGCAGCAGATCAAGCAAGGCGGGCAAAAGAAGAAGGTTTGGCGCTTGCCGAAAAGCAGTTCCTTCAAGATATCCAGCGGCTTTTGGACGATTATACAACACTGCTTGATAAAAAATTGAGCGAAGTAAAAGCGGAGATTCAATACAATCAAATAAAGGCGCAAGGGTATGCAGACAGTTCTACAAAAATGCGCACAGCCAATTTAGAGCTGTTGGGTGCAAAACGGGAACATCAGAATGCGGATTTTAACTTTTCGGCGTCATACCATGCTTTTGCGGAAAGCTGCGGTCTTACAACCGATGAGGCACCTCAAATGTTTTTAACGTCGCTATGGAATTCCATCCCCGTACAAAAGGCCGCAGATATTGAACAGTATCCTCAAGCTGCTTATAAAAAACTTGTTGAAGCGGAGCAACGGCATACGCAAAATGCAGCGAAACGGAATATTGAACTGTCTCCGTTTTCCATCGGCGCCGATGCCGGTTATAAATTGCGCAATACGAAAATCGGCAGCGGTTCTGCAAAAAATGAACATTCCGTCTTAGGCGGATTGAGTATGCAATTCCCCGGCGGAAAGGCGTATACCGGTGTCGAGGTTCCGCTTGCGGATCCTAAAAATACGGCGCTTAAACTTTCATTCAGCTGGAATCCTTTTTCGATTCAGTATCGGAAACTCGATAAAAAAAATGCCGAGCTTGAAGATGCGATTGAACGGCTTAAAATTGAAGATGCGAAGGAACACTATCAAAAACAACTCCATACTAATAAAACATCGAATGAGCAGATGACATGGCAGCAAAAAGCAACGGCGGATGAGTTGAGCATCTATAAGCAAAATGCCGATGACCACGCCCAATGGTACCGCAACGGTGTTATCAGCAAGGTGGAAAGCCTGCAAGCTGAACTTGAGTACAAAAAAGCCGAAGCCCGCTATGCAAAAGCAAAAACAGCCGTTATGATTTTCAATATCGATACGGCGTTGCTGTTTGAAAAGCAGTAGCGAAACGACTAAGATTCACTTATGTAAACCGCCGTGTTTTTCACTGTTTTGCTCAGAGATTATCCTTTGCACCGAATATTCCAATTTTCTGAAATAGTCGTTATATTCTTGGGAAGAACCCTGATAGCCTTTCTGCCTAAAATCTGATAGTATAGCCGCTATGTTGAAATACGCTTTTATGCAGAACGCCTTTATTGTGTCATTCTTTATCGGCATTCTCTGCCCATTAATCGGTATTTTCCTTGTTTTGCGGCGGTATTCGCTTATTGGCGACACCCTTGCGCACGCCTCGCTGACAGGGATTACGCTCGGGCTGGTTACCGGCGTTAACCCCATCATCGGCGCGTTTACCTTTACCTCTGCGGCGGGAGCGCTCATCGAAGCGCTACGCAATTACTTTAAAGAATACAGCGACCTCATCCTTTCCATCGTTCTTTCGCTCAGTGTCGGTATTGCCATCACCTTGATGAGTTCGGGGTTGATACGCACCAATGCCGAAGCCTATTTGTTCGGAAGCATCTTAACGGTTTCAATCTCCGACGTTATCACCGTTATCGTATTGAGCTTTTTTGCCGTTGCCGTATTGGCTGTGCTGTATCATAAGCTGCTGTATATAACGCTCGATGAAGACATCGCGTATGTCATCGGCATCCGTGTAAAGACAATCAATTATATTTTTTCGATTTTAGTAGCAGCAACAATTGCCGTTTCCATTAAGATAGTGGGGATTCTCGTATTAAGTTCGATGATTGCCTTGCCGGTTGCAGCCGCGCTACAGCTGCACACAGGCTTTAAGCGGACGGTGTTTTTTTCAATCTGTTTCGGTATCGCGGATATTATGCTCGGGCTTATCTGTTCGTACTATTTAAACGTCGCCCCCGGCGGCTTTACCGCACTTATTTCGGTTTTTATGCTGTTGCTGGTGCTGATACTCAAAAAGCTGCGAAGTCCTTTTTGAAAATATACGGTGCATCTACTTCGTTACTGCACACAAATTAATTCTCAACGTATCAAAGATACGCCTGCGATTAATTTGTGCTCGTGCCTCGTATCTGCAGCGTCTATTTTCAAAAGGCTAACGAAAAGTCTATTTTCAAAAGTGGTACTATTCCTGCAAAACAGATTGTAGCAGCCTTGTAGGCTAAGCTGCCTAAAAATTGATACCCGTGTATAATACACTTTCTTGACTTTAACTATTTTTTGTATTATATTGTAGTTAATGGTGAGTCCTACCGTTAAGTGGAATCCTTAAACGCAGTGTACCCTACTGAGAGTGGGAACTTTAGAAATGCGGTGAGTCCTACCGTTAAGTGGAATCGATAAAGCCGTTCAGTTAGCTGATACGGCTTTTTTTATAGGTAAATATGAAACAAGAAAGACTGAATTTATATTTTATAGATATGAAATATGTGCGAAATTTACATAAGGTCGATGATCGTGTTCAGTCAATTTCCCCTCAAATTCATAAAAGTAATCGTCCTTTTGTAGGAATTATTATTATTTGTAATGAATATAAATATTGTGTACCATTGGATTCAGCAAAAGAAAAACATAAGATGCACAAGAATGATGTAGACTTTACCCGTATCTTTGACGATGAACAACTCATAAGTGTTTTGAACTTTAACAATATGATTCCTATTGATGATAAATTTATTACAAAAATTGATTTGAAGCCGAATGTAAAAGATTCTCGATCTCAAGCAAATTATAAAAAATTGTGCATAAAAGAAATTGAATGGTGCCGTAAACATCAAGAAGCAATCGTAAAAAAAGCAAATAAATTGTATTGTTTGGTTCAAAAGCCTAATTGTAGTAGTAATCTCAAAAAACGATGCAATGATTTTAAAAAACTTGAGAAAGTATTGGAAAAATTATTGCAAAGACCATAAAGCATCCTATTCCTGCAACACAGCTTGCAGCACCCTGTCCTTTTGGCGCCAATTTTTATCGACGCGCACCTGTAAATCAAGCTGCACACGATAGGGGAAGATTTTGCGCAGTTCTTTTTGGGATTCTACTCTGATTGCTTTAATCAGTGCCGCGCCCTTTCCGATAACCATAGCCTTTTGACTTTCCCGCTCTACACACAGAAAAGCGCGGACAAAAAGCTCCTTGCCGTTCTTTTTCATTTCCATATCCTGAATATCAACATACAGCGCATGGGGAATTTCTTCGTAGAGACGGCTGATAGCTTGGCCGCGAATAATTTCGGCAATACGGAAATCAACCGGCTGGTCGGTATAAAAGTCTTCGGGATACAAAAGCTCACCTTCGGGCAGAAGAGAAAACAACGCGGCAAGCACGGGTTCAAGCCCCGTCTTTTCCTGTGCGGACAGCTCGAAAATCCGCTCTTGCGGTAGATCGGGTAAGGCCTGCATCAAGCTGATATGGGTTTGCCCGGGACGCGCAGCGGGACTGTCGGTTTTATTAATACCGGCAATCAAGCGATCTTGTTTATTTTTCAGCAATGCACAGATAGCCAGCTCTTCTTCGCCGAACGGACGCGATGCATCGATAAGATACAAAATCGCCTCCGCCTCTTGCAGACGGTTTTCCGCAATGAGCTGCATACGGCGGTTTATTTTTTTTTCACTGATATGATAACCGGGCGTATCAATAAAGATAATCTGCCCCTGCTCCGCCGTAAGGATACCGCGGACGGAGCTGCGCGTGGTCTGCGGCAGCGCAGAAACAATCGATACCGTTCCGCCGCAGACGTTGTTTAGAAATGTTGACTTTCCGGCGGAGGGGCGTCCGATAATACAGACAACGCCGCTCCGCATGTTTTTATCCGGCACGTTGAGTACGCCGCTTAGCTCGCTTGGCACGCGCTGCACGGAGACTGTACTGCGATCTTATCTTCAACTAAGGCAAGTACCTTTGTCGGGCAGCCTTTAATACAGATACCGCAGGAATCGCATAACTCGTAATTAACTTCGGGGATTCCGTTGATAACTTTTATCGCACCCTTAGGGCAATTCTTCTCACACTTCATACACTTGATACAGCCGCGCTTACAGTTTTTCATAATAACGGCTTTTCTCGGATTGCGACATGAACAAAGCGCAATGGAACCTTTCCGGCTTGTCGGTACGGTAGTCAAAATATGCTGAGGACAGGCTGCAACACAGACTGCACAGCCGGTACACTTTTCGTAATCGACGTGCGGAATCCCATCCTCTCCGACATGGATAGCGTCAAACGGACAGGCCATTTCGCAGTCGCCGAGGCCGATACAGCCCCAATCGCATTCCCGCAGTCCGTTTACGGAAATCTTTGCGGCGCGGCACGTTTTAACGCCGACGTAATCAGCCTTTTCCTTACAGACATCGTGTGAACCTTGGCACAGTAACACCGCAACCTTTGCATCGGCATTTGCCGAAACGCCCATAATCGCGCCGACCTTTGCAGCAACGGGACCTGCCCCGACGGAGCAGCCGTTTACCGGCGCATTGCCGCTTGCAACCGCAGCCGCAAAACCATCGCAGCCCGGGAACCCGCAGGCGCCGCAGTTTGCGCCGGGAAGCACCTCACGAATTTTTGCAACCGTTTCATCAGGCGCTACATAAAACAGCTTTTTAAAAAAGCCTAACAAAAAGCCTATCGCCAGTGATAAAATCAACGAGACAATAAGCGTTAAAATAATCGTATGCATACTCTTTTCCTACTCCTTTAAATCATGCCTGCAAAACCGCCGAATGCCAAAGACAACAGAGCCGCAGCGACAAACAAAATAGGAGTACCCTTGAGGTACTTAGGTATCGGGGCAATATCAATGCGTTCACGTAAACCGGCAAACAAAACCATTGCCAACATATAGCTGATTGCGACACCGATCGAATACACCATCGACTGAATAAAGGTATAGTCGGCGGCGATAACATCGAGCGTAACCGCTAAGATAGCGCAGTTTGTCGTGATAAGCGGCAAATACACACCCATCGCCGAATAGAGCGCCGGAGCGGATTTTTTCAAGTAGAACTCTACCAGCTGAACCAAGCTCGCAATAACCAAGATAAAGAGCAATGTCTGCAAAAAACCGAGGTTATACGGTGCAAGAACCAGTTTATAGAGCGGATAGGTCGCTGCTGTTGCAATAACCGTAACAAAGAGAACCGCCCACCCCATACCGGTAGATTTCTTAACATCGGATGTCATACCGATAAACGAACACAACGCAAGGAAGCGGATAAAAACGATATTTTTTACAAATACCGCAGCAAGAAAAATCTTAAACAGTTCCATTTTCAGTTTCCTCCTTTGCAGGTTCAGCAGCAGCTTCGGTATTTGGTGCAACGGCTTGTTTCTCCGCTTCTGCTTGTGCTGCGGTAGCTTCTTTTTGTTCAGCAACCGGTTCCGGTTTGGCTGCAGCAGCTTCTTTTTCCGCTTCCGCTTTTAACGCAGCCTCTTTTTGTGCAGTCTCCGCCTTGAGCGCAGCTTCTTTTTTCAGCTCAGCATCGCGTAATGCAGCAGCTTCTTGCAATGCCGTTTCTTTTATCGCAGCAGCCTTCCGTATTTTTCGCTGCTTCCGCTGATCCTGTATCAAATAGGTCAAGGCAATCAGAACCCCGAATACAAAGAAGCCTCCGGGAGAGTTCGCAAAGAATTTAATAAGGTAATCGTCTGATAAAAGACGCACACCCAGCACAGTACCGCTTCCTAAAAGCTCGCGGATGGCAGACATCACAACCAACACCCACGTAAAGCCCAAACCCATACCAAAGGCATCGGCAATCGCTTTTAAAGGAGACTCTTTCGAGGCAAAGGATTCAACACGCCCCATAATGATACAGTTTACAACGATGAGTTTGATAAAAATACCCATCGATTCGGAAAGTTCCGGCAAAAAAGCCTGCATCAAAAGGTCTACAATGGTAGTAAACGACGCGATAACAATGATAAAAATAGGGATACGGATATCGTTCGGGATAAATTTCCGAAACATACTGATAATCAGTTCACTCAACACGATAACGAAGGTCATCGCAAGCCCCATTCCGATACCGTTTGCAACCGAGGTTGTAATGGCAAGCGCGGAACAAAGCCCGATCATCAGCATAATGAGGGGGTTTTCTTTTACCAACCCGTTCGTAAAAATGCGTACATACTCTTTCATAACCGTTCTCCTCTTAGTTTCCGCTGCCTGAGCCACCAAGACCTTGGCTGCTCATGTATGAAGAAGCGGCATCGACGGCGATTTTTACCATACGGGTAACAGCCGTAGAGGTAATCGTAGCGCCGGCAATCGCTTGAACATCGCTTCCCAGCGCAAAGGCATCGGTAGTCGGCTTATTACGGAACTGTCCGATGAACGGTTCATCCTTCGCCTTTGTTCCGATACCGGGTGAATCGGTTAATGTCAAAAACTGAATCATCCTCAGCTTTTCTTCCATATCAATACCGATAAGAATAGTCGCCTGATCATAGGTATGCCCGCTCACCGTTACGATAATTCCCGCAGGCTTATCCCCCTGTAATGCGATAAAAGTATCGCCGAACGCTACCTTATCAACTGATTTCGGCATTCCTTCGGTAACAGGGCGAAATGAATCCGCCTCGGGGAAAATCGCTTGAAGCGCAAGTTTCGTCTTTGCTTCCTTTGAAGCGAGAATGCGGGGAGCGGTAAGCATATTGACCGCAGCAAGCGCAAGACAAGCAACAACAGTATAGAGCGCCAACGTAACGGATAATTTCATCATCTGTTTCATTTTGCACCTTCCTTGGCTGCCTTAACGGGCTTTACATATCCGTATTTTTTCTGAATCAGTTTATTTAAGAATGTAACGACCGAATTCATAATCAAAATACTGTACATAACGCCTTCCGGCATTCCGGCAAACAGACGCATTAAAGCGGTAATTAAGCCGCAGCCCGCGCCGAAGATAATTTGTCCTTTAAAGGTTACGGGCGACGTTGCATAGTCGGTAGCCATAAAGACGGCGCCGAACAGCAAACCGCCGCTTAACAGCGTCAAAAGCGGATCGATACCCGCAAGCCATGTTACCAACACTGCCGTTACTACCATAGAAACAGGAATCTGCCATTCAATAACGTGGGTAACCAGCAAGTAGACAAAACCGATGAGAATGAGCGCCGCGCTCGATTCACCGATACAGCCGCCGTGATCTCCTAAAAAAAGTTTAAGATATACGTCGCTCGAAGAGGACAAACCCATCTTCTCTGCGATTGTCGCCGCAGTGGAAATCCCGCCTTCCGACATTTTTAGGTACGAAAGCGGCGTTGCCGTGCTCACTGCGTCAAAACCGTGATGAGGAGCAACCCACGAGGTCATCAGGCGTGAAAAACTGACAAAGGCAAACGCACGGCCTACCAATGCAGGGTTAAACGGATTTGCGCCGAGTCCGCCGAAAAACTCTTTTGCTACGACAATGGCAAAGATTGCGGAAACAACGACAATCCAAATAGGAATAAGCGGCGGTAACACAAGCGCTAACAGCAAACCGGTTACTGCAGCGGAGCAATCCTTTATGCGGATATCCTTGCCCATCGCTTTACGGAATGCCGCTTCGGAACCGACCGCGACGCCTACGGAAACAATAATACGGATGAGCGCCGGCACTCCATACAGATAAATACCGTACAGCGCAAGCGGAGCAAGCGCAATCAGCACGTGTATCATCAGTTTTTTAGTGGTTACGGGACTCGCAATATGCGGCGCAGGAGAAAGATAAATTTCGTTCTTATCTGATTCGGCCATAGCTTATTTTCCTCCTTGCGCGGCTGTTGCCTTTGCCGCTTCTTTTTGCTTTGCTTCGCGTAACAGCTGCTTTCCAACCTTGAACCGCTGGACAAGCTTTATACGCGCCGGACATACGTAAGAACAAATACCGCATTCAACGCAGTCCATAAGCCCGCAGCGGACAGCTTCATCAAGCTTATTCGCCTTTAATGCACGTATCATCAGAACCGGCGACAACTGACAACTGCAATGGGTTACGCACTTTCCGCATCCGATACACGGGCTTTCTTCATCAAGGTTGACTTCCTCCCTTGTTAAGAAAAGAACACCGGATGTATTCTTTTGCACGGGGAAATCGGCGCTCTTCATTGCAAAGCCCATCATTGGACCGCCTGAAATGATTTTGGTAACACCGGGTTTTAAGCGGATGACATCAGGGATTAAATCGCCGATACAGGTACCGATAGGGGCGATCACGTTCACAGGATTTTCGCAGGCTCCACCCGAAAGCGAGAGCGGACGATCAATGAGCGGCGCTCCTTTACGGAACGCATCGGAAATCGCCTTCATTGTTCCGACATTCTGAACGATACACCCAATCTGGAACGGAAGCCCGCCGGAAGGAATCTCTCTGCCGACCACAGCGGAAGTCAGATTTTTTTCACCGCCTTGCGGATATTTCGTTTTGCACAACTCAACGGAAATATCATAAGCGCCCGGTCCGACAGGATTTTGTTTTATCTTTGCAATAGCTTTTTCAAACACCGGCACCAAATGTGTTTTATTGTCTTCAAGCGCAATAATCCCCTTGTCGGCTCCGGTAATGTGCATAATAATCGCCATCCCGTCTACAATCGTTTCGGCGGAATGATACATCGTCGCAGCATCGGTACACAGATACGGCTCGCATTCTGCAGCATTACCTAAAATGTAGTCTATCTTCGCATCTTTAGGGGGACTCAATTTAACATGTACGGGGAAAGAAGCTCCGCCCATACCGGTTATACCGGCCTCACGGATACGCTTAATAGCGTCCTCTTTTGTGCAGGTGAAGGGATCAAGCGGTTCCATAAAGGACTCGGAAGTATCCTCGCCCGCTTGAATTGCAATACAAAGTGCGTCCGTATTACCGGTAACGAGATGGGGTTCTATTTTTTTTACGGTACCGGAGATCGAAGCATGTACAGGCGCAGACATAAATTTGTCCGTTTCCGCTATTTTTTGACCTCGTACAACCGTATCTCCAACCTTTACCAACGGAGTATTCGGAGCACCGCCTTGGGTAACAGGAATCCACACCATCTTTGTTGATGGCATGACAGCCAAGACTTCGGATTCGGCGGAAATAAATTTCCGCTCGGGAGGATGACAGCCTCCTTTAAATGATTTAGTACTCATTCTTCTATTATATAAAACATCATATATTCAGTCAAGAAAAAAACACTATTGCCAATTATTGCATAATTAGGCATTATAAAGGTTCAGAATAGTAAGGAGTAGAATATTATGAGTATGAAACCGATGCTGAGAAGCAATATCTGTTTGAATGCGCATCCTCAAGGATGTAAAAAGGCGGTTGAAGATCAAATCGCATATACAAAAAAACGGGTGGCATCTCACCCTGCGGGAACGGCAGTACCGAAAAACGTTTTGGTAATCGGCTGTTCGGGCGGATATGGACTGGCAAGCCGCATTACGGCAGCGTTCGGCTACGGAGCTGCAACCATCGGTGTATCGTATGAAAAAGCCGGTTCCGAAAAAAAATGGGGAACTCCGGGGTGGTATAACAATTTAGCGGTTGACACCGCTGCAAAAGAGGCGGGGCTTATCTCCGTTACGATAAACGGCGATGCGTTCTCCGATGCTATTAAAGCGCAAGTGATTGATGAAGCAAAAAAGCGCGATATGAAATTTGATTTAATTGTCTACAGCGTGGCAAGCTCCGTGCGTACCGATCCCGATACCGGTGTTACCTACCGCTCGGCGCTCAAGCCTTTTGGGAAGCCCTTTACCGGCAAAACCCTCGATCCGTTCACCGGCGCTTTGACGGAAATTACCGCGGAACCGGCAACCGACGAGGAAGCCGCCGCTACCGTAAAGGTGATGGGCGGTGAAGATTGGCAGCGGTGGATAGAAAAGCTCGATGCGGCGGATCTGCTTGCACAAGGATGCATCACGGTCGCCTATTCCTACATCGGGCCGGAAGCTACGCAAGCATTGTACCGCAAGGGAACCATCGGTAAGGCGAAGGAACACTTGGAAGCCACCGCCCATGTACTGAACACAAAACTCGCTGCCTTAAAAGGTCAAGCGTTTGTGTCGGTCAATAAGGGGCTGGTAACCCGTGCAAGCGCTGTTATTCCGGTTATCCCGCTCTATTTGGCAAGTCTTTTCAAGGTGATGAAGGAAAAAGGCACGCACGAAGGCTGTATCGAGCAGATCAACCGCCTCTTCGACAGCCGTCTGTACACGGCGGACGGGGTTATCCCGACGGATAGCGAACACCGCATCCGCATCGACGACTGGGAATTGGACGAAGCGGTGCAGTCCGCCGTTGCAGAGATTATGGCGACCGTTACCGACGAGACCAGCCGCGAGCGTACCGATGTAGACGAATACCGACACGACTTTTTGGCTATTAACGGGTTTGATATTGCCGGTATCGATTACGATGCCGAGATTGACCGGTTCGACCGGATATAAGGTATGCTGCTTCTTTGCGAATCCGCATCGGTTGTGTGTATCAGCTTCCGGCGCATTGAGGCAAAGAAGCATCGGCATTAACACAGACTAAGAAACAGAGTAAGAATATGAACGAAAAATTTATTTTGAATGTCTTTGACAAGTTTGAAAAAAGCTCGGCTGTGCTGCTGCACATAAAGGAAGGCGAAGCGGAGCTGACCCTAAAAAAAGAAGCTGCGTATCAAAATGCTCAGGCAGCCGTACCGTTCGCATTGCACAATGTACCGATGCAGCCGATTGCCGGAACGGAGACAAGCGGATATGCGGCAGGAGTCGGCGTACAAAACTCTCCTGCGAATGGCGGAACAACTTTTGCCGCTGGGGGGATGGGGCAGGCAAATGCAATGGGCGCAGCCGCCGGTTTTACGGGCACAGGAATCAATCCGGCAAGCGCACCGAGTGCAGCGGCGGTTACCCCCGGCACTGATGTAAACCTCGTTACGGTGAAAAGCCCCATTGTCGGCTCCTTCTACCGCTCGCCGTCTCCCGATGCTCCTGCGTATGTAGACAAGGGGTCTAAGGTTTCCAAAGGGCAGCCTCTCTGTATCCTCGAAGCAATGAAGATGATGAATACCCTTGAATGCGAGTACGACGGTATTATTGAAGATATTCTTGCGGCAAACGGCGATTTAGTCGAGTTTGACCAGCCGCTCTTTACCATCAGGATTTAAGTATGATACGGAAAATGCTGATTGCGAACCGCGGCGAAATTGCCGTCCGCGTTATCCGCGCATGCCGTGAAATGGGCATCGAAACGGTCGCCGTGTATTCAACTGCCGACAAAGAATGCCTGCATGTGCAACTTGCGGATCACGCAGTGTGCATCGGGCCGCCGCCTTCCTCCAAAAGCTATTTGAACAAGGATACGCTGATTACTGCCGCGCTCTGTACCGGCTGCGATGCCGTACACCCCGGTGTCGGCTTCCTTTCCGAAAACGCAGATTTTGCGCGGGAGGTGGAAAAAGCCGGTATGTTTTGGATCGGCCCCAAACCCGACACCATCGAAATGCTTGGTGATAAGGTAAGGGCACGCGAGACCGCGCAAAAAAGCGGTCTTCCGATTACCCCCGGCTCTAAGGGTGCGATTACCACCAAAGAACAAGCGGCGAAAACCGCGAAGGAGTGCGGGTACCCCGTCATCATCAAAGCTGCCTCAGGCGGCGGCGGAAAGGGTATGCGTATCGTCTGGAAAGAAGTCGACTTAGCCGAAAACCTTTCCATTGCATCTTCGGAGGCGGAAGCGAATTTTGCCGACGGTACAGTCTATATCGAAAAATACTTGAGCGATCCGCGGCATGTTGAGCTTCAGGTTATCGGCGACGGTGCAGGCGGGGTTGCAATTCTCGGCGAGCGGGACTGCTCGGTGCAGCGGAATCATCAAAAGCTGATAGAAGAAAGCCCCTCGCAGGCAGTGAGCGACACAATGTATGAGACGATGTGCAAAGGCGCCAAAAAGCTTTTTTCTACGCTCAAGTATTGCGGAGCGGGTACCATCGAATTTCTCGTTTCCGGTGATCAGTTCTATTTTATGGAAGTAAACGCACGGGTGCAGGTTGAACATCCTGTTTCCGAGATGGTAACCGGTACCGACATCATCCGTGAGCAGATTACCGTGTGTACGGGCGGCAAGATGACGCTCCCCGACGGCGTAGTGCCGGTAAATGGCTGGGCAATAGAAGCCCGTATCAATGCGCGCACCCCCGGGCTGATTACAAACTTGCGGGTGCCCGGCGGAAACGGTGTCCGTTTCGACGGATTTTTATATCAGGGCTACAAGGTGGTGCCGTTCTACGATTCGATGACGGCCAAGCTGATTGTGCACGGGGCGGATCGGGCACAGGCTATTCAAAAGCTGCTATGTGCGCTGGATGAACTGCATATCGAAGGTATTCAAACGAATATCGAAGAGCAAAAGACGATTTTACGATCGGCTCAATTCCAATCGGGTTCTTTCGGCACAAGTTTGTATGCGCAGCTATTCACTAGTGAAGATAAATAAGGAAAGAAATGATGGAATGTCCTCATTGTAAAAAACAATATGAACGGGAAATACTTTTAAAACACCTCATGGTATGTCCCGACTGCGGCTGTCATCTGCGGATGGATGTGCCCGAGCGGATTGCCTACCTTGCTGATAAAGGCACTTTTGAAGAACTTGATCCCACCTTGCGGACGATGAACCCCATTCAGATGGAGGGCTACGAAGAAAAAATCTCCGCCGCAGAGGCAAAAACTTCGATGAGTGAGGCGGTGGTTACCGGTAAGTGCAAAATCGAAGGCAGGGATGCCCTTTTGGGTATTATGTCATTCGACTTTCTCGGCGGCTCGATGGGGTCGGTTGTTGGGGAGAAAATTTCGCGGCTTATGTTAAAAGGTGCGGCGGAACGGATACCGGTGATTATCTACGCAACGTCCGGCGGCGCGCGTATGCAGGAGGGGCTTTTTTCGCTGATGCAGATGGCAAAAACCTCCAGCGCAGCGGCGGAACTGGACGACAAGGGTGTTCCCCTCTTTTTGATGCTCTGCGACCCCACAACCGGCGGTGTAACAGCGAGCTTTGCGATGCTTGGCGATATTATCGCTGCGGAACCTCATGCGCTTATCGGGTTTGCGGGACCGCGCGTTATCGAAGGCACCATTCACCAGCAGCTGCCGGATGGCTTTCAGCGCGCCGAATTTCAGCTTAAAAAAGGCTTTGTCGACTGCATTGTACCGCGCATCGAACAAAAACACTTTTTTGCCGTGATGATTGACGCACATATTAATCCGCCGTTCGGCAAGGGAAGGAAGTAATATGGATAAAGGAAATGAACAGCTGACCGACCAAAGTGAAATTCTGTCGAGCCTGCGTGATATTGCAGACAAATACGGACTTGATATCACCAAAGAACTCAAAACGATAAATGAAAAGCTGCAAGCAAGTTCCGCAATTTCACAAGTATGGCGGAAGATTGAGCTTGCCCGAAATAACGACCGCCCGCGCGCGCTCGACTATATCGATATGGTCTTTGACAACTTTATCGAGCTGCACGGCGACCGCTGCTTCGGCGACGACCCTGCACTGATAGGCGGTATCGCATTCATCAACGGGATACCGGTAACGGTTATCGGCAACCAGAAAGGACGGAACTTGCGGGAAACCATCGACCGGAACGGCGGTATGGCAAACCCCGAAGGCTACCGCAAGGCGCTCAGGCTGATTAAACAGGCGGAAAAATTCCACCGCCCGATTATCACCTTTGTTGACACACAGGGCGCCTATCCGGGACTCGGCTCCGAGGAACGCGGTATTGCCGAAGCTATCGCGGTCAATTTACGAGAGCTAAGCCGCGTAAAAACGCCGGTTATCTGCTTTGTTATCGGAGAAGGAGGCTCAGGCGGTGCGCTCGGTATCGGCGTCGGCGATAAGGTATATATGCTGGAAAACGCGATTTTCTCGGTTATCTCGCCGGAAGGCTGCGCATCAATTTTATTGCGGGATTCAAGCAGGGCGAAGGATGCCGCCGCGATGCTGAAAATTACCAGCCGCGAGGTACTTGGACTTAAACTGATCAACGGGGTTATCGAAGAGCCGGAGGATGGCGCCCATACCGACCCGCAAAAAGCGGCGGATCAGATACGAGCACAAATTCTCCATGACTTAGCCGATCTTTGCAAGCGTGATCCCAAAGTCTTGGTGCGGTACCGCCGCAAAAAGATACACGCCATCGGTCTTTACTCGGAGTAAAAGTATCAATATAGGGCAAACGCATTAGGCATTTTTGGTGATATTCCCGCAGAATAATAAAGGCTGTTCAACCAGAGTTTCGCCGTTGCACGGCTCAAATGGTCGCCCAGCCTCTATTATTCTGCGATTTTTATCTGCTCTGCCGGATGCATTTCCCCGGCTGTTAGTGATGACAGTAATCTTACCCAGCTTATTTACGGTTCAATGTGCCATTCACTGTTAAAACGTTATCTTTTAAGGCAAACTTCAATGTCCCTTCATAATGATAGGCTGCATCGGAAGCAAAGGTGTCAGTTTTCAGCGGCAATTTATCCCAATCCAAATCGGACATTTTTGTAGGATCACCGTCGGCTTTGAGGTATTCTGGCTTGATGACATAACCGGTATCTGTCTTTTCAGTAATATCTTTTGCGATTTTAGCTCCGGTGAGGATGTTAAAATCACCATTTTTGTCGGTCGTTAACTCATAAGCCGTTGTTTTACGGGCAAACCGTATCGTCAACATACCGTCGGTGTTTGTTACTTGGAGTCCGTATCCCTCGACAAATTTCCAATCGGCAAGCGGGAACAAAAACAGACTGCGAAGCGCTGCCGGAATCGCCGCTTTTTTATCTGCAGCATTACCTGCATAGCGAACAGCATTAAATGCTTTTGTAGAGCCTTTCAAACTGGCGCCCGAAACCGCATCGAATTTGTCTTGCACCATCTCTTGTTTTCCGAGCGTCCAATTAAAATAATTGGATTCATAATCTTTTTTAGCAATGTTCATTCTAAAGTCGATGTTGACATCGGTTTCAGCCTTGGAAGCTGTCGCATCAGCAGAACCGGATGCAAACGAAAGAGCACTGATCAAAAAAAGAACCGATAATACGAAAGCGGATTTTTTCATACCTCTTCCTCCTAAAAGAAAATTTCGGATATTCCCGTATTATTGCAATTGTTTATGCTGGATAACATTGAAATATCGAAGCACAGCATAATGAATTTTTGATTAAAAGTAAAGTATACGAGCCAAAATCTACAATCCAAAATCCGCAATACTATCAAAAATATGATACTTGACATATTCTTCTTTTTTATGCTATAAACTCGCGATTTTAATTGAAAGAGGCAATAATGGCAAAGCGCTTACGGCAACATCAATATAATCCTTGTACACAACTTGGGGGTATAATTCGCAGGAGTTTACCCTTTCAATTGCCGGTAAGTGTTGTTACCGTAACTAATAAGGATACTGTTTTCTAAATGAAGACAGTATCCTTTTTTTTTGCTTGAGGAGGAGTGTAAAATAAAAGCCGTACAAATAGCTCAGGCTTTTATTTACTCAAGTTTGCGGTGCGCAAACTTGTATATCTTATGCACGTTCTCACGTCGTTGCGAACGTGCGTAAAAAGTCAATCGAAAGTTGATACTTTCTTCTTGACTTTTTATGGGAGGCGCTATGATAAACGGGAAGAAGGATATCATTTCAATGAATGATTTCACCGCAGAAGAAATTCTGTTCATTTTGAAAAAAGCGGAAGCAATAGAAAAAATGTCCGATGAGGAAAAACTTTTGCAGATGCACGGCAAGATTGTCGCAACCATGTTTTATGAACCGAGCACGCGGACGAAACTGTCATTTGAGTCGGCTGCAATGCGGCTCGGCGCAAATATTCTCTATTTCGATACGGAACATTCATCGGTTAAAAAAGGTGAATCCTTTTCGGACACCATACGCATGGTGGAATCCTATTCGGACATCATTGTTATTCGTCATCCGATGGACGGAGCGGCGCGTCTTGCGGCTTCCGTTTCGCATAAGCCGGTGTTAAACGGCGGCGACGGTTCAAACCAACATCCAAGCCAAACGCTTCTCGATTTGTATACCATTATGAAAGAAAAAGGTACCTTGGAAAATATCCATATTGCTTTTACCGGCGATTTAAAATACGGCCGTACCGTTCATTCGTTGGTTAAAGCGCTCAAGCATTTTCATCCGGTTATCTACTTTGTTTCTCCGCCGAATCTCGCTATGCCGCAATATCTGCTTGATGATTTGGATGATGCCGGCGTTACCTATTATATAGAAGAAAACTTTACCGACTGCTTAGATAAACTCGATGTATTTTATATGACCCGCATTCAGCGCGAGCGTTTCCCCGATCCGGAAGAATACGAAAAGGTGAAAGGCGTTTATATTATCAATAGAGGCAACATCGAAGGGAAGTGCAAAGATGATATGATTATTCTGCATCCGCTGCCGCGTGTGAATGAAATCGATGTTGATTTGGATACTACGAAATATGCGCGTTATTTTGAGCAGGCGCGGAACGGTATCCCGATTAGGCAGGCAATGATGATGCTCTCGCTAGAACGATAGAGACTCAAGAAGTGTGGGATATTGAACCATCCGCACGAATAACGGAACAACGAGAAGGAGTTGAATGATGGAATTACAGATAACGGCATTGGAAAACGGAGTAGTGATTGACCATATACCGCCGGAACGCACTTTTGCAATCGTCAAAATGTTGAAATTAAAAGAGTATACCGATACGGTAACCGTCGGTTTTAATTTGTATAGCAAGGCGCACAATAAAAAAGGTCTGATTAAGATTGCCGATAAAACCTTGACTAAATCGGAGCTGGCAAAAATTTCGCTGTTGGCGCCTCACGCAACGGTCAATATCATTAAAGACAGTAAGGTCGTGCAAAAGATACCGCTTGCATTGCCTGACGAAATCGAAGCGTTTATACACTGCGAAAATTTTAAATGTATTTCAAATAATGAAGCGGTACCGTCTCGGTTTATAAAGGTACATTCGCATGGACAGGACTGCTACAAGTGTTTTTACTGCGAGCGTGTTATTCCGGCAGCTGACATCAAGCTTAATTTAAATTAGCGGAGAAGCGGTATGGAACACCGGTCTGGAAAAAAGCTGTTTGAAAAAACCGAAATTGTTTCCCATGAATATGCGGGAGCCGATTGTTACTGTCTCACCGTCCGATTGCCGCGGAAGATGGAAGGCTCCGAGCTGCCCTGTGCGGGGCAGTTTTACATGATCAGTTTGCACGATAAATCCCATATTTTACCCCGCCCCATCAGTCTGCATTCATTTGATGAGAAGCAGGGAACCTTGAGCTTTGTATATCGCCCCATAGGAGCCGGTACACAAGAATTAACGCAATACCGTGCCGGTGAAAGTCTTGCTATTCAAGGCCCCTTGGGGAACGGCTTTATGATCCCTTCCGCCGGTTCCTGTCATATTATCGCGGGAGGCGGCATAGGACTTGCACCGCTGCCGCAGCTGATACGGGCGATTCGCTGTAAGCAGCCGGAAGCGCGCATTATTTTTTTTGCAGGAGGCCGCGATCGGCATATTCAAGAACTTATCGATTTTTTTGCCCTGCCTGCGGATATTGAACTCGTCCTTTGTACCGATGACGGCAGTCTCGGTATTAATGGCTTTGTGCCCGATGTACTTTCAGCGTATATTGAAAAATGCCGCAACAGCGGAAATCTTTGTGCGGACATTGCGATGATCTATGCCTGCGGGCCAACTGCGATGCTGAATAAGATACGTGCGTTTTCGCAGTCGGCGCAGTTACCCTGTCAGCTTTCCCTTGAGCGCCGGATGGCTTGCGGTGTGCGCGCCTGTATGGGATGTTCCATTCAAACGGCTGCGGGGGTGAAAAAAGTATGCGCCGACGGCCCTGTTTTCGATTCGCTTTTGTTTCCGTACGAATTGCCGTAACAATGAGAGAATGAGCCGTGATAATTGAGAGAATGATATGAGCAAACTTACCTTGGATTTTTTAGGTTTACATTTAACGAACCCGTTGATGACGGCGAGCGGCTGTTTCGGCTACGGTACCGACTATGCGGATTTCTTTGATCCGAATATACTCGGTGCGGCGGTACTGAAGGGGTTAACGCTTGAGCCGCGGGACGGTAATGCAGGAGTGCGGATTGCAGAAACGCCGTCCGGTATGCTCAACTGCGTCGGTTTGGAAAATGTCGGGTATGATGAGTTTGTGCGGCGGGTATTGCCGGAAATTCTTCCGCAGCTGCACATTCCGCTGATTATTAATATTAACGGCAAAACCGCAGAAGAATATGCGGAACTTGCCGCCCGGCTGAACGGCATCGCGGAAGTTGCAGCCGTAGAACTCAATATTTCCTGCCCGAATGTAAAGCATGGAGGAATGGCTTTCGGTACCGATCCGGCGCAAACGGAGCGGGTGGTCTCGCTGGTACGAGCGACAAGCCGGAAACCGCTCATCGTGAAGCTGTCGCCGAATGTTACCGACATTACGGTTTTTGCCCGCATTGCGGAGGCTCAAGGCGCGGATGCGCTGTCGCTGATTAACACGGTTTCCGGTATGGCAATCGACATCAATACCCAAAAGCCTCTGCTCGGCAATATTTTCGGCGGACTGTCCGGCCCGGCGGTAAAGCCCATCGCGGTCAGGATGGTCTATCAGGTGTCGCAGGTTACGTCGCTGCCGATTGTCGGGATGGGCGGTATACGGACTGCGGAGGATGCAATCGAATTTATACTTGCAGGCGCTTCGGCAGTTGCGGTCGGCTGCGGTCTTTTTCACAATCCTTGCGCTGCGGTAGAAATACTTGACGGTCTTGAACGGTATTGTGAAAAGCATCAAACTGCCGTTACGGATTTGGTTGGCCGCAGCCATCCCGATGGAGGAGCTGCATACCGCAGCAGACTCAAACACCGCAGTACTGTTCAATAAGAAGAGAGTAGGGGAGTCTCGAAAGCAAACAGTTTTTGAGACTCCTTCATCACGGAGGAGTTTTACAATATGGAAAATGCTCAATGCGGAACTATCAGCAATGCTGTTCGTGAGAAATTGATTGTTGCATTGGACTATGACACACTTGATCAAGCAGCCGCCCTCGTGGAGCAGCTCGGCGATAGTGTTACGGTGTATAAGGCAGGGCTCGAAATTTTCTTACGGACGAAGGGAGCCATTGTCGATTACTTGCACGGAAAAAACAAAAAAGTATTTTTGGATTTAAAGTTCCACGATATTACCAACACTGTTGTACAGGCCTGCCTTTTTGCGGCGGAGCAAAACGTGTTCATGTTCAACGTACATTGCTCTAACAGCGAAAAAACCATGCGGGCAGTCGCCGAGATGCTCAAAGAAAAAGGCTCTCAGAGCATTTGTATCGGCGTAACGGTCTTAACCAATTTAAACGCACAAGACTTACAGCAATTCTACGGAGCAGCTGTCGATGTCGAAACAACCGTCGAAGCGATGGCTGCTGCTGTCAGCAATGCCGGTTTACAGGGTATTGTCTGTTCCGCTCAAGAAGCTGGCGCTATTAAACAGCGTTTCGGCAAGGATTTTATTACCGTATGTCCGGGAGTCCGCCCTGCCTTTACCCAAAGCGGCTCGTATGCTCAAAACCGCAAAGAAGATCAGGCACGGGTGATGACTGCCTACGAAGCGGTAAAAAACGGAGCCGATTATTTGGTGGTCGGCCGCCCGATTACCCAACATCCAGATCCCGTCCAGGCGGTGCACGCGGTTTTGGAGGAAATTAGAAAGGCAACGGAGGACTAAACAGTGCTCATACTCAAAAACGGGAAAACCGTTCGCAACGAAATTATCGACCTTGTAATCAACGGCGATATAATAGAAGATATCATCATCAAACAGGGGGTGTCCGCTCAGCGCTGTTCAAAAGAGGCGGATGCCGTACAGGATTCGCAGGAAATTGACTTGGAAGGCCGCCTCGTTATGCCGGGCATTATCGACCTACACACCCACATGAGAGATCCGGGGCTTACTCACAAAGAAGATTTTTATACCGGCTCGCGCGCCTGTGCAAAAGGCGGCATAACGACCTTTTTTGATATGCCGAATACGCAGCCGCCGACGGTAACGGCTCAGGCGCTTACGGAAAAAATTGCACAGGCGGCGCGGGTTTCAGCCGTTAATTTCGGCTTCCACTTCGGCGCTTCAAAAAACAATAATATTGATGAAATTCGGCGCGTTATCGGCAGCAGTCAGGCGCGCAGTACGAAGGTGTTTATGAATGTGAGCACCGGTCTTATGCTGATTGAAGACACCGCTCTGCTGGCTGAAATTTTTAAGGTCGGCGGCTTGGTCTTTGTGCATGCCGAAGCGGAGATGATCGACAAAGCGATTGAGCTGAATGCCCGCTATGGGAACGGTCTGTATATTTGCCATATTTCTTCCGAAGAAGAGATGCGGACGGTCATCAAGGCGAAGCAAAATCCTGAATTACATAACCGGCAGCATCCCATTTATGCGGAAGTAACGCCTCATCATCTTTTTTTACACACCGGTATGCGGGCAGCGAGTGCCGAAGCCGATATGCTGTTGCGGATGAAGCCCGAACTGAAAGCGCAATCCGATACTGCATTTTTGATGCAGGCCGTTCGGGACGGCTATGTCGATACCATCGGCACCGATCACGCGCCTCACACACTGGATGAGAAATTGACAAAGCTGACTTTCGGCATACCGGGCGCCGAAACCTCGCTGGCGCTGATGCTCACTGCGGCGGCGGAAGGAGATATCACGCTGCCGCTGCTTCAAAAGCTGATGAGTGAAAATCCTGCTGCAATCCTCAGGCTAACGCGCAAAGGTGTACTTGCAAAAGGCGCCGATGCCGATATTACCGTTGCCGACACCGCGGTACACTGGCAGCTTGGCCGAAAGGACATAGTATCGAAATGCGGATGGTCTCCTTTTGAGGGCTGGAACTTTATCGGTAAAAATTATATGACTATTGTAAACGGCAAGATAGTCTACCGCGACGGCCGTTTCGCCGCCGACTTACGGGAACGCCCCGCCGGCCGTTTCGTATTTCAGGCATAAGAAATGAGGAGAAATAATTATGAATGCTGTTCACTGTGATAAAAAAGAAATAGAAATTGCGGTTGCCCGCACGCTCTTTGAGGTAAAAGCCGTCAAGATTAACGTTGCGGAGCCTTTTACCTTTGCTTCGGGGATACGCAGCCCTATCTATTGCGATAACCGCTCTCTTTTAGGTTGGCCTCAGCAGCGCACCCTCATTACGGAGGCCTTTACACAATTAATTCCTGCCGATATCGATGTGATTGCGGGTGTCGCTACGGCGGGAGTTCCGTGGGCTGCCTTCATTGCAAATGCCTTGAACAAACCGCTTGCCTACGTGCGTTCCGCGCCGAAAGATCACGGAACGGGCAGCACAATAGAAGGGGCAGCCGTTGCGGGTAAGAAGATAGTGCTTATCGAAGATTTAATCTCGACGGGGAAGAGCAGTATCGGCGCGGTGAAGTCCTTACGTGCAGCCGGAGCCGCCGAGGTGAGTTTAAAAGCGATTTTTTCTTATCAATTTGCGCAGGCTGACACCAATTTTAAAAACGAAGACTGCCCCTTTGAATCACTCTCCCGCTTTTCGGTTTTGATTGAGCTGTTGCAAGAAGAAAACTATTTAAGCCCCGAAGAAGCCGCTATCGCGCTTGAATGGAACAAAGAACCTGAAACGTGGTTTGACCGTGTGCGGCGCGGGTAATCGGGCGCAACCGGTTCTTTTGAAGTTTTATAGGGAACCTCTAAAAACCTAATCGAGTTTTTTGCAGATGCCCTATACAAGCTGATTAAGTTTTTCGCTGATAAATTCGCTCTTTTCTTTTAAGCCGATAGAGCCGGTTTCGAGCATGATGACATTCGGCTGCTTTGCATCGAGTTTAACCCGCCCCGCCGACTCTTTTATCATGCGGAGTAATTTGTCGATAGAAATCTTTGAGACTTTAGCAAAGGTGATGCGCACGGTTCCGTTCCGCTCTTTAAGCGAGGCGATTGCGAGTTTTGCACAGATAATTTTAATTTCGGCAAGGGAAAGCAGACTTTCCGCTTCTTCCGGAACGGGGCCGAACCGGTCGGACAGCTCCGCGTAGAGCCTGTCGAGCTCCTCCGCGGTACGGACGGCGGCGATTTTTTTGTATATTTCCATCTTTGTTTCCGGCACGCGGATATAGCTGTCGGGGATAAAGCCCGTGTATTCCAGCTCTATGACCGGCTCCGTTTCAGGCTCGTAACCGGCGTTTTGCAGCCGTTCCACCGCCTCTTCCAGCAGACGAAGGTAAAGGTCAAAGCCGACGGAATAAATATCGCCTGACTGCTCTTTTCCCAACAGATTCCCTGCGCCGCGGATTTCCATATCCTTCATCGCAATTTTAAAGCCGGAACCGAGCTCCGTAAAATCGGAGATAACCTGCAGCCGCTTCATCGCCACCTCCGAAAGCGCCTTGTTTTCGGGGTAGAGGAGATACGCATAGGCCTTTCTGTCGGAACGTCCGACGCGGCCGCGCAGTTGGTACAGCTGCGAAACGCCGTACATATCGGCACGGTCGATGATGATGGTATTCGCATTGGGGATGTCGATACCGTTTTCGATAATGGTAGTCGCGATGAGGACATGAAAGCCGCCCATATTGAAGCGGCGGAAAATATCTTCAAGTTCGGTTGCGCTCATCTGCCCGTGCGCAATATCGATAAGCACTTCGGGGATGAGCTGTTGAATCTTATACCGCGTTTCTTCGAGGCTTTCTACGCGGTTATGCAGATAGAACACCTGCCCGCCGCGGTCAACTTCAAAACGGATCGCCTGCGCAATTTTTTCAGGGTCAAACGGAGAAATAACGGTTTCCACCGGACGGCGGTTTTGCGGCGGCGTGGTTAAAAGGCTCATGTCGCGGATTTTTAAGAGGCTGATATGCAGGGTACGCGGGATGGGGGTCGCACTCAAAGAGAGGCAGTCGATATTCGTCTTCATCTGCTTGAGCCGCTCCTTGTCTTTAACCCCGAAGCGCTGTTCCTCGTCAACAATCATCAGCCCCAAATCTTTAAACTGCACGTCTTTCTGAATCACGCGGTGTGTACCGATAACAATATCAAGTTCGCCGTTTTTCAGCTGGGTCAGCACTTTTTTCTGTTCAGCCTTGGAAACAAAGCGGGACAGCCGAGCGAGTTTGACCGGAAATTTTTGAAAGCGTTCTTGAAAGGTATCAAAATGCTGCTCCGCGAGGATGGTGGTCGGCGCTAAAAAGGCTGCCTGCTTCCCGCTCATCACCGCCTTAAATGCCGCCCGCATCGCAATTTCCGTCTTACCGTATCCGACGTCGCCGCAGATGAGCCGATCCATCGGTATCGGTTTTTCCATATCGGTCTTTACATCGGCAATACAGGTCAGCTGATCTTCCGTTTCCTCATACGGGAAGGCCGCTTCAAAAGCGGTTTGCCATTCGTTGTCTTTCGCAAAGGCAAAACCGGCGGCGGCTTTGCGGCGGGAATACAGATCGATGAGCTTATCGGCAATATCTTCAACCGACTTTTTAACCTTGTTTTTCCGGTTTTCCCACGCCTTAGACCCGATGATATCCAGCCGCGGCGCTTCGCCTTCATTGCCGATATACCGCTGCACAAGGTTCGCCTGCTCGATCGGGATAAACACCGTTTCGTCCTGCGCGTATAGCAGATTGATATAGTCGCGTTCATGCCCCAGCGTTTTAACGCGCTCAATCCCCTTAAACTGTCCGATACCGTAGTTGACGTGGACAACATAGTCGCCGGGATTGAGTTCCACAAAGGTGTCGATAACCGAGCTTTTAACCTGCTTAACCGATTTCGGGATGCGCCGCCGCCTGCCGAAAATTTCGTTTTCCTGAATAACGAGTATTTTAAGTTCGGGGATGCCGAAGCCGGACGACAGCGTAAGCGGCAGCACCGTTGCCTTAATATCCTTGAGCAATTCACCGATACGGAGCGCCTGCGCATCGCTTTCCGCAAACACAAAAATACGCCAGCCTTCCTGCTGTAAATGCGTTAATTCTTCTTTTAGATACACGATATTGCCGAAAAAACTGCGCGGCGGGTCGCAGTTAAACACAATCGACGCTCCGGTTTCGTCTGTTTCTTTCAGCGTTCGGAGGAAAAGACTCTGCGGATAGCTCTCGGTCAGTTCCGCAAAGGGCAGCAAAAGGCGCTGCGGCATGGGATATTCGGTAATCAAAAGATTATGCTTGATGTCGTCGTCGATTGCGCGGGTGATTTTGTTATATAAGCCGTGATACTCCCGCTCCAGCGCCTCCACCGCGTTCCGCTGCCGGTCGTAGTCCATGTACAGAAGAACCGCAGGTTTCGCAGCGCCGCCATGCAAATACTCAAGATAATCAAGGACGCTTGCAGGTTTTTCAAAACAGAGCGGATAAAAAAGCTCTTCACCGCCAAAGGCGCGGTGTTCTTTTAAGTGCGCAATAAGCTTGTCCGTACCTTCGGCGGTAAATTCGGGCATCTGCGGTAAATTCCGTTCGAGCGCGGCGATCCGCTCATCATCCCAGATAACCTCTTTCATCGGATAGAGCGTCAGGCTGTCAAATTCTTCAACCGAGGCCTGCGTGTGCATATCGAAGGACTTTATCTTTTCGATAGTAGTAAAGTCGAATTGGATACGATAGGCGGTGTGCTGCGACCCTTTGTTAGCAGCGGCGCAGACATCGAGTACCTCGCCTCGAAGTGCAAACTCGCCCCGGACGCTTACCCGCGGCACCCGTGTATAGCCCCATTGCACCAGCAGCGAAGCTATTTTCTCCGTATCGATTTCCTTACCTTTATAGAGAGTACAGGTGAGTGTTTTAAGGTAGTCGGGCGGCGGAACCGGCGTTAAAAATGCCCGCTGGGTCATCACCGTTACCGTGCTTGCCGCCGAATTTGACGCCGCTGAGCCGGAGACCGCCGCACCGGATACCGCTTTTGTCGTCATACCGGACGATACCGCGCCGGATACCGGCGCCCCTGCGCAGAGTTCCGCTAATATTTGAGCACGCTCTGCGAACACCGGCGCGGAGTTTTGTACCGGCCGGTATGCCATATTGCCCCACCACGGCAAAACCTGAGCCTGCAATCCTGCAATATCAAGGTCTGCACGTAGTTCTTCTATTTCTTTTTCCGTCGGGACAACGATACAAAGATTAGTGCCGAAACGGCGGACATATTCGGCTAAGAAAAAAGCGAATATACCGCCTGAAAGCCCGTGTATATGATACGGAAAACGCTCTTCCCTCAAAGAGGAAAAAGCGTCCTGCATGGTCTTCCATGAGCGGATACTGCCTTGTAATGTCTGTTCTTTCATCACCGATAATTAGCCGAAAAAGTTATCTTTTGAGCGTCGGGTCGTTACAAAACGGGCAAGGTCAACGATATTTTTTACGATAATACGGTCGCCGTATACTTCCAATCGTCCCTGATCGGCAAACTTACGCAGTGCATCGCCTGTTGCTTCTGCAGAAAGTCCCGCCCATCGAGCAACTTCTTCCGGCGTAATGATAAAGGTACGCATCTGGGTTGAGCGGTCAAGATCGGGCTGCGTTTCGTCAAGCATCAAGAATACGTCACCGACACGAGCGATATTGTCCTGTATCGTCAAAATCATGAATCGGCGTTTCTGAACGTAAATACGCTTGACAAAAGTCTTTAACAGGCGCATTGCGATGGCCGGATTTCCGGTTAACAGAATTTCAAAGTTTTCCTTATTAAACTCGAGGGCAACGACATCGTCATACGCAATCGCGGAAGCGGAACGGGGAGAATTATCCAAAACAGCCATTTCACCGAAGATTTCACCCTGCTGTAAAATATCAAGATTTTTTTCTGCCCCATTGATAATCTTAATCAGTTGAACACGCCCCGATTGAATTAAATAGAAGGAAGCGCCGGGTTCAAATTCGGAAAAGATAACGGAACCTTTGGGAAACTTTTTAGCAAAACGAGCAAACGAGGCAAATAAATCAGGCATGAATAGCTCCTTCGCATGCGGTTTGCAGCTCTTTAATCTTGGGTACCAACAGAGGCCCTGCCATCGTCAAAGCTTTATCATAGAACGGCAATGCCTTATCGGGGCGCTCCATACCTTGATAGCAGAGACCGAGGAACATCAGAATTTCTGCAAGTTTTAAAGATTTGGGGAATTGAGTAATAAAGCTCGTACCAAGCTGAATACACCGCACATATTCTGCCTGTTTATATAAGCAACGGGCAGCTCCTAAATAAGCTGCCTCCAGTTTCGTACCATGTTTCATTTCAATAATGGTATGATATTGCTTGTATGCATCAGCCCACTTTTCTTGTTTTGCAAGATCTTCGGCAAGTTGAAAACTCAAATCTACTGAAGCATCATCGGGCTGAGCCTGTTGAACGGGGCCGCTCGCAGGAATGGAAGCTGATGATGTAGGTTGCCCGGAAGAAATACTGCTCATGTTGGTCTGCTGCCGGGCTTCTCCAAAGCTGCGACCTGCCATCTGTGTCGAGTTTGCAATAATCGGACTAATCGCTGCCAAGTGCTTGCCTGCCGGATAGAGCGCCCGATAGCGTGCTGCTACTTGGGCTGCCGCTTGATAATGCTGCGATTTATAAAAGGCTGTTGCAACTGTAAATAAACCGTCTTCGTTATTCGTTTGCTGTTTACTATCCATTAACGATTCAAGTTGATGATGAATATTTCTCAGTTGTCTGGAAAAAACCTTCAACATTTGAAGGATAATACGAGTATTTGTTTGAGCAAAGCTCTCAAATTCGGCAACCGAGAAGGTATATACGAGCGAATCGGTTAAAACCATTGCACTTTCTTCCCGCGGATAATTCCCGAGTGCGGATTTCACCCCAAAAAATTCACCGGTTTTAATATATTCCGTTACCTGCGCGCCGGTTTCAATATCGAGCGAATTGAGTGCAATATGTCCGCTATGCAGCAAAAATACTCGAGCATCAAAATCGCCTGAAAAATAAATTACTGAATTTGCGCTGTATTGAACAGCCTTTGGCATTTTGTCCTCCGTAGCACACGCAGTTCTCAACTGTAATCATATATGGGAAGCTCTAAAAACTTCAGTTTTTAAAGGGGATCGCATATATTTATTCAAATAATTAACGGTAAGAACTACCTTTGATGATTATACCACACCTCGCTAAAAAAAACTAGTGCATTATACATCTTTTTGTTATAATGATTGTTATGATAGATTTACATACGCACTCCACTGCTTCCGACGGCACTTTTTCACCAACGGAATTGGCAGCGGAAGCACATAAGGCGGGGCTTTCGCTGTTTGCCCTTACCGACCACGACACCGTAGCGGGGGTTGCGGAAGCCCAGCAGGCAGGGGAAGCGCTCGGTATCCGTGTTTTACCGGGAATAGAGATCAGTGTTGAATGGCAACCCGGGGAATTACATTTGCTTGGGCTGGGAATCGATATTAAAAATAAAACACTTTGCGGCCTTATGCAGTATGCGCAGGAAAAACGTCTCCAACGGAACCGCAAAATCATCAAAAAGTTCTCTGAGGCAGGAATCGTAATTGATGAAGAAAAATTGCATAACATAGCCGGAGGAACGGTAATCGGGCGACCTCATTTTGCAAAGTACCTTGTACAAGAAAAGAAAGCAAAATCCATTCAAGACGCCTTTCTGAGATATTTAGCCAAAGGACGGCCGTTTTATATTGAAAAAGAGTGTTTACCGCTTACGGAAGCGATAGAAGCGATTAAAGCTGCACACGGGGTTCCCGTTTTGGCTCACCCGATGTCGCTCTATCTTTCGTGGGGAAAACTACCCGAAACGATTGCTCAATTTAAAGGTCAAGGCTTAGTAGGTCTTGAAGCATGGCATTCTGGAGCGCGCTACGGCGAATGTGTCCGCCTGCAAGCGCTTGCCGAAAATCTCGGGCTGATTGTTACCGCCGGCAGCGACTTTCACGGGGCAAATCGTAAGGATGTGTATTTAGGCAGAACTGCGGCAAATCTCCCGATTGAAGACCGGTTTTTTACCGACAACCTACTCCCCGCGCTTGCAGCGGTAAATGCCGAGTACCGGTAATGCCTTTCATAGTCAACCTGTTCGATACCTTCGTTGTCGAACAGGTCGATGAGTCCAAAGTTGTACAGACAGCACGATTTTGAACATCGCCTTTATTTCCTGCATCGTATTGGTGAACAGTAGTACGTCATCCATATACCGGACATAACCTTTTACCTTCATCTTTTCTTTTGTATAGTGATCAAAAAACCCGAGGTATCTTAAAAAATCGGCAATTTCCAAGCGGAATATGATATTCGGAATACGGTGTTCTATAAAATAGAGAGCTTCGCTTTTAGGCGCCATCCACACCAGCTCTGCTTAATCCGGTAACCTGCATTATCTTTTGTACAGAATCAACAAGCTGTTTTAATAGCTTTGCTGTTTCGAGCTTTGCTTGGCGGGAACCTTGTGATATCCCTTGCTCTCTGCCTTCGGCGAAAGTTATTCTTCCTGCTTCTCCTCTTTGTACGACAATATCAGTATCGTAATCATATTCAGCTATTAACATATTGATGATCTCCCGTGATTTTCTTTGTAGGTATTCCCGCAATATATCATTTTTGATGTATTCTTTAATCGCATTCTCGAACCCGCTTGTTCATAATTGGAGATTGGTATAACAAACAATTTAAATTGCATCGTTTTATCCTCATTAACTCCGGTTAAAAACTCGGATTAATTTTTAACACTTCCGTTCCTTAAAATGCAGTAACTGAACAAAGTATAAGCTTTGGAAGTTGCTGCATTGATGCGCGGAACGCGCATACGATGATAAGTGGCATCGTCAATTTACACCATCCGTGGTGTAAATTGACTCGCGAGTTTTACAAAAATAAAATTTTGGTAAAACATCGTTTCTGCTTCATACGCCCGCCATCCTAGGCGGTTCTGCGCAAACTCGCCGTCCATTACTGCCAAGGATGGCAGTGGTTCCATGCAGTAGCGATGTTTTAGCGGGTGAAAAATAAACCTTGATTTTTTATTTGGGGTTCCCCTCACTCCGTTCGGGTCGCTACGTCCGCTGTTCCGCTACCGCTCCATTCCTTCACTTCGTTCCGGAACGCCTGCGGCGCAGCTCCCATCGCTAACCCTACGCAGTTCACCGTAGTGCCCCTGCTCGTTTTGAACACTCATCATTCGTGCGGAAGGGAAATACATTAAACCTGTTCGGAAACTCGCCTTTCTGTTGGAATATATCGGACGCCTCTGCAAAATTGAGCGGTCAAAACTGGTAAATCAACAACCTCGATGCAGAGCATCGGGGCACAGTGCTCAATGTTTCGCACTGTGTGTTCTATAAGGTGGTTGCAGTCGGTTTTAATACCCTTTGTTACGACGCAAAGCGTCAGGGTATTAAACCCTCCGCACGAATCAACTTGGGAAAAACAATATAAAAAGACTTTATAAAGATGCAGACACGCTTCATTGCGAACCGATTGAAAAAATTGCCGATGAAGTTATATCCATTTATAATATAACATCCGGAGACTTTGATAATGTTTTACGGTGCCGTTATGCAGTTCCGGATTATTGGACAATCGGCGCAGTATACGAGCGTCTTATTGAAGATATTTGTGCAGAAAACGAATCTATTGATTTTATTGTTGACACATTGGTCTTTGTTTATTCGTCATGGATTGACGGAGCAATTTCAAATTATAATACGGATTTTTTTTATCAATCCCGTGAGTATATTTTTGAATCGTGGAAAGAGGGTGCTCCGGTGGAATAAGAATCAAACTTCCTAGCAGGCTCCTTTATAGTGGCTAAAATTCGCTTTTTCCATCTCTTTTTAAAAGAAATCGAAAAAGTCTTAGTCTACCAGAATCATATCAAACTTGCCTCGCGTAATTCGGTTACTGCATCTTGATCCAGATGGATTTTTCCTGCTAACGCAAAGAATGCTTGCTTATCTTTCGGTTTTGTTTGCTTAGTATAATTTTCCGTAACCCTACAAGTTTGCTCTGCTTCAAGCAATTTAATAAAAGCTGACACTGACACCAATAGCGGCTCCGGCAGCATTTTTACTTGTTCAATAATTGTTTTGTAAGACATTGATTTATCACTCCTGCTTAATTTAAATTATTTATAATTCCTCAGTTTTATTATGACTAAGCATTTATTTTTCTTTTAAAATATGAAAGTAAGTTATCCCATTCTTCTGCCAAGCTATTTTTTAACATTTCTTGCGGATTATAATAAATCTCTTTTACATCAGATTTATATATATTACATAAAAGTTCTAAGTTCTTATAATCAGGATAATATTCTTTTTCTAAAGGTTCATTAGTATATCTTTTACCATACCGATCGACAAAAGAATATAATATTCTCTGTTGATTTTTAATTGATAGAGTTTTTAAAATATTATAGAAATCTTTCATATCTAAATAACTTAGTATTGGTTGTTTATAATATTTACCGCTGCCATTTGCATACATAATGTCTTTACAGAAAATATTTATACCCTCATCTGTATCTAAAAGTTTTACTTCTTCTTGTATATCAATACTTGCATGTTTTTTTACATTCTCAGAATTAAACTCGTTGAGCTCATCAAGCACTTTTTTAAATTCTATGAGATCTGTATTATATTCATATCCGTTATATTCCAGTATTAAATATTCCCAGTTAGTTACTGGAATAACTTTATCAGAAAAATCTGTTAAAAACTTCTCAATCTTTTTAGAAATTGTATCAATACTATCAGGGATTAAATTCCATTTCGAGAACAGCATCATAATATGTGCAAAATGTAGGATTTCGCCGGGGTGTAAATATACACCTTCATCAAATTCTTTAAAAACTAATTTTATCAATGGCTCAAAATCTGTGCCATTTAAATTACGCCAATTATGCAATAATTTAAATAAATTCTTATCTGTTTTCTCATTTTCTATTTTAATAGCATTTTTTTCTTCTTTATAGTTTTTTACAAGCCATTCTTTATTATAGTAACCGTCAAAAATCAATCTAGTCCAAGATGAAAGCAAAGGAATATACCCAGTAATATCTAAAAAGAAAAAATATGCATTTTCTTTTTTTCGTTCTGCTTTCATTTCTTTATATCTTTTATATGGGCTATTATATTTAAAATATCCTGAAAGAATATCAATGATCTGATCATCCTCATGAATTTCTTCAAGATTTTTTTGTATATATAATACAAGGAAGATGGAAAAAATATATTCCTTATCAGTATCTTCTATTTCTTCATCTATTAACGTAATTAGTAAGTTCAAATTATATAGAGCCTGCCAAACAGTTCTAAGATTAGTACAACCAAGGTTTTGTATAATTTCTTTTGTTCTAGTCCTGAAAAAATCCTTATTTTGAAATGGCAAGATTTCGACAAAATGATTGATAGCATTCTCGATGTCCGGTTCAATTTCAAATTCTATTCCTATAATTTTCTCTTTTATTTGTAAATATTCTATTTTCTTTTGTTCGTTTTTTTCTGCAATTTTTTCTTCATTTCCAATAAAAATTACTTTTGTATTAGATTGTGCAATTATTTCTGAAAAATAACCGAATATTTCACCAGATTCTAATAACGCTCTCTCAAAATCATCTACAATAATAAGTTTTTTAGCGATGTGTCTTGCAATTTTGCCTTTGCCGAACGAAAAACCGCCGATAGTCATACTTATATCATTCTTTTTATCTCCGTTAAAATCAATACTTGTTCCCAGTTTTAAGGCGGAGCGAGCAACTGCCCCTGCTATTTTCATTCCCTTAGATGATAAAATAGGATGAATAGCTTCATAAATTTTTATATCAATATCATCATAATTTTTGACACCAAATAAACTTATCTTAATGATATGTGATTCATCGATATCAGAGCTGTTATTCGTATTGCTTGTTTTATATTTATCCAATAAAGTATCAATAAAATAGGTTTTACCAATTCCCCATTTACCCTTTAGAAAAACTGCAAATTGCGGATTATCAATTGATTCTATAAAATTTTTACAATACTCTGTTATATGCTCATTCATCCCTACTCCCCCTCCACCACTTTTATCTCATCTTCCGTCAGCCCATACAACCGGTATACCGCCCTATCAATCTGCTTATCAATAATTGCCGCCCGTTGTTCCAAGAGCTTTTTATCCTCATCGGAAAAAACTTGCTGCAATCTGCTTTTGATTTCAAGCATTTGATCTGCAAGAGTGATAAGCGGGGCTTGATCCTCCGGTGAAATAGCTTTTATGGGAATTTCTGCAAGAGGTTTATTAAAATATTCCCGCGTATTTCCTTTTGATTTACCGATAAAGCCAAAATACCAGTTGTGTAGTTTTGAGTTAAGTAATACCAGTAGATATTTAATATTAAAAGGCATATTTTCTTTCATTACTAATGCACGGATATCACCGCCGTCATTGAAATACTGTTGATTATCATACGCAAAGCGATTCTGTGTTGCCCGATACGGGACAATCAATTTTTCTTTTGCATCAAAAATATTTTTATTACGTGGTCTATCAAAACGATACCATGCATAAGCACCTTTTAACACCTCATTTCTGTTGCTGAGTTCCTTTTTATGTGCTGAAAGATATTTATAAATATTCGGATACTTTTTTATGTCGGTTTTGTTATCTGTATAAATCAGAACAGTTTTTCTATTTTCTAAATGGTATCTATGAATATCGCCGTTTTTTATATTTTTTCGTATAAGATCTTTTTCAAAAGTATTTTCTTCAGCAACGGAAAGCGGTACTGTAAAAATATCATTTTTACCTGATTTAGAACCTTGCTCAATGAGCATTATATCACCAAGATATAATGAATCTGTTTTCATTTTGTCAATAACATACTGTTCTTTGCTATCGGCAAGAATCCATACTTCACCGAGTGTATTCCTTTTCATCGTGATATATGAGTAATCATTTTCTATAATTACGGAATCAGGAGCTTTATCGCTTGAATATGTAAAAATATCGATGTCATTTGTTGTATGTTTTTCTGCAAATACTAATGCAGTATGTACATTTGCGCTAAATATTTTTGCATTTTTAAAATTTACAATTTTGGTAATCTTGTCGGATAAAAAGACTCGTAATTTTTTTGCATACTCATTGCCTAAAAAATAATTTGAAGTAATAATACCGTACAATCCATCTTCTTTTAAGAACTCAATACCGCGATACATAAAATAATACATCAAATCGTTATAACCTGTGTGTATTACAGGATATGTTGTTTGCAAATATGTGTGCAGTTCAGGAAATACACTGATGTTCACATACGGCGGATTCCCTATTACGCAGTCAAAACCGCCTTGAGCAAAGACTTCCGGAAACTCCTTATCCCAGTCAAAGGTATTGATTTTTCGCATTGCTTCATCGTCAAAAAGGCTTACGTCTTTTTCGTTATAATAGTCGGAACCGACAAGACTATTGCCGCATTTAATATTCGAATCGAGCGAGGGCAAAAGCTTCATATCCGAAAACTTAAACAGCTGCCCTTGCGTTTCGCTTCCTTCATTTTCCAATAGCTTTAAGTAGAGCGAAAGCTTGGTAACCTCCACAGCTTGACCGTCTATATCCACTCCGTAAATATTATTCAGCAAAATACGCTGCTTTTCTTCAATGGTGAGTTTATAAATATTTTTCCCTGTTTCATAAATACGGCTGTTTTTCAAAGCCAGCTTCCGCTCCTTTTCGCTTGAATAATAGTCCAAATGATAATTCAAGAGCTGCTGATACGCTTCAACAAGAAAGGAGCCTGAACCGCAGGCGGGATCAATCACTTTAAGCTGAGCAATAGCGTCAGGGCTTTGCCCCTTTATTTTTACGCCGAGGGTATTTTCTACAATGTAGCGGACGATATATTGCGGGGTATAGTACACACCGCCGGCTTTTTTTACCTCAGGTTTTTCTTCGATCAGCGCAGTGTGTCCGCCTTTCACATTACGAAATTTAATGATCTTTCCTAAAAACTGTTCATAAATATTGCCGAGTATTTCGACCGGTAAAATGGAAAACTCGTACGGACATTCGGGATAATACAGTCCATTTATAATAGAAGAAAGAACCGCATCATCAATAGTCAAATTGCGAAGCCAATCATGCGGTTTAAAAAGTCCCGAATTGTACTTTGCATTAGCCCTGTCAAAAACAGCTTGCAGCTTTTGATACACTGTGCCGCTTTCGGTTTCATGTGAATCAAAGGTCTTTTGGGAATATGTGGAACAGCTACTAGGCACGGCACCCAAAATAAACGGAGGTGTACTGACAGTACATTGAGTATTATTTTGGGTGCCGTAACGACGTAGATACCCGCAGATTCCCAAAAGGGTGCCGTACTCTTCCATTTCCTTATCTTCCGCAATTCGCAAGAAAATGATTCGGTCGATAATTTTTTGTACGGCAGTATTTAGATGATAAATATTGAGCGAAGGATTACGCAGTGCGATATTTTTTGCAATATCCGTCCGCCAGTTTTCAATCAGTTTCAGTAATTCCTTATCAACCTCGGAAGTATCTTTTTTGTTTTTATTCTCTTGAATATAGGTATCGAAACTGCCCTTTAAAATTGCTTCTTTTGAAAAAGTGTTAAAAATAAAATCGAAATGTTTATGGTACTCATCGAAGGTACAGTAAAAGATACGGGCTGTACTTGGTTTATCGGAAGGCGAAGGTTTTATACGAGTGTCGTACACGGCAAATTCTTCAAAATCGGTAAGTATACACAGGGGGAGTTTTGCCGTGTACCCATACCGCCTTACCTGAAACGCCGGTTCAAGTTCATCTTTAATGTTAACGCTCGGTTTTTTCGCTTCTACAAAAAACTTCCTCACCCCTCCTATTCTAAAGGCATAATCGGGAGCCTTAACCCTTCCGGCTATCGTTACCTTGTCTTCACGCACCACTTCCCGATATTGTTCGGAATAACCTTGTTCATTCCTTATATCCCAGCCTAAAAGTTCAAAAAACTTGTCAATAAAATCGGTACGGGTATTTGCTTCGTCATAAGCCGATGTATTGTACTGTTTTCTATTTCTTTCAAAAAGGTCAGTCAACTGTGTGAGTTTGAGTCTATATTCATCTGAAATATTCATACGTAACTCCATAGAGGATTCATTGATAATTGTTTTTTATTATATCAAATTTCTATAAAAAAGACAGAGAGGAGCAAATAAATGTTTTAGCAAATCGAGGTGAGTTGTGTTATACATTGTATTGCATTTGTTCGTACAAAATGGTATAAACTCCTGTATCAAGAGGCACTATTCATGGCAAAGACGGCAAATATTACTATCAGAATCGATCCTGAAACAAAGACAAGTGCAGAACAACTTTTCTCAACTTTCGGCATCACCGTAACGGATGCAATCTCTATTTTTCTTCATAAATCCATTATGGAAGGGGGACTCCCCTTTGCGGTGAAACAACCCCGCTTTAATGCTGAAACCGAAGCGGCAATAGAAGAAGCGAGAGGCATTATTGCAGGGAAAATACCTGCAAATCGCGCCTTGTTTAATGAGCTGGATACGGAAATAACCGCTAAATTATGATGGAACCGGTAACAACGGGAGCTTTCCGAAAAGACTACAGAGTATAAACGACTCAATCTTGTAGACTCCTGGAGCGTTTTTTTATACAATCAACAGCTTCGGCTCAGGCGAGAGGCCGCAACCGGTCCAAACAAACCGTTGTTCAAATTACAGATAATACAGTATGTTTTCAGAAAGACAAATCTCAATTATAATAGTTACCAAAGGAACCTATTGTATGATACTTTATCACGGAAGCAGAGAAATTGTAAAAAGCCCGGAAATCCGCATTCTCCGGTATAGTAAAGACTTTTACTTTGGTTTTTATTGTACGCTTATAAGCGAGCAGGCGAAAAGATGGGCAGTGAGATTCTCCGGAAAAGGGATAGTGAACGAATATGAATATGTTCAGAATTTCTCTCTCAAAATGTTGAACTTTCCGGCGATGACAGAGGGATGGCTTGATTTTATCATTGATTGCCGGAGTGGGAAATCTCATGATTATGACATAGTGGAAGGTCCTATGGCGAATGATACTATCTTCAATTATATTCAGGATTTCATTGATGGTAAGATTTCCCGATCTGCGTTTTGGGAACTTGCAAAGTTCAAGAAACCGACCCATCAGATAAGTTTTCATACAGCGCGAGCATTGGAAACATTGACTTTCAAGACGGCTTACGAGGTGTATGATGAAAAATAATAGTTCGTTATTTTATGTGTGCAGTCTTTTGGAATATATCGGCCGCCTTTGCAAAATTGAGCGGTCAAAACTGGTAAATCAACTTGGGAAAAATAATATAAAAAGACTTTATAAAGATGCAGATGTGCTTCATTGCGAACCGATTGAAAAAATTGCCGATGAAGTTATATCCATTTATAATATAACATCCGGAGATTTTGATAATGTTTTACGGTGCCGTTATGAAATTCCGGATTATTGGACAATCGGTGCAGTATACGAACGCCTTATTGAAGATATTTGTGCAGAGAACGAATCTATTGATTTTATTGTTGACACATTGGTCTCCGTTTATTCGTCATGGATTGACGGGGCAATTTCAAATTATAACACGGATTTTTTCTATCAATCCCGTGAGTATATTTTTGAATCGTGGAAAGAGGGAACTCCGGTGGAATAAGAACCAAACTTCTTAGCAGGCACCTCTCTGATGCATATTCAGTTGAACCGCAGGACACATTGTGTGCGGCACAAAATCCGGTACTGTGTGCGGATATGCTGCCGGAAGCAACGCAGAAAACGTTGATACAAATACGGATAATAAACACGGAAGATGCTAAGCCGGTCTTTTTGCTATCCATGCGAGACGGCTACGAGGTGTTGTTCCAACTGGTTTCTATTTTAGACACTATCCCCCTGCACAAGGGGGACTGACTATTCCAATCTGTAAGGCCTTTGACTTTACCCCTCACGATGTGATTAGTAAGAAAGATTTTAGCTTGGTTAATGGTTATGAAAGTTGCTCAGACACTTTCAAACAATAGACGGTTGACTTCTCCATATACATTCATCAAATTTTTTAGCTGTGTAAGAGCCTTTTCTTTAAAATCTGCACCAAGTTGGAATGCCGCAGTAAGTTTGTCTACTAAATTCTGTTCTTGTTTATCGAAAGTATTATCCGATAAGACCAGTGCAGATATTTCAAACAAAATAATCTTTAAGTCAATATCTGTACTGACTTCCGTAATTTTTTTGATAACGCTTTCTAAATCATTTTGAGCAGAATAGCGGACGGTTTCCAGTTGCATTTCAATACAGTATTGTTGTATGTACTGTTTTTCTTCCTCGGCAAATATTCCATCCGCTTTCGAGGCATGAATACATAAGTCCAGAAACAGTTCTTTTTGTTCTCCTGAAAGTCGATTTAAATACATGAGTATCTCCTTATGTTAAGCTATTAGCTTTTTTGCTTGTAAGAACGTTTCAGTATCCTGCAGTGTTTGTTCTATATCTGACTTATTAATACTGGGCTTCTCGCCTTCTGTTTCGCTCTTGTTTACAATATTTACCTTGCACATATTAAAAAGGACGCCTACCAATAAACTCGTGTTATGTACAGTTACCTGCTGCTCAAGTGTAAAATTATTCCAATCTATTGTGTTATACATAGCGGTTTGGCTGTTAAATATGGAATACAACAGCTTGATATGAGAATCGTAGATATTTTTCACTTTGATAAGAGCAGCGTTATATCGTTCTGCGATATTTTTAAGATCATCTAAGTAGGGACAAATGGAGTCGATTTCATTTTCAGCCTTTTTCATTTGAGCCCATGCTTCATCTGCCTTATCGGAAAGGGAACTACCGGTAATATTGAAAATAATACCGCCTACCAGTAACCCGACTCCCAAGGTTGCACCGCCGAGTATTAGACTTCCCAGCGCCATTCCACCGCCGCCAGCCGCGAGACTTCCTCCACCTAAGGCTGCAAGGGTTGCATTTGTGGCCGCAGCACCGCTTAAAGTTGAAATCGCAGTACCGGTGGAGGCAGTTCCAAATGCCATAATCGCTCCGGTAGTAAGTCCCGAAGCGGCAAGCCCTCCGGCAGTTCCTAAGCCGGCACCGCCTAAACCACCGAGTAATATTTCAGCACCGACGGAAACTTCTTTTATCTTTTCCTTATCATACGGAGGGATCTTCACGCCGTTTTTTTCATACGGTTTAAACTTCGGACGGTTTTGTATTATTTCGATCAATGCTTGAAAGTGTTTAAAACTTTTCAAGGTGTTGAGTTCAAGTTCTCCTAAAGTATCCATAGCATTTGTTGCAGCTTCTTGTTTTTCTTTGAATCTGCGCTTATTTCTATCGTGCCTCCTTTGTGCAGATTCTATTGTGTCATGCGCTTCTTTCATTTTTATTCCACCGTGAATACCGGCGCCGGCTCCTATCAGTCCTGCTGCCGCGGCAGCAGCTCCGAGAATTAATGGTATGGGCATAATCGCCTCCCTTCTTTATCATCGTTCTTGTAATTTTTTTGCCTGTTCTTTTAGCATCTGACAGGCTTGATAATTTAAATTATAGTAATCTTCTTTACTCATGGTATGCTTAAAATACCGGTCAAAAGATTCATCCACTCTGCATAGCAATGGTCGCTTATTGTAGATGCTACATATATTTCCGTCTAAATATTTACATACGCCGTCTCCTCTATCCAAGTTTGTATATAAATGGGACTTATCCACATTTCTACAGCATTCGCCGCAACGGTTACATTGAAACATTATTCAAATACCATACGGGCATTCTTATCTTTCATAAAAGAATCAAAACTGCTGTGCGTGCGCCACGGTATTTTCATTCCGATTGTTTCAGCCGCTTTGTAAAGCATTGTATTTAATTCTTGTTCCGTCTTTGCATTTTCTAAATTACAGGCGAGATTGATATACAGCGCTGTTTCTTTTTTGAACTGCTCGATATCAATTTCCATAAGCTTTGCCGCATACTCTGCAAAATATGCCGCTTGTTGTTTATAGTAATTGACAATGCGCTGCGCTGACGGTAATGCGTTAAAAAAATCGGTGAGCTTACGTATAAGAGGAGACCTATCAAGAAAATACAGGAAGGTACAGCTCAAAATACCGGTAACAAATGTTCCGCAAAAGCTCGGCAGAATTGTCCCGATGACGGGGAGCGTGCCAATACCGGTCGAACGAACCGCTTCTGTTACTAAGATACCGGTAATCACGCTTGCTCCAGCTGCCAGTATTTTTACTGCAGCTTTGATTCTATCACCGGGAAGGTATCCATCCGGATTAATAAAGATAATTTTAAAGGCCTCTACCAACGAAGCCCATGACTGGCGTATTATTGTAACGGTATTTTTTGCAGTAGTAAAAAAAATATTGCAAAGAGTGGTTGTCAAGCTTGCCATTACACCGCCCTCTGCTCCCTGTAGGAATTTTGAAAAAAGTTCTTTGTATTTACGTTGTGCCGACTCCCAGCCGTTTCTGATACCGTTTCCTATTGCAGAGATAAATTCTTCAAACTTAAAATCCGCCTGTCGGTAGAATCGATTAAGCTCGTCTTTTATACTGAACCAGATTTCGGTAAATGCAAATCCGAGCGCTTGCCGTACACCCATACCTAAGCCCACGCCGGTTGCCGCAAATGCAACATCTTTGCGGAATTGAGAACCGGTATAATACGCCCGTGCAAGTTTTTGTTCGTATACTTTTCTGGCATTCGCATCTTTCCGGCGCATGGCTGCTTTTTGTTTTTCCGTATATTCACTGCCGTGTTTATCTAAAAATGTATCCATATCATCAGCTTTTTTTGTCCGGTTAGTGTGCCGGTTGGTTGCTTGAAGATTTTCATCGCTGTTAGCCAAGTCAGTACCTTTCAAATCGGTAAGCAACCTACCTCTGTCATCATGTATTTCTTTTGCGGAAATGACATGATCAAGATCGCTGGTACCGTTTGCAGGAATATCTTCGCCCGTATAAGCATCTTTCAGCGTTCCTGCTTTTCTTTGCTTGGAAACGGTACGGTTTTTTTCGATGTACCGTTTATCGCTATGATAGTCTGCTGAATTGTAAGCTCCGCGTTTTTCATAGGCTTCGGCATTTGCTTTATTTTTATAGGTCATGTTATCGTCAGTACCGATTTGTCTGACATTATGAATAGTATCTACATCACCGCCATGCCGGTCTTTTATAATAAAATCCAATCCGAAGGAGTTAATGATACTTTCGATAATAACTCGTTCATACTGCATGAGAAGAGAGTTCTCAACGGAGTCTTCCAGATCAGGTTCAAAATCTTTAACAGCTCTTACGGCATAGCTGCCTACAGCATTTCCCATATATTCCCTCTTTTTCATTTACTGGCGTATTACCTGAATAATACTATATTTATAATTATAGCACACGTTATGACATTGCTGCAACACTATATTTTATTAAAATTGAATAAATGAGTGTGCTTCTGGAACAACAGCAAAAGGTTATTCTCAATTTACGGAAAGAGCGGGAAAAGCAAGGTTTGTCGCAACTTGAATTGGCTTTGAGAGCAAATATTTCACAAAATATGATTAACTATGTTGAAACAGGAAAACGGACACCGAGTTTGGATACGCTTTTAAAAATATGCCAGGCATTAAACATCAGTCCGGCTTCATTATTTTTAGATACGAATGAAGAAAAAGAAAAGGCAAAAGACACAATCATGACATTAGTACAGCGGTGGATGTGATTTTACAGACATCTTTATAAATCAACAGCCCCGATGCGGCTTGTGCGCATTAAACCTCCCCACGAATAAAGAGGGGCGGTATCGAAATGCATATCGTTATACATTGTATTGCATTTGTTCGTACAAAATGGTATAAACTCCTGTATCAAGAGGCACTACTCATGGCAAAGACGGCAAATATTACTATCAGAATTGATCCTGAAACAAAAGCAAATGCGGAACAGCTTTTCTCAAGCTTCGGCATCACCGTAACGGATGCGATCTCTATTTTTCTTCATAAGTCCATTATGGAAGGGGGACTGCCCTTTGAGGTGAAACAACCCCGCTTTAATGCTGAAACCGAAGCGGCAATAGAAGAAGCGAGAGGCATTATTGCAGGGAAAATACCTGCAAAACGCTATGGTTCCGCTCGCGCCTTGTTTAATGAGCTGGATACGGAAATAACCGCCGAATGATGATGTTATTTTGAAAATCAATACCTCTCTCCGACTAAACGAACAAAAGGCTCCGCTTCTTCCATATCTTTTCCCCACCTTTTATGCTATACTCCTCTCTCTTATGAATACGGAACATTTGAATCCTGAGCAGGCGAAGGCGGTTAATACGATTAACGGGCCGGTGCTGATTATTGCGGGGGCGGGGTCGGGGAAGACGCGTGTGATTACGTTTAGAATTGCGCACATGCTGGAAAGCGGGATTCCTCAGTCGCAGATTTTGGCGTTGACTTTTACGAACAAGGCGGCGCGGGAGATGGAGCAGCGCATAAGAGAGCTGACGGGTAAGAAGTTACAGAATTTAACGATTAGTACTTTTCACGCGCTGGGGGTGAAAATCCTGCGGGAATATATTGACCGGCTGGGATGGCGGCAGAATTTTAGCATTTACGACGAGGTTGACCGCAATCAGCTGATTAAGGAGTCGGCGAAGGAACTGAAAATTGCGACGGAAACGCTCGATGTGTACGGAGTGGGGACGCTGTTTTCTCAGATAAAGACGGGGCAGAAAAATTTTACGGCGCAGACGGCGGTGTATCGTCCGCTGTATAACGAATATCAGGCGGGGCTCAAGCTGTTCAATGCGGTGGATTTTGACGATTTGATTATGCTGCCGATTAAGCTTTTTACCGAACATCCTGATGTGCTTGCGGTGTACAAGAACCGCTACCGGTATGTGATGGTGGATGAGTTTCAGGACACGAGTATTCAGCAGTATCAGATGATGCATTTAATTGCGGATGATAATGTCTGCGTGGTAGGCGATGATGATCAGTCTATTTATTCGTGGCGGGGGGCGAATTACGAAAATATCCGCCTGTTTGAAAAGGATTTCCCGCATTTGGTGGAGATTAAGCTTGAGCAAAATTACCGTTCCACCGGTACGATTTTGGCGGCTGCGAACGGGGTGATTTCGCACAATACCAACCGGAAGGAAAAAGCGCTGTGGTCGGGGAACGGCTCCGGCAAGCCGATTGAAATTTTTATCCCGGAGAATGAGGCGGCAGAGGCTGATTTTATTGCGGACACCATCCTTACGGAGAAGATGCGCGAGAACCGGAGCTATGCGGACTTCGGCGTTTTGATCCGCACCAACGGCTTAGGGCGCGCGATTGAAGAAGCCTTCCTCGATGCCAATATTCCGTACCGGATGTCCGGTGGCACGAGTTTTTTTCAGCGCAAAGAAATTAAAGACATTATCAGCTATCTGCGGGTGATTGCGAATCCCGACGATGATATTAACCTCTTGCGTATTATCAACACACCGCGGCGCGGCATCGGAAAAAAAACACTGGAAACGCTCTCCGCAATCGCAACGGAAAAGGAGTGCTCTATCCGCATGGCTATTCACGCGCTGCTTGAGCGCCCGCCGGATGACTTCCGCGAAAAGAGCCTTGCCGATTTGGAGGAATTTGTTGAGCTGATAAGTTCCGAACGGAAACAGCTGCTTTCGGGAAAGGGCTTGGCAAACAAGGTGCGGAAACTCGTGGAGCGTATTCAGTATTTTGACTATCTGACGCAGGAATTTCAGAAGAACGAAAAAGCGGCTCGCTTTAAGTTTTTGAATATCGAAAGCCTCTTGCAATCGATCGACACGTGGGAGACAAACCCCGACAACTTTGACCCTTCGCTATATACCTACCTCAACCGCATCACGCTGCTGAGCCGCGATGATCAAAATGAGGAGGACTCAGGCGAGGTGAATATCATGACTATCCACGCAGCGAAGGGATTGGAGTTTCCGGTGGTGTTTATTGCAGGCGCCGAGGAAGGCATTATCCCCCATGCCCGTAGTATGGAAGAAAATGCAGGGGATGTAGAAGAAGAGCGCCGCCTGTTCTATGTCGCTATTACCCGCGCCCGCGACAAGCTCATTATTACAAGCTGCCGGACTCGGCGCAGGCAGGCGGGTTTACTGGAGTGCAGCCCCTCACCGTTCTTGGAGGAAATTCCTGCTGATTTGGTACAGTACCACGAACCGGATACGGAACCGGAAGAAGAAGACATCGCCAAGATGTTTGCGCAGATGAAGAAGAAGTTTTCGATGTAAGGGGTTTATACTTGTAAATATCTATAAACTGATATATAGTGAAAGCTATGTTAGTTGATGATAGAATAATTGCTGAAATAATCGTAAGGATTGGGCGGCATTACAATGAAAATATCGCAACACGTTTCTTACGCCCGTTGTTTGCACAAATTCTCTCTAATATTGATTTATCGCGACATATTGTCGATTTAACCGAACATTCCGAAGATTTTGTCTTACAAGGATTCCATCTTGATGATCTTTATTATGACATTATCGCGCTTGCTCGTTTTATTTACTTAGTACGGCGCGATGTTCTTCCCAATATTAATTCGATTACCGAAGCAAATACCAAAATGGCAACTGCTGATAAAGTGTACCGCAATATGGCATTCAGTAATTTAGGTCCGAACCTTGACCTGTTGTCTTCAATGGTGCTTGAACTCTATCATGCGACGCTCCAATACGATAGAAAATTAGCCGGAAAGGGCAAAACCGTTGCGAGCCGTATCGCAGATTTGTCCGACATAGAACGCCTGTTGGCAAATGCCGATGTAGATGCTTAGTCGATACGGATGCTTAAAGGAAACTATATGACTGCTGAAGAAAAATTGATACAGTGTTTTAAGAATCTCAAAGATCGCGTTCCGTATACCCCAAAAATTGCACTAGTGCTTGGCTCAGGACTGGGCAATCTTGCGAACGAGCTGCAGGTCGAGGCAACGATTCCGTATGCTTCCATTCGCGATTTTCCGCTTTCTACGGCACCGGGACACCGTGGGGCATTCGTGTTTGCTAAAATCGAAGGGATTCCCATCGTCATTATGCAAGGCAGGATTCACTATTACGAAGGATATCCGATGACCGATGTGGTACTCCCCATCAGAATTATGAAGCTGATGGGGGCGGAAATCCTTTTTTTGACCAATGCGGCAGGCGGGGCGAACAAAAACTTCAGTGCAGGTAATTTTATGATGATTACCGATCACATCACCTGTCTTGTGCCTTCTCCGCTCATCGGGAAAAACTTTGAAACCCTTGGCGTGCGCTTCCCCGATATGACTCAAGTGTATGATAAAGCTCTTCGGATGCATATCAAAGCAGCGGCTGAATTTTTGCATATTCCGCTCCAAGAGGGAGTGTACTGTCAATTCACCGGCCCTGCGTATGAAACACCGCAGGAGGTACGCCTTGCAGGGATACTCGGCGCCGATGCTGTCGGTATGAGTACCGCCGTGGAAGCAGTCGCGGCTCGGCATGCCGGTATGCGTGTCTGCGGCATCTCGTTTATTTCCAACCTTGCAGCGGGTATCAGCAGCTCGTTATTGAACGAACAAGAAGTGCTGGATGCAGGGAAAAAAGCGGCTCCTCTGTTTAAGCAACTGGTGTTAAACAGCATCGGCCGCATGGGAAACGCATAAAACGGAATTTATTCTTTCGGAAAACGATGCCGGCAGGCGGCTTGACCGCGTAGTCAGAAAATTTCTGGCGGATATTCCGCTTTCGGCGCTGTATGCAGCAATCCGTAAGGGCTTAATCCGTATCAATGGCAAGCGGGCTACGCTTAATTACCGGACGGCAGTAGGCGATACGTTATCGATTGCCACATCATTGCTCCCCGCCGAAAAGCCGTTAATGTCTCCGGCGGGGATGCAAACGCACCAGAATAATCCGTGCCGGAAGAAAACCTTCAGCAAAAATGCCCTGCATGATACGGAAATACCTGCATACGGTAGGCAAGGCCACGCTCCGGACAGACAGGCTCGTACTTCTGCCGATATACCGATCTTGTTAAAAACAACCGACTTGCTTATTGTCAATAAGCCTGCGGGAATTCCCGTACACGGGGTGCACAGTATCGATACGCTGCTTTCCGGGGCTGCACATCTTTGCGGCAATACCCTAAAGTGCGACACTACGGTACAGTTATCCCCCAATAGACCGCCTCCTGTCCGCTTCGCTCGTAATTCTCGGCAAAGTCTTTCTTTTAAACAAGGGCCGCTGCATCGGCTCGATAAAGATACCACCGGAGTTCTCTGTTTTTCTCGGACACTTGTCGGGGCTCAATGGTTTTCTCAATGCTTGCGGGAAAAAACGGTAGATAAATACTACTTAGGCGTTGTACGCGGCGCCATGCCGTCGCAGCTTATTACCGCCGAAGACGAAAGCGGTAAAACCATAACGCAGTGTTATTCGCTTAGTTATAATAAAGGGATCGATGCGTCGCTTATGCTGTTTAAGCTTATTACCGGTAAAAAACACCAAATACGGAAGCATACTGCGAGTGTAGATCATCCGTTGGCTGGAGATCGTAAATACCGCGGAGGAAATCCGCTTCCTGCGTGCAAGCGCTACGTACTCCATGCGTGGCGGTTGTATTTTCCCGCTTCAAGACCGGCGGATATCCCCGCTTTCATTGAAGCTCCATTTTATTTCGAGATGGAAACTTGTATCAATCGATATTTTTCGAGCTGGGAAAAAATAGCGTCCGCTGCTCTTATAGATCAAACTCAAGCAGCTGGCAATTCTCAATTTCTAACTGGAGTAATTCTTCTGCCGAAAAAGGTTTAAAGTACGTATAGATAGCCGCTGTTAGCACGCCGTGGCAGACAAAGAGGATATTGCCGTCTCCTGTATGCTTATGCTTTACGTCTTCTATAATACTGTATGCACGGTGTGCTACTTTCGCAAAGGATTCACCTTTGGGAAATGTTAAAAAAGGATTTTTATGAATGTATAAAATTTCGGGGGTATTCCACGGTTTTCCTTCAAAGTCACCGAAATCGATCTCTTGCAGGCGGATATCCGGCATAGCCGTAAGCTGTAATGCCTGTTCAATATATGCAGCCGTATCTCTTGCCCGTTTAAGTGGAGATACGTAAATTGTCGTGATATTGTTTTTTTCTTTATCTTCTTTTAATCGGCTTGCCAAGTTTTGGGCTTGCATCCGCCCCTTTTCCGTCAACATAGATTCCGAAACACCGCAAGCCAGTTCTCTTACATTCAAATCCGTTTCACCGTGGCGCACAACAAAAAGCTTCATGGCAAAAAGTATAAGCAAATAAAGTTTGAACTGCAAGAGGCCGCATTGTTGATTGCTTAAAGACTGTAATTGAATGTTTCGGCGATTACCGTTTCACCCAAATCGGTACGGGCGAGCGAAATTGCTTGAGCTTTTGTTTTAGCTTTCGCAGTATGGGTAAAGGTAAATCGGTTTATCTTTCGTGCTTGTTTAAAATCCCAAATCGATATGTCAGCACGTACGGTACAGGTAAAGGTACTATCTTCCGTTGTTTCTACCGTAATGTACGTCCTACCGAAAATAAAACGGTCTACAGCAGCACCGATTTTCGTTTGAGCAGCACGGATAACGGAAGCCTCATCTGTATTGGCTAGTTCACGATATTCATCCAGCCCGATCCTGCTGAATCCCCGCTTCATTAATCCCGTAAGCAAGCGTGTTGCTGTTATATTACCGGAAAAAATCGGTGTATTATTTTCATCATAATCAAGAATAGCAATAATAGACGGTATCCGTTTCTCTGTTGTTGCAACTTTATAAGGGAAAGAAACGGAGAGGTTGTCGGTTGCCTCATCAGCTAAAGCGGTAGACTTTTTGACCGGACAAAGGCAAAAAAATAGTTTTCCGTCGCATGCTCGGTTGGATGTGGGAGGGGTAAAGTATAAAAAACCATCGGAATCCGTCCGTACAAGCTCTTTTTTTAAAGCGCTGCCGGTACCGGCGGACGGATAGAGAACGGTAATAGGATAATTATCGAGAGGAAACTGTTTTTCGGGGGCGGTAATGACAACACGTGCCGTAAACGGCTGAGTGAACGGAGAGTCGGCATTCACAGGTGCGGGGCTGCTGACCGCCTCGATGGAAATAGTCTCCAATAGCGGTTCTATTCGATTGCGAGCTTCGATGAGAATCGCATTATCTTCTTGTCCATTGCACGATTCATAAATAGCATTGAATAATGCAAGCATCTTATGTATATCGTAGTTTTCAACAGCCTGCGTAAGCTCGGGAAGCAGCCGTGCAAGTGTTTGCTTTTCCGATACTGTTTCAGTAATCTCGTTACCTGATTTCATTGTCCGAGGGGATTGATTCACGTATCCTTGTTCAAGAGCTTCTCTCGATTCCGTTACCGGCGATGCGGTATCCCCTTTGGTTGCTATTGATGCACAAGAAACAACTAATGATAAAAAAAAGCAACAACAGAGTACAGAACCTATACGATACATACACTAACGCCTCAACTTCGTAGAAAAAATCAACTCTTATATCGGATACTTTAATAGGATCCTTTAGGAATACAACAGATAACCGATACTCACAGTAACACAGCATACGGCATTTTACGCCGACCAAAAGTTTTTTCGAGGAGGAAAATTATGTTTGATACGGTAGAAGTAAAACTCTTGCTGCTTATTCTAGCGATTGCAAGTATCTCATTCATTATCATCGCTTTCTTCCTCGGAACAAAAATAGGACGACTTACCGCAAGCAAGCACCTCGCTAAAGAGATAAAAATTGCCCGTGAAGATGCTGTTAAACGGTCTCGAGCGGTTTTGAACGGACAGCTTTCCGAACAATTTGCAGCGTTCTTTCCCGGTTTTCCTGCCGATCCGACGGAAATCCGATTTCTCGGAAAACCGGTAGACTTCGTCGCCTTTCCGGGGCTTTCTGCGGGAGCCGTTGATGAAGTACTGTTCGTCGAAGTAAAAACCGGTAATGCAACACTTTCAAAAGTCGAACGTTCGCTGCGCGATGCCGTAGAAAAGAAGAACGTCCGCTACACCGAGTACCGAATACCCACTCACGCTTAAAAAGGCTCTGATGCGGTTACCTTCCTTTTGTTCGAAATTTTATCCAAAATTTCGAACAGTTTATTTTAGAATAAGGGCGACCGCATCAGACGGGTATATAAACGAATCGCGGAATAAATAGGCTGTGAGACCATTTGAGACGCAACGCGGCGAAATTCCGGTTGAACAGCCTATTTATTCCGCGGGGGCATTAAAAAGCCAAGCTGATGCGGTTGTCCCAGTCGAAGGTTATGCGACGAAGCTTTCGAGTTCGTGCTGATGACCTATCGACTGTAACCGTTCAAGCGCTTTCTTTTCAATTTGGCGGATGCGTTCTTTGGTTAAATTGAACCGCATACCGACTTCCTTCAACGAAAGCTGCTCGTATCCGTTTAGTCCAAAGCGGTAACGGAGAATTTCAGCTTCCCGCTCAGTCAAAGAAGCAAGCAATGTATCGACATTTTCGCGCAAATCAATATCAAGTGCATAGCTTTCAGGCTGCATATAACGGGTATCTTCGATAAAATCACCGGTACTGGCAGCGCTGTTATCATTGAATACCGGCGCATCCAAAGAAACGGGGTCGCGGGCAGCATTCATAATCGTCCGTACCATTTCAGGTTCTATACGGAGTTCCTGTGCGATGGCGGTTAGCTCTTTATCTTCCGGTTCGCTTCCGGTTTTTCCCGTAAGTTTACGAGCTTTTTCAATCTGTACTAATTCGTTTGCCCTGTTCAGCGGAAGCCGAATCATGCGGGATTTTTCGCAGATGGCTTTTAAAATCGCTTGGCGAATCCACCATACTGCATACGAAATAAACTTATATCCCTTATCGGGATCAAAGCGGTCGGCAGCATTCATCAATCCGATATTGCCTTCGCTGATTAAATCCATAATCGGAATATTTTTATTCTGATATTTTTTTGCGACATTGACCACAAAGCGCAAATTCGATTCAATCAGTATTTTTTTCGCCTTCTCATCACCGGCAGCAGCGGCTTTTGCATATTTAACTTCGTCTTCTACCGACAACAGCGGTATCTTGTTTATCTCTCTTAAATAGGTTGCAAAGACATTATTATCCGCACGTGTATTCCGTATTTTTTCCATAAGTCAAACTCCTTGCAAGTGATGTGTACGATATTTCGAGGCAATGCAGCAAACCGAAATTCGCCGGTTAAAGGGGCATTCTGATGTGCACCTTATTTAAACCGTGTATGCTTATTATTAAAGCAAATACTATGCCAATTTTTTCAAGATAAAAGATGGTACGATGAAAGAGAAAAGAGCCACAAAAATACTTACATTGCGGGCATTTTAGGCATGGAATTATAAAAAAAAGAAAAAAACTTGCCTTTTTATATCTTTGTTTGTATATTAAATATAACCTCGTATGGTTGAAATGACACACTCAGTATAAATATGATTAAAACTGGGTTAAATTGACACAGCTATATCCGGTTAAAATGCCCTTGATGTCATCGGGGCATATTTTTTTACTACCGAAAAGTACAGTATGATAGGAGGTTCTTACATGAAAGTACGGCCATTAGCAGACCGTGTTTTAGTAAAGGTCGATAAGGTAGAAACTAAAACCGCAAGCGGAATTATTATTCCCGATACCGCACAGGAGAAAACACAGACGGCAGTTGTCGTTGCCATCGGCGATGATAAAGAGAAGATTAAGGTGTCGGTCGGTCAAAAAGTGATGCACGATAAATACGCAGGGACACAGATTAAGATCGACGGTGAAGATTACCTAATTTTAAAGGCAGGCGATATCGTCGCGGTAATTGAATAACAGTTACACCGATACGCATCTGATGAACCGGTATAGCCGATAGGCATACCGGTTTTTTTTATGCGATTATGCTCTGTTACTTAACGGCCTTGCTCCAAATACCGCGGGGTAAAAATCTTATCAGGGATATTCATATTATATTGCATTTTGATAATGTTGATGGTCGTTGCCGTATTCGTTGCGAGGGTTGTCATTTTAGTAATCCGAGGAGTGTCCACGCCTTGGGTTGTCTCGTAATTGCTCATTTCCATGATTTTTACCAATACGTTTTTCCGGTCATAAAAGGCAATCTTTACCAAATGCTTGGAATCTTTTTCTACCCACACATTAGTCTTGGAATACTCGGATTTCGTATCTTTAGGAACGCCCTCGATGACATAGCACAAAACTCCGCCGTATTCTTCCTCGCGCAATATCTTGTATGTGTCCAAACTGCTGTCCCGCTGTAGATACGACATATCATTATACGAAAAATCAGTACCGAGAAAACTTTCAGTCCCTTCAGATTCACCGGTAATACGGCGGACTTTCCCGAGCGACGGTAGATAAATCCGCTGATCGGTAACACCGTCTTTTGCAATCATCAAAAAACGCGTTCCTTTTACATTTGCCGGCGCTTTAATTTCCAAAAAGGTGCGGTGATCATTTTCTTTTTGCACGGAATATTGATCGACCAACAGTTCCGCCATCGTCGTTCCATTTCGTTGGATTTCCATCTTTGCCCGCGTCCCGATTGTTTCAATTGTTATTTTTGACGGAGCGCCCTTCATAATGGATTCGGCGGCTTCTTCGGCAAAAAGCACTGCGATGCTGCAGAGCAATAAAAAACAAAGCATTAGTAATTTTTTCATTGTTATACTCCCTTGATGAGCTTACAGTTCGGTACTATAACACAAAATAAAACCTGTCGCAAAGGGCTTTTCACAAATTCAAAATGCTATTTCTAGACGTTGCTTTAAAGCTTTTTGTAATTCTTGTGAAAAATTTAGGTGCGCATTTTCGGCAGCCGAAGCAAGCCATGCCGGTATCGATACATTTTTGCGAACAACTTTTGTATCCGTTAGAGCACGATATTTATAGGTGTCAGCCTTTATTAAAGAAATATTTTCATTCGCACCGTATTGAATAGCATGTTGTGGAGTCGATGGCGGAATAGGTAAATGCTCATCTTCCGCTACGCAAAGCCAAGCAGACATAGCATCTTCCATTTGCTCAATTGCATCTACCAAATCCGATCCTGTTGTTATACATCCGTTAAGATCGGGAACTCTTGCATAAATCTTACCGTGTTTATTGGTGAAAACAGCTGTATAGGTATATTTCATTTTCTATCTTCGTTCATAATTTCTTTTCTTATACCGCAAATCATCTTCATCAAAATAATGTCTTTGAAGCGGAATTGAACGGCTTTTTTCAGCATTGAAATATATGTCATGGTTACTGCTATGTCTTTTTAAAAAGTAATGTACGTTCTTTAGTTCCCGTATCGCTTGTTTGTACGCATTCATCACTCATCGATTTAAATATATTTATACTATACATATTTTTACACACTGCATCAAGTTGTTGGTTGCTTTTAACTACGGTCGCTAACGTGTACGTATAAAAATAACAGTATTGAATTTATTTTATACTTTTTTACAAAAAACTCTTGACTTTTGAGGGGGGGGGGGGGGGGTATTATGGAAGAAAATCTGAATAAATAAAATATTCCGATTTTTATGACAGGCTGAAAAAAACGACTGAACGGCGAACGAATAGTTTTATAAAACAGTTATTTGTGCTGTTGATTTATATCGTATATTTCAGTCAATATATTTTATGAGGTGTAAAGATGATGCATAAGCCCCAAGGAATCACAAGTCAGCATGTACTCCGGCAGTTCCTAAAATTCCGTTCCGGATATTTACCTAAAAGTATGATTACTCATAACCGTTTATCGTTAAAAAGAGGTGTATTATGGGCGTAAAAAAACTTCAGCAAAATGTATTTAGATTTACTTCTGTGTTATTAAATACAGCGTTTTTGTTTATTCTTTTTCTTATCTTTTTCGCTTATATGGTTTCTAAAGATACGGGTTTTTCTTTTCTTGGTGTGATAATTATGCTGATATTTTTTTATATCTTTTTCATTTGGTTCCGAGTAGAGAAACAGGGGATCATATTGGATTTAGATAAACGAGTAATAAAGTTAAAGCCGAACTATTTTACAGCGCTTTTTAAACCGTTCGGTAAATTAAGCCAAAACGTTATTAATCTGGATGAAATTATAAGTGCATCGTTGAATTTTGATGCTCATGTGGATAAAAACAATAAAACATCGATATCCTATGGCGTAAATCTTACGGGAACATTCGGATCAAAAAACCTTGATTTTATGACACGTGAAACTGCTCAAAGTTTATATGCAATGATTGCAAGCGCTTGTAATTTTGATACTATGTATTGAAAAAGCGAGATGAGAGGATGTTTATTATGAACAATTCATCTGAGAACGGAGGCAGCTTAATGAGCGTAATTACACTAATTGCAGCTGCGGGTTCCGTCATTGGGCCGCTTCTTTTTCCCGGAATTGGAACAGTTATCGGATTGGGAATTGGCGCAATAATCGCAGGGCTTGTCATTATTATTAATGCGATAAACAACAAAAAATGATATAGATATCAATTCTGTATTACAGGCGGAGTGATTTTTGTTAAGAAGCGTATTATAGCATGATAGCAAAAATCATTCTTTCCTCTAACATTTATACAAATATTATTCTCTACTTCTATCTCCTGCTCTTTTCCCAACTCGTTATCGGATCCGTAGATATGCTATATAAAACCAGCGCTTTTGAAAATAGATAGTGTAGATACGAGGCGCAAGCACAAATTAACCGCAGGCGTATCTTTGATACGTTGAGGATTAATTTGTGTGCAGTAACGAAGTAGATGCGCTATATATTTTCAAAATCCCCCGGTAACGGCTTCGTAATAAACCGCGGCTTTACAATCGAAAGGATGGTCGGTAGTACCGTTAAGCTTGCAAAAGAGCTGGTACCCATCACCAACGCAATCAATAGACCGAGTTCTGATAGCATATTAAACTTTGAAAGCATTAAGACGGCGAATCCTGCACCGACCGACACCGCATTAAACAGAATTGCCTTACCGGAACCGTAGAACGTGTGGATAAGGAAATTCCGGTCGTCACGTCGTTTGGTATATTCATGGTGATAGGCGGCCAAATAGTGGATGGTATAATCGATACCGATACCGATTGCAAAACTTGCCACCATTGCCGTCCCGATATTGAGTTTTATACCAACGATTCCCATAAAGCCGAAATTCAACGCAACGGAAATCATCAGCGGGATAATGCCGATAATACCCGCAATAATGGAGCGGTAATAGACCGCTAAAATTAAAAACACAATGCCGAACGACACCGCAACGGAAATCAGCTGGGATTGTACCACAAGGGTATTCAACGACTGTTCGATAAACATTGAACCGTTCGGCTCTACGGATATATCTTTGGGGAAATTATCCTTAACATACGCCATAATCGCTTGCAAGGCCTGTTCACTGTCTTGTTGACCGAGCGTCCGCAGCTGAATATTTACTTTGAGCGCGGTTGGGGTATATGTATCGTCAATAAAATCCTGTACATTCCCCGCCAGCAGGAGAAGGTAGTTTTGAATAAGCGCGGTAAGCTCTTCCTGAGTTTCTTTGCCGTATTTGTGAGGATCCGTAGGAATTTCGTAGTAGGCAGCGCCTTTATAATTGATATCCTTTTTTAACGCATCAATCACCTCGGTCGCAGAAACATATCTGCCGCGGCGGGCTGTTTGAGCAGCTGCAAGTTTTTCGATGATTTCAGAAAAAGTATACGCCGGTTCTTTTTGCGTTTCCTTTATGGTGTGTCCTGCTTTACCGGAAGCCGAGGTGGATGGTTCCGAATCACTCCATGTGTCAACATCATCAAAACCCCATGAGCTGTCTGCATCTCCGAAGTCGCCAAAATCGCCAAACGAATCTTCTTCTTTTTCGGTGGAGTTCGCACCGGAAACTACAGTCGAGGTAGCAGCTGTTTGTCCATCGGAGGACGACAGGGGAGTACGCCCTGTAGCTGCCAGTCCTGCTGCCGGAGCATCCGCATTATACACTTGATTGAACCGTTTAATAACGTCCGCCAGCGAGGTAATTTTTCCTACTTCGGGGATATTTTCTTCCGCATACTCGGCAAGAGAATCGATTGCCTGCAACACATCGGGGCGAATAACATCTCCCTGTTTCGTCCCCTTGATAACTAAGTTCAGTAATTTTGAACCGCCAAAATTTTCTCGGATAAACGTATCGGCTTTGACAACCTGTACATCCGGTTCAAAGTATTCCATTAATACGTTGTCGATAACGAGTTTTGAAATCCCCAAACCGGCGAAAATAATACAACCGAGACTGACCAAAAGTACACTGCGTTTATGTGCATGAACAATCATCAGTGTATCGGCAATAATCCGATCGATAATACCGCTGTGGCTCGATTTTGCCCCAAAGCGACCGCCGATGGTCGGATTACGCGGTCCCCGTAAAATAAGAATTGCAGGGATAAGCGTTACCGCAACAATAAAGGCTGAAAGTACACCAAAGCTCGAAAATATCCCAAACTCAAAAATCGGGACAACGCTCGTAAAGCAGAATGATACAAAGCCTGCAAAGGTTGTCAGCGCCGCTAAAAAAACCGGCGGAATAACCCGCGACATAGCTTCGACAATCTGTGCTGAATGCGTTTCCCGAGAGATTTCCTTGCTCTGTGTTACTTCATCAAAATAGTGATTGATAACATGGATACCGTATGCACTACCAACGGCAATCAAAATAACGGGTAGCACCGTCGAAAGGATAGTCAATGGAATTTGCAACAGTGCCATTGCACCGATTGCCCAAATGCATGAAATAATAACGGTGAGCAGCGGTAAAAATACGCCGGTAAATCTTCTAAACGAAAAAAATAAGACGCCCGCCACGATGATGACGACGATAGGGACAAGGAACATTAAATCATGACCGGTTGCTTCATTGACAATTTCGCTAAAAACCGGTGTGCCGGTTACGTAGGTAACGGAGTCCGGAAAGTCCCATTCCTCCGCGATGCGCATTATTTCACGGCATACGGAAACCGTTTCCGGGGATCCGCTTTCTTCCTGTTTTATGTTAAGGAAGATAATAGTCTGTGTGGCTTTTAAATCATCGGAAACCAAGCTTCGATTATAGGTGTCCATCGAACGGAGCCGTTCGGTAATTGTCTTCAATTCTTCCGGCGAACCGGTTAAATGTTCCGGCACAAGTTTTTCGTTCACAATTGAATCATCCGCCGCTTCGATATGGGTTGTTGTCGTAAGCGAAACGACATTTTTTACAAGCGGTAATGCAAGCAATTGTTTATCCAGCTCTTGCATTTTTTCTAAAAATTCTCGATCAACGACCGTCGAATAGTGTCGTTGGATTCCGATCAGGAGCGGCACCGAATCGCCGAATATCTTTGCCATTTCGGCATCCGCTATTCGAGAGGGATCGCTTTCCGGTATAAAGCGGAAATTATTATTATCAAATCGGATACGCGGAAGCTGCAATGCAAAGAAGAGCGTGATGCCGAGGATAATACCCAAAGTAATACGCGGATGTTTGTATAGTCTTTTAACCAGTGCGTTTTTCAAATTCATAAGCACCTACTTTGACAGGCGGGATACTCTAAAGCTAAGGTATTTAAAGAATTCCGCAAATAAGCTTAAAGGAAATATCTAAAAACTGCGGTTTTTAGAGGTTGCCAATTAAGAGTCCTTATACTATACCCCCATCCGAGTAAAGTCAAGGATGAAGTTTACCTTGCCGGATGGATGAACCCGTTCCGGTTTTTATCACTTCAATCTTTTGTGGGATGCGGCTTTGCAGTTCGCTGACATGCGAGATGATGCCGACCATCCGGTTCCCACGTATTTCGTCTAAGATGCTGACAGCGTTTTCCAAGGCTTTTTCGTCAAGCGACCCGAAGCCTTCGTCGATGAACATCGAATCTATTCTGATGCCGCCTGCTCGTGCCTGAATGGAATCGGCAAGGCCGAGCGCAAGACTGATGGAGGCCATAAAGGTTTCCCCGCCGGAGAGGGTCGCAGAGGGGCGGCATTTACCGGTGTAGGCGTCGGCGATTTCCAAGTCGAGGCCTCGGTATGCGTTCCCTGCGCCGTGCTCTTCACTGACGGCAAGCCGGTACCGTCCCTCGCTCATCCGCTCAAGCCGCTTATTTGCAAACATGGTTACTTCATGCAAAAAGGCGGAAAGAATCCACGTGTCGAACTGGAGTTTCCGCGGATTGCTGCCGCAGAGGTCTTTTGCAAGGGCTACCCAGTTTTGCGCCTCCGCCGTTTTAACTGCGAGGGCTTTGGTCAGTTCCATGTGCTGGGCGTGCAACTCCTCCAGCTTTGCTTTCTCCGTATTGAGGACTTCGAGCCGCGCCTGTATTTCGTCATACCGTTGGCGCAGGGCTTCGACGGCAGTTTCCAGCTCATCGAGATCGCGCTGCTCCGTTGCGGTAACGTCTTTTTCCAATCCGGACGCCGCCTGCTTGTACGCCGCGTACTGCTCATAAAAGGTGTCGATTTCGGTTTTCCACTGCGCAACTTCCGGTTCGCTGCACACGGCTTGCTGTAGATCTTCCAAATCGGCAAAACCTTCCTTTATATACGCGGCTTCGAGCTGTGCCGTTTTTTCGCTGCGCTGCTGCGAGCGTTCCTGTCCGTGCGTTTCCGCTGTGGAAAGTTCGCCGCGGATCCGTTCAAGGTTTTGCGTTGCTTCGGAAACATCGGTATGGTAGGCGTTGATAGTCAGTTTGAGCTCTTGCAGCAGCGCTTCGCATTGCTCCAACGCGGTTTCGGCATCAGGAACTTCATATTGCTCCGGTGCGGTCTGGCCGGCAGGGGCATCGGGGGCTTTGTTTCTGCCGCCGGTTTCCTGGTTGTCCAAAATTTCCCTATCCGCGCTCAACTGAACGCTACGCAGGTTTTCGGGTAGCTGGGAAAAAGCTTGGTCAAACTGGCGGCGTTTTTCTTGCAGCGCGGCGGAAACTCCGCTTAAGCGTTGTTCCGCGCTATGGTGCTGCTGCGTACATTCCTGCCGCTCCCGCTGCAAACGGCGGGCTTCTTCTTCCAGCGTTTTGTGTTCGGCAAAGGCTTTGCGGGATGCGTTGTACGCTTGCACCGCCTCGTTGATCTGCTGAGCGGTTTCCTTAATGCGGCATTCCGCCGCATCCTTTCCTTCCGGAAAGGGCGCCGTGCTGCATTCTTTATACCGCAGCTGTAAATCAGCCGCAGTGGCCGCCCGTTCATCTATTTGTTTTTGATAGTTTGTATACGAAGCCTCCGCACCGGCGAGCGCCGTCTGCGCTTTTTCTTTTTCGTGCTGTAGTTTTGCTGCGCTCCGTTTTGCCGCTTCTATCCGCTCGTCAAAGCTGAACGCGCTTTCTGACATACCTTGAGCCGGTGCAGGGTGATGTACCGAACCGCAGACAGGGCAGGGACTTCCTTCTTCGAGATGTTCCGCAAGCGCCGCCGCTGCACGCTGCCGTTCCGCTGCTTTTTTTTCTTTTTCTATTCTATCGATCTGTTCCGCTTGAATATCACAGTCGCGGGCGATCTCTGCAAGCTGTGTCCGCGCATTATCCGCAGCCTGCGCATAGCTGTGCAAAAAGGTGGTGAGCTGCTCTTGTTTGCATAACATATCGTGCAGCTGTTTTTCTATGTCGAGCCGGGTTTGCAGGCTGCGGTAGGCGTGTTCCCGCTCGTCAAGCGCATCGACGACAGGAGCAAGGGCTGCGGTTTTTTCCGTAACGGCGGCGAGCTGCGCTTCGATGCGTTGCAGTTGCGCTTGGGCGGCGGCGGCGGCGCGTTTCAGGTTATCTTCTTCGGCTTGCTCCGCTCCGATTTCCCGTTCCAACACGGCGGCTTTCCGCAGGGAATCGATGACGGCAAAGAGGCTATCCCGCTGGTGTTCCTTTGCCGCTATGTCGGTTTCTCGCTCCTGCAAAGCGTTCATGCGGGCGGTCAGTTCTTCCATGCGTTCCCGTTTTTCCCGTATCTGCCGCTCGTCCGCCGCACATGCTGCTTCCAACTCAAGGAGCTGATTTACGTGGACTGCGAGCGGAGCCGCCCGCTGCGCTTTTTCGATTTTCGCTTTTAAATTGCGGATATCCTCTTCACGGATGCGGCATGCTTCCAGTTCTTCGATAACTCGCTCCAGCTCTTTTCGCTTCTCTGCAAGTATTTTTTCCTGCTCAAGCTCGGTATTCTTTGTCTGTAGGGCGGTCAGGACACCACCGTGTTCATCCCTGATACGGTCAATTTCGTTGAGCAGCTCCGCGCGGTCGCTTTCGTAACGGTGGTAGACAAAGCGGGTATGCAGGGTTTCAAGGTTTGCTTCTATTGTATGAGCTTCCTGCTGCAGCATATCTGCGCGGAGCTTCGCTTCCTGCATCAAATCCGAGTACCGTTTGATAGGAAACAAGTGCATCAGCGTCTCTTTTTTATCGCTCGACTGCGCCCGCAAAAACTGCGCAAATTCTCCCTGCGGCAAAAGGACGATGCGGCTGAACTCTTTGTCGGAAAGTTTAATCAGATTTTGGATTGAAGCATCGGTTTCCCGCTTGTTCGTCGATGAGCGGTTTTCCCAGCTGCCGTTTTCGTAGCATTCGAGGGAGACTTCTTCCGGTGTTTCCAGTTTTCGGCCTTCTTTGGTATACGGCAGCTGCCGTTTTATTCGGTACAGCTGCGGACCGATAAAAAAGGTGAGTATGACATCGGATACTGCATAGTCGTCTGCAAAATGGCTCCGCAAATTCCGCATAACGCCCGATCTTCCGCCGAGCGGTTTTCCGTAAAAGGCGTAAGAAATGGCGTCAAAGAGCGTGGTCTTTCCGGCGCCGGTTTGTCCGTAAATTAAAAAGAGGGAGCCGAGGCTGTCAAAATTGACGGTATGCTCGCCGGTAAAAGGGCCGATGTTGTGCAGTATCAGTTCTTTAGGTCTCATCAATAGCCTCTTTGCAGAGCTGTTCAAAAAGCTCCTGCTTCATTTGGTTCGGCTCGCCGTTAATAACGATTTCAAACCGGCTAAAATTTTCGGCTAACGTGAGCGGGTCTTCAGCCGTCCGTTCGCGGAGTGTCAACTGTTCTTCCCCATCCTGCTGTTCCCGATTCATAAAACTCTTTTGCCGGATACTCAGCAAAAACGGAAATTTCTGCCGCAGCAGCTGCATCGGGTGCGCAATGACTTCGGCATCGTTCAGTGTGATTTCCAGATAGCAACCGCTCCATTCGTCGTAGCGATTTCCGGTAAAGAACTCTTCAAAACTGCCTTCCAGTCGTTTAAGCGGACGTTCGGAAATAATGGGTATCCGTTCAATGTTGAGCGGAGCCTTTGCACTGTTCATATCGGACTGCTGATTTGCCGCATCAAACAGTTCTGTGCGGGAGTTCGTTATTTCCGCATCGAAAAGCTCCGCATGAGCTTTAGTTGTTTCACTATCGAAGAGTTCCGCACTAACTTTCGCTTTGTTTTTCTTTTCGGCAGCGTTTTGTTTCGGCGTGCAGTCGATATCTATCGAAAGAACACACTTGGAATCCTCCGATTCATCAAAGGAGTAGGGGAGAGGAGATCCCGAATAATACATTCTGTCGGTTATCCGTTGGCAGCGGTGCAGGTGTCCGAGCGCAACATAATCGAAAAAAGAAAAAAGGTCGGGATTGACATATTCGGCGGTACCGATAAAGGTGCGCTCGCTGGAGGAACTCTGCCCGCCAACGGTAAAAAGGTGCGCCGCTAACAGCGCGGGTATGCCCGGCGGCACCGCTTGTTTCAGTATGTGCGACGCAACTGCCGCCATTTCCGCTTGTGAATCACCCGCGGCGCGGCATGCTTCTTTTTTTTCTTCCGAAAAGGTTCCGAAGTTTAAAAACGGGAGCAGGTATACCGCAAGTTTTTCCGCGCCCTTGGTAAGAATCACCGGATCGGCAAGCCTGCTTGTATCCTGCGCAATATAGATGCGCTGATTTTGCAGTATTTCGCGGGCAAAGGCGAGCCGCTGCGCGGAGTCGTGATTGCCGGGAATGATAAACACCGCCGTATCGGGACAATCCTCCCGTATCCGTGCAAGGAACCGGCTGAAAAGCGAAACCGCCTCCGCCGAAGGAATGGCGCGGTCATACACATCGCCTGCGATAATCAGCGCTGCATAGTCGTCCCGTGTAAGGATATCATGAATATCGTTCAACATTTTTTCCTGCAGGCCGAGCAACGGCGTTTCATGCAGCGTCTTTCCCAAATGCAGGTCGGCGGTATGGAGCAGTTTCATCCTTGCTACTGTATGACTAATATCCGGTTCTGTAAAGAGGCGAAAAAATTCCTCAAGCATAAAAAATATGATATATGGGAACCTCTAAAAACATCAAACCTATCGGCTTGTTCTGTAAGGAAGTGATTTATCATATCCGCAAAAGCGGATTGCGAATCCGTTTTTAAAGGGTTTCTTTAGATTTAATTAGTTTTTATGCTTATTTGCTACTTGCAAACTTTTTGCATTTGTGTATACTTGCAACCGATTTGCAAGTAGCATTGCAAGAGGAGTTTTTTTAATGAAGAAATTGTTTTTTACAGCAGTTTGTATGATGTTTTTCGGCATCGCCGCGGTAAATCTGTTTGCCGGCGGAAAAACCGAGAAAAACATGGAAGGCAAAGTTGCCGTTGCAGCAACCTTTGATGCGATGAAGGAACTCACGGAAATCGTGGGTAAAGATAAGGTGTACGTCCATACGATTATTCCGCCGGGAGTTGAAGCACACGATTTTGAACCAAAGGCAGGGGATTTAAAGTTCTTAATGCAGGCAAAGGCTGTCGTTTACAACGGGTTCGGTATGGAACCATGGCTTATGGATGCTCTCCATGCGGTGAAGCAGGATACGATAAAGACTATCTGTGCAAGTAACGGTATTAAACCGATCGAACTCGCAGAAGGACACCATCATCATCACCACCACCACGAAGATGAGCACGATCATGATCACGACGAGCATGACCATGATCATGATGACGACCACGAAGCGGTTGATCCTCATGCGTGGTTGAGCCTTGAATCCGCTAAAGTGATGGTTAAGAACATCGCCGACGGTTTAAGTGAGGTAGATCCTGCAAATGCCGCTTTCTATAAGGCGAATGCCGCAACTTTTATTGCGAATGCTGATGCGCTTTTAGCAAAATATCGCAGTAATTTTGCGAAGGTAAGTCATCGCCGTTTTGTCGTCGGACATGCAGCGTTCGGATATCTCTGCAGAGATTTCAACCTCGAACAGAACAGCGTCGAAGATGTATTCTCCGCAGGCGAGCCGAGTGCACAACAATTAGCAAAATTAGCAGATTATTGTAACCAATATGGAATTAAAGTTGTTTTCTCCGAAAATACGGCAAGTCCGCAAGTTTCGGCTACCTTAGCAAAAGAAGTCGGAGCTTCGGTGCAAACAATCTATACGATTGAGTCGGCTGAGGATGGTTTATCCTATACGGAACGGATGACCTCTAATATAGAAAAAATTTACAAAAGCCTTGCAGAGTAAGCTCAAACCTTACGTGCGGGCTTAATACAAACAACAGTTAATCCCGGTGATAGTCATTGTACGGCCTTTACATCTCTCCTTTAGCCGTACCGTGATTATCACCTTTTTTTTGCCCTGAAGCGATTGCCCTGCAAGCTCATATTTACTTATTGACAGGCGCGTGTCTCTGCATAATAATAACGGAAAGGAACGTAGAAGACTTATGCTTGAATTATGTATTCTATTGCTGTTTTCCGTCAGTTTAATTATCTGCGTTATTCTTCACTATTCAATTTTATACGCGCTGATATTCGGCTATGCGCTCTTCTTTGTATTCGGCCTTATCAAAGGCAAAACGTGGAAGGAGATGCTCCGCTATTCCTTTCGCGGTATTCTAACCGTAAAAAATATTCTGATGATTTTTGTGTTGATAGGCTGTATTACTGCAATATGGCGTGCATGCGGCACCATCGCCTTTATCGTGTACTATGCCTCTCTGGTTGCGGTGCCGCAGGCTATGGTGTTGCTCTGCTTTTTACTATGCTGCTTTGTATCGTTTTTGATGGGTACCGCCTTCGGAAGCGCCGCCACCATCGGTGTTATTTGTATGACATTAGCAAATAGTATGAATATTCCCGTTATATACTCTGGAGGGGCTGTTATTTCGGGGATATTTTTCGGAGACCGCTGCTCGCCGATGTCGTCGGGAGCGCATCTCATCAGCGGATTAACGCATACTGATGTCTTCAATAATATCAAAATGATGGTGAAAACCGCACTTATCCCCTTTATCGTAACAGCTGTTCTGTATGGCATCATCGGGATTATCATCAATCCCAGTGCGGGAAATAGTATTATTGAGACTATCATTAATTCCGGCAGAGAAAGCAATATGACTTTCCGTATCTTCACCGATTATTACAACCTTTCGCTTTTTACGACTATCCCTGCCGTTATCATCATCCTTTTTTCGTTACTTAAAATCGATGTAAAAATAACGATGGCGATAAGCTGCCTTGCAGGGTTGTTCTGCGCCGGATTTTTGCAGCATATACAGGTGGCAGAGCTGATAAAAATAGTCTTTTTCGGTTTTCATCCTCAAGATACGGAACTGGCAAAACTTATGGCCGGCGGAGGGATTGTTTCGATGATACGGGTATTTGCAATTATCTGCATTTCGTCTTGTTATTCGGGAATGTTTAAGGGAACTCATTTTTTCGATGGAATGCAGCGAATTATGCGGTGGCTCAGCAGCCGTATTACCGTATTCGGCAGTGTTCTTACCGCCTCCGTATTTGCTTCGGCGATTGCCTGCAATCAAACATTAGCCATTATGCTGACTCATCAAGTTTGTGATGATTTTATAGAAGATAAAAACATCCTTGCATCTTACTTGGAGAATACCGCCGTTGTCGTAGCGCCGCTGATGCCGTGGTCGATAGCGGTAAGCGTTCCGTTGACTTCAATCGGCGCACCTGCAACAGTGCTTTTAGCAGCCTTTTTTCTTTATTTAATCCCGCTGTGGAATCTTTTTCTTGAAATTCGACAATCGAAAATATTATCAAATCTTGAAGAGTGCAGAAGTTAAATTCTGGTGAATATCGTACGACACCGCACACGTAAATAAGCAATATTTCAGAAACTGAGCTTGTCTTGACAGTTATCCAAATAGATAAGATAATACAAACAGTATGTCTGTTGTAATTATCTCTCTTTTCATCATTATCGCAGTTGTTGCGGTCGTAACGGTTGTTATGACGGGGTTCAAAGGCCGCGGAACGTTATCGATCGGCAAAAAAAACAAGGCTGCAGTGATACGCGAGGCAACGAAACGGCTTGCGCAAAATCCGAATGACAGCGCCGCACTTTTAATGGTCGGAGATATATACTTTCAGGATCAAGACTGGGAAAAAGCCTATGCTTCTTATGCGCCGCTGTTGGATCAGATGGGCGGGCGTGTTCCATCGGAGCAATTTGAAATCAGCTTACGGTACGGTATCAGCGCACTGAAAACAGACCGGTTTGTAGAGGCGAAGAAAGGGCTTTTACTGGCAAAAAATATCAATCCCAACCATTTCGAGATAAACTATAATCTCGGATATATTTACTATATTCAAAAAGAATATGAAAAAGCGGTTCCGTTTTTGCGGAAAGCGCTACTCACTCAGCCCGATAACGTGATGGCGTTAAAGTATCTTGGTTATACACTCCAAAGTTTACGCAAATATCAAGAGGCGCTCCCCAGCTTAAAAAAAGTATTGGATGTTCAGCCTGATAATAAAGATGCGCTTTTTGCGATGGGGGAGTGTTTTTATGAAGTCGGCTCAAATGATCAGGCGTTAAAGATATTCACTCATTTGCGGGTATCCCCCGAAGTGGGGCCGCGTGCTGCGCTCTATGCGGGTTTAATACGGATGCGTGCAGGTCAATTAGAGAAGGCAATTGAAGATTTTGAAATCGGCCTAAAGCATGACGGCATCCCGTTGGATATTATGAATGAGCTGCGCTATAATTTAGCCGCTGCGCGGATTAAAACGCAGGATTTACAAAAAGCGCTGATTCAATTAAAAGAAATTCAGACCGTCAGTCCGGGGTATAAAGATGTCGCTTCTCTTATCATGCGGTATCAGGAATTAAATCAGAATAAAAACCTTCATACCTATTTAATGTCGGGGCAAAGTGAATTTGTCGGATTATGCCGCAGAATCGTTTCACGATTTTTTCCGAATGCTAAGGTCAAAATACTTGATATTAGTGTTCTTGCAACCTATACCGATATCGTTGCTGAAATTGATACGCCTAAATGGGCGGATCTTGTAATATTCCGATTTTTCCGTTCCCAAGGTTCGGTCGGTGAACTGGTACTGCGCGACTTCCACGGGAGAATTAAGGAGATGAAGGCGGGGAAGGGAATCTGTATGACTGCCGGTACCTTTACGGAAGAAGCCCGCCGCTTTACCGAAGGCCGCCCGCTGGATCTCTTTGATAAGAACCGCTTGAACAAAGTCTTAAACGCAATCGGGTAGTTTTCAAGACAAAAAACTGTCGCTTGATGTGTGCGCTTTTCGCGCACGAATGCAACAGTTTCAAAAATTCATATTTTGTTCAACAGTTGCATTTTACGGAAACAAAACTTCGCACATTTTTTCTAACAGGTGCTAAACGCATTAGACAGATTAGATAAAAATCGCAGAAAAATTGAGGCTGATGGTTAAAAATAATTTTTGCGTTAGCCTTTTGAAAAGAGGTGAGGCAGATACGAGGCATGAACAAAAATTACCCACAGGCGTGCTTTTTGCACGTCGAGGACTAATTTTTGTGAAATAACGAAGTAGATACCCGCATATTTTCAAAAGGAAAGGTTGAGCAGCCACAATCATTCTGCGGGGAACACGAACATTGTACTTCCTTGTACAATGTTCGTGTCAAGTTTTTCTAGCAAAAAACTTGCTGCTGATTAGTATCACCGCCATCCGTGGCGGATATGAAAAAATAAGGCCTAATGCGTTTACCGCCGCCGTATTTTTTGTACGGCAGTCTTTAACAAAGAATCTCCCGTTATGATGAGCAGTGTTAAAATGATCAGTGCAAAAAGCGCGGCGCTGATAAAGAGCGGAAGTCCCTGTGCGATAATGCGGGGGTATGCCGCTAACGGATCGTAGAGCCATTCGCCGAAAAAATACAGCGGGGCGGCGGCAATCAGCGAAAAAAGCAGCATCTTAACGGTAAAACCGGTTGCCGATACAAGCAATGTACGCACATCGATTGAATCGCTTTTGGTAAGAAAATACAGCAGAAGACCGGTATTAACGGCGCTCGCAACGGTCAGTGCCAACGCAATACCGCCGCCTTGCATAAAACCTGCCAGAGCCGCCGCAAGCACAATATTGATTCCGAAACACGCAATACCTGCAATCGTGGGACGTTTGGTATCGCTTTGTGCATAAAAAGCCGAGGTTAAAATCCTGTTTAATGCGATAAAGAACAACCCTGCGATATGCCACTGAAAGGCTTGCAAGGTGAGCCGGACAGACTCCTCGGTAAAGCGTCGGCTCTTATACACCAAAATGATGATATGTTCGCCCGAACAGAGCAGGAAAATCGTTGCAGGGACGGTTACGAGCGCAATAATCTTTGCGGCATTCAACAGCAGTTTTTGAAAGACTTCCCATTGCTTATTAACCGCATGGGCTGAAAGGTCGGGCAGAATAACCGTGCCGACGGAAACGGCGAAGATGCCGAGAATCAGCTCTTGTAAACGGATTGAATACTGCAAACTTGCCGCAACCCCGACTCCGGAGTATGTCGCGAGCGCTGTAGAAACGAGGTCGTTAATCTGATACACCGCCGTTCCGATAAGCGTTGGCACAATCAGCCGTAGTATTTTCCGCGCTCCGGCATTATGTACACAGCGCCGGAACGGTATCAGCCTAAACGAAAAGCCTGCGCGCAGTACAAAGGGGAGCTGAAATAGCATTTGGCAGGAGCCGCCGATTACCACGCCGATCGCCATTGCAAGAGCCGGATTGCCGCAGGGCTTTGCGAGTACAAAGGTACAGCCGATAACGGACAGGTTAAACAAAATCGGCGTAATTCCCGTCGGTAAGAAGCTGCGGACGCCGTTCAATATCCCCTGAAAGAATGCCGCAATGGAGATGAGCAGTAGGTACGGAAACATGATGCGCGTTAAGAGTACCGTTGCGGAAAAATCGGCGATTTTCGGAAAAAACACCGCAATAATCAGACCGCTGCACAAAATCCCGATGATGACGGTACCCGTTACGGCAAAAGACAGCATGGTGAACGTTGCGGAAAGGAACTCCTTCATCGCCGCCTTTGCATCCGGCACATTGCGCTTCTCATCCTCCAGATAGGTTTGGAAAGTAGGAATAAACGCAACGGTCATGCTGTTTTCGGCAAAGATGCGCCTAAGTAGATTGGGAATCATAAAGGCAACGGTAAAGGCGTCCGCGAGGGGGCCGGTGCCGAGGAAGGCTGATTTGGTCATTTCCCGTATCAGCCCTAACACCCGCGACATGAGGGTGAGTACGGACAGGCTAATACCGCTTTTCAGTAAAGATGATGTTCGTTTCATATATGCTATATGCGATCGGTAGGGGGCGCCTGTGTATCAGGGGACTTGAGCATCCGAGTATCAGGGTACCTGAATGCCTGTGCCCTTGAGTATCCAGCAGTTGCTTACTGATACAGCAGTCTATCTGCGGAGCCGGACGCCTTCGATATCGGTGCTGAACAACTCGCGTAAATCGTTGAGCCCCAATGCCATCAGCGCCATACGGTCAATGCCGATACCCCATGCCAGAACAGGAACGTCGATCCCCATTGCCTTGGTAACTTCGGGGCGGAAGATGCCGGAACCGCCCAGTTCAAACCAGCCGAGTATCGGATGTTTGATATGTACTTCTATAGAAGGTTCCGTAAAGGGAAAGTACCCGCCGACATACTTCACTTCGGTGGCGCCGGCAATTTCGACGGCAAACATTTTAAGGATACCGAGCAGCGTTCGCAGGTTGACCTGTTCGCCGAGGACGATACCTTCTGTTTGGTAAAAGTCGGAAAGGTGCGTTGCGTCTACCTTATCGTAGCGGAAGCAGCGCGCAATACCGAAGTATTTGCCCGGGATTTTTGCCTTTGCCAGCTGATGAGCGGACAATACCGTGCCTTGACTGCGGAGTAACAGCTGTCGGGTAAAATCGCGGTCAAAGTGATAGTTCCAGCCGCGGCTGCCGCTGTCCCCGCCCGTTTCGTGAATTTCCGCAACACGGGAAAGGAAGGGTTCCTCGATAGCTTTGGCGTGCGTGGGATTTTTTAGGTAATACACATCGTGAATGTCGCGGGCGGCGTGGAACTGCGGCATAAAGAGCGCATCGGAGTTCCAGAAATCCGTTTCGACGAGTGGCCCGTCAAATTCCTCGAAGCCGAGGGAGGTGAGCTTATCTTTGACACTCTCCAAAAAATCAACGTAGGGGTTTGTCCTGCCGGGGATAACGCGGGCGGGAGGCAGCTGGATATTGTAGCTACGGAAGGTTTGCGTTTTCCATGCGCCGGTCTTGAGACTTTCAGACGTCAGCTGTCCCGTTTCGTCGCCGGTAATACCTGCCGCATTCAATGCCTTCTGCACTGCGGCAACCATATCCGTAAAGGCGTAGACAATCTCGTCCCGTTCAATAATCTTGAATGCGGCATCCGCAGCGCCGCGTTTTTTCGCTATATCGGCAATGCAGTTTTTTTCGTCCTCCGTTAAAGAGTCCTCAGGCAGACGGCAGTCGGCAGCCTCTGCTGCACGTTTCAGCAGCGCTTTTTTCAATAGAAAGTTTTTATCGTCAGGTTCTTTTATATATACCGCTTTTTTTTCATCATTCATCGCGGCACAGCCCGTTTTAGAAAGCTCCCCGAAGGAAGAGCCGACATCCTTATTCTGTAAACCGAGCTTCTGCGCAATTTCAGGCAGCTTGAGTGGTCCTGCTTCCTTCAACAACAAGATAATCCGCTCGGCAGGCAATCCGTTTTGTGCATAGTCTTTGCCCAGCTCCGTCAATTCGTAGACAACGGTTGTCTTTCTCGTTTTTTCTTTTACCAATTCCTTGAGCTTGAGCCACGAAAATGCCTGATTTGCATGACCTTCTTTATACTGCAAAACCTCTTGCAGTTTTTTCGCATATAATCCTTCGCCTATCTTAAAGTTCTTTAATACCTTGATTTCAAGCGGGTGCAGATTTTTTAATACCGATTGAATATCCATAACGGCTTCCCCCTTTTTTTCATAAAACGGCTAAAATGATACCTCATTTAACGATTTTAGTGAATAGGACGAGTGAGGTTTGCAAAGCAGATGGAGAAACGCTTAGATAATTTTTAATTGTGGATTTATGATGTGAATTATCGAAATCATACGTTGAGCATTTTCAGAATCGAAAATCGGCTTTTGTACCGCGCAGTCCTGTGGTCAAAAGTTGCATTTATTTATAAAAAAGGGTATTATCCGGTTATGAATAGAGCTTTACAGACGTTAATAGACCGTGGATTTTTTCAGCAATGCACTGATGTGGAAGCGCTATCCGCGTTAATGGATAAAGGACCGGTTACGTTTTACACCGGTACCGACCCAACCGGCGGCAGTTTGCATATCGGGCACCTCGTACCTCAATTTGCAGTTCGGCATTTACGTGATGCGGGGCATATCGGTATTGCGCTGCTCGGCGGCGGTACGGGACGCATCGGCGACCCTTCGGGGAAGACTGAGATGCGCAAAATGCTGGATTATCAGCAGCTTGATGAAAATGTTGAAAAGATAAAAGCACAGCTCGACCGCTTTATCGGTTTTGACGGGAAAACCGCCTTTCCCGAAAATAATAAAAACTGGCTGGCTGATTTAAACTATATCGATTTTCTGAGAGACATCGGTTCCTGTTTTTCGGTCAACAAGATGCTTTCGTTTGAGGCATATAAAATACGGATGGAAACGGGTTTGTCTTTCCTCGAATTTAACTATCAGCTGTTACAAAGTTACGACTTTTTAATGCTGCATCAAAAACATCACTGCTGTCTGCAAATAGGGGGAGACGATCAGTGGGGCAATATCGTTGCAGGGGTCGATTTAGTTCGCCGCAAGACCGGTGATGAGGTGTTCGGGCTGACTTTCCCCCTCATTACCCGCAGCGACGGTAAAAAAATGGGAAAGAGCGAAAAAGGCGCACTCTTCCTAAACAAAGAGATGACCCCCGTGTTCGACTTTTTCCAGTATTGGCGAAATGTTGACGACGCCGACGTGCGCCGTTTTATGCTGCTGTTTACCTTTTTGCCGATTGAAGAGATTGACCGTATCTGCGCCGGCAATATCAATGAGGCGAAAGAGCGGCTTGCATGGGAAGTTACCAAAGAGATACACGGGAAAGATGAAGCAGATATGGCGCTTGCCGGTGCTAAAGCTGCATTCGGCGGCGGCGGCGATAAAAGCGCAATGCCGACCGTAGAAATGAACCGTACCGTTTTTGAGCAGGGGATTTCGATTGTCGATTTATATGTGCAAAGCGGTTTATGCGCCACCAAGAGCGATGCCCGCCGTTTAATAGAGCAGGGCGGGGCGCTTGTTGCAGGTGAATCGGTTACTGACTTTAAGGCGGTCATTACCGCCACCGCCTTGGATGAAACAGGAGAACTCATTCTCCGTGCCGGAAAGAAGCGGTTTAGCCGTATCGTTACCCGCTCAGTTTGTTAATATGCGAAAGGCTGTCCTAAAAGTGAGCAGCTTTTAAGACAGCCTTTTTCTGTTTTATTTTTTAAGTGAGAAGTAATAGCGTGCCCATGCTTTATCATCGATTAAGATATGATTAAACAGCCAGTCGCGTAAAAAGCGGACAAATGAGTTGGGCACGAGTTGTTTACCGTTTGTATAGGCGTTAACTGATTTTAAAATTTCTTTAACGAATAACTCATGTTTTTGTTTGTGTTCTTTTAACCCCGGATAATTGATTCCTTCCATTATTGCTTCTTCATCTTTAAAATGAATCATTACATAGTCTACCAATTCTTTCATTACATCTCTAAATGTCTCTTCAAGTTCTGCTTTTTCTCCAAGGCAGGCATTATATAAGCTATTGATTAAATCTACTAAGTGGCGGTGCTGTTTATCGACGCTCGGAACTCCCACATCATAACTGACATCCCACGAAACAAATTTTTCCATTAGAGACTCCTCGTATCCGCAACTATTACACATTTTACCGGCGATGTAAAGACCGTCTGACATAGTGTCCTGACAGAGCAATCGCATCAGACTGATACAGTTTTTTTGCCTATATTAGTTTTGCAATTTTGCTGTAGAGACTATTAACCGCGGCTGTTTGCGCTTCATCCAATCCTGCACCGGCGCTGTCGATGAGCTGCTGCAGGGAAGCAAGGTTTTCGTGCAATGCAGTGTGAAAGCCGCGTGAAGTTTTCAGCCAGAAAGTACCGTTGCCGTCGTTGAACAGGGTGATAAAGCCGAGCTGCTTGCTCTTCTGCTTTGCCGCTACCGTGCGGAAGATAAGCGGCAGCTGCTCCAACAGGGCTGTGGTGTCATCCGGCAGCGTAAAGTTCTTGGTGCGTGGAAAAGGCGTTTCCGAATCAAGAGGTTGCAGCGGAAAGGCTTTGGCAATGCTTAATACCAAGCCGAACTTTTCTCCGGCGAGTAGCTCATAGCTGCCGAAGGTGATTTTTGCTCGCAGGTTTTTGAGTTGTTCCAGCCGACCGTCATATATAATGCTGCCAGAGACTTCCATCGAAGCATCGCCTTGCATATTCCAATCGGTATTCGGCTTGCCGGATCCTTGCAGCTGCCGCTCCACCCGCAGCTGCTCCACCGTATGCCTGAACTGCTCCCACGGCAGTAAAAGCTGCTTTTTCCCTTTCATCTTTTGTACGATATACGGGGTGCCACAGATGGATACTGTTTGCAGCTGTTTTTCAGCTGCGGTACCGACACTGCCGGTTCCTTTTCTGCCTGCGCTTTCCGATGCTGCTGCGGAGTCGTGTGGCACACCTCTTCCTGCACTGCCGGAGAGCTTTCCGACCGCACCGGCTCCCAGTGCGTTTTTACTGCCGCCTTTGCCGCTGCCTTTTCCAGTTCCGCTTGCGGCTCTATCAGTCTTACCGCTACCGGCTTTTGCCCGCGTTTGCTGTGCTGCTTTTTTGTCGAGGAGCGCAGGGGCAACAAGAGCTACAATGTCTTTGGAAAGGGGTGAAACCGACATAGCATACATCCGTGACGTACGCACAATCTCCCCCGCAACGATAAAGGGCTGATGCTCCTTATACATACAGGAACCCGGATGGATGGAAATCTTTTCGGTGGTAAGGCTGCGATATACGTCCCGCCCCTGTGCAGCGCACACAAATTGAATCATACCGCGGGCAACCGCCGTCAGATAATCCGCCGGTTTTCCGCCGGAGAGAATCGGCACGCCCATATCGGAGACAATCAGCTCCAACTGCTCCTTGATATTGGCAATTTCCGCCATAATCCGCTCGTCGAGGTAAAAGCGTTCACAAAAGCGCTTTTGGTTTTCCGCTTGCATGTACTGCCGATAGACCTTGAGGAAGGACACAAAGTCTCCAAGCGGATCGCGGAATGCTGCATGGGCTTTTCTCGCTTCAAGCTCATGCCCGTCGGGGAAGAGGAAGGGACTGCGTGCCGATAAAAAGCCCGCGGCAATCAATACATCCTCAATCGATTCGGGATAATAGAGTACCGCCTCTACAATCATACGGGATTGACGCGGGCTGAGCGGGAAGAGGCACATCATCTGCCCGATTTTACTCAGGCTGTTATCAGGTTCCAACGCGCCAAGCATATTGAGCGTATCTACCGCACCGATAATGCCCTTCTTGCCGGGAGGGGAAATAAAATCGAAGTTCGCAAAGTCGTAGATCCCCAGCTCCGCCATCCGCATCACCACCTCCGAAAGATCAGTGCGGTAGATTTCCTCCGTGGTGTACATAACGCGGGTTTCAAAATCCTTGCGGGTGTAGAGGCGGTAACATACCCCCTCCTGCGTCCGTCCCGCGCGTCCCCGCCGCTGATTACACGATGCCTTCGACACCGGCGCTTCGTCCAAGCTCGACGTGTAGGTAAAGGGATTATAAAAATTGAGCTTCGATAAGCCTGAGTCGATAACGGCGGCAATATCGTTGATGGTGATAGAGGTTTCGGCAATGTTCGTTGCGATAACAATCTTCTTTTTCCCGAACGGCGGGGACTTGAACACCCGTTCCTGCTCTTCCTTGCTCAAGCGCCCGTACAGCGGCAGCGGGTAGAGCTTGCGGAACCATGACTCATGCGAGAGCCGCTCGATGCAGTCTTTAATCGCCCGCTCGCCGGGAAGAAACACGAGGATGGCTCCGGGGCGCCCCTCGCTTAAAATCCGCCCGACAATCACCGCAATTTTATCGAGTAATGCTGTTTCCGCAGCGAGCGTCTCTGTGGAGGCGGTGATGGCAGGCGGGTCAAAGATGAGGGTAACCGGATAGGTCATCGCATCGATTTTAATCACCGGACATTCGTTAAAATACATCGAAAACATATCGGTATTGATAGTCGCCGATGAGATAATCACCTTAAAATCCTGCCGCTCCTGTAAAATCCGCTTGAGCAGCCCGAGTATAAAATCGATATTCAAACTGCGCTCGTGCGCTTCATCTACCATAATAACGGAATACTTGCTGAGCCATGGGTCAAGTTTAAGCTCCTGCAAGAGTATACCGTCAGTCATTATCTTTATCTTTGTGTTCGGCGAGGTATGGTCTTCGAACCGCATCTTGTAGCCCACTGCATCGCCGAGCGGAACCTTCAGTTGATGTGCAATAAATTCGCTTACCGAAAGCGCTGCAATCCGCCGCGGCTGGGTAACCCCGATCATGCCGGTTTGCGTATAGCCCGCCTCATGTAAAATAACCGGCAACTGGGTAGTCTTACCCGATCCGGTAGGGCTTTCAACGACAATAACCTGATGCCGATCCAAACTCTCTAAAATCCGTGCCTTTTGTTCATAAACAGGCAGCTGTGTATATTTCATAATCGGGAAAAGTATAGCGCAGTTGTTATTTGTGTGCAATGTTATACGCAGATAGGCTTGCGTTCGATCTGTACGCCGAGCGCTTTAAACCGGTCGACGAGGTGTTCGTAGCCGCGCTCGATTTGGTACACATTGCGGATAAGGCTTTCACCGCGGGCGCAGCAAGCGGCAATGACAAGCGCCATTCCCGCGCGTACATCGGGAGAGACCAGTTCAGAACCGTGCAGGGTACTGGGACCGGTAACGACGGCGCGGTGCGGGTCGCAAAGCGTAATACGTGCACCCATACCAATCAGTTTATCGACAAAGAACATTCGTGATTCAAACATTTTTTCGTGGATAAGCACCGTGCCTTCCACCTGTGTGGCAATAACCGCCATAATGCTGGTAAGATCGGCGGGGAATCCCGGCCACGGCGCGTCATCGATTTTCGGAATCATACCGCCGAGGTCGCAGTTTACCTTTAAACTCTGCTGTGCGGAAACAATAAGGCTTGTGCCGTCGATTTCCCAACGGATGCCCAGCTTGTTAAACGCAAGCTTTATCGGCCGCATATCGGGCGGATTGATATCGGTAATGGTAAGCGAGCCGTGTGTTACCGCGGCAAGCCCGATAAACGATCCGACTTCCATATAATCCGCACCGATGCGATATTCTGCGCCGTGCAGTTGCTGCACTCCTTGAATACTAAGAATATTAGACCCGATACCGCTTATCTTTGCTCCCATTGCGTTCAACAGTTTGCAGAGGTCTTGAATGTGCGGCTCGCTTGCCGCATTGGTGATAACGGTTTCACCCTCGGCGGTTACCGCAGCCATCACTGCATTCTCGGTAGCGGTTACGGAAGCCTCATCCAAAAAAATATCCTGCCCGATGAGCTTATTTGCCGTAAATAAAAAATGCCCGTTTATCTTTACCTGCGCACCGAGTTCTGTTAGCGCCAAAAAGTGCGTATCCAACCGACGTCGCCCGATAACGTCGCCGCCGGGCGGTGTCATCATAACTTTTCCATAACGCGCGAGCAGCGGCCCCGCAAACAAAATAGAAGCCCGAATCTTTTGTGCCAGCGGCGCCGGTACTTCATAGCCGGTTACGGTTTTTAATTGCAAGGTATATTCGTTTTGAGCAAGTTTAGAGATTGTTCCCCCAAACGATTTGAATATCTCAAACATTACAAAGACGTCTTCAATTTCAGGGAGATTTTTTATGGTAACAGGCTGATCGGTAAGGACGGCGGCGGCAATACAAGGCAACGCAGCATTTTTATTCCCGCTTGCCTTAACGGTACCCTTTACGGGGAAACCGCCTTCAATGTGATATTCATACATGAGCTGCTCCAAACATAATATTCTACCCTGAAATCGCCCCACTCGAGGCTTCTTTTCCTAAAGCGGCAGAGCGGAGGAAGTAATTAAATGCTGTATTTTTTCTTTTAATGCAAGACGAATCGGTAATATAGGGTAGTCCGGTTTATCGATAAGCTGTACGAAGAGTTGTTGCTGGCCGATAGGATTGACTTCGATTAAAAAGCTTATTTTTCCTTTTTGCTCTCTTTCTAAAATATTATAAACGGCGGTAGCCTCAAACTCCTCCCGATAATAAATAAGAGAATTCTTTTTTTCAATATCGATAATATCCTCTACAAGCACTGCTTCCGTCTCCGTCTAATTTAGGATTGATGATACCCCATTTATCAAAGTTTTGACAAGGGGAGCTAATTCATATTCGGCTAAATCGCCGACTTGAATAATATCTTTTTCTTCTATACTTGATACGATATCATGCAATAGCGCTGTTATTTCTTTCTGATACTCATGAACCGATTTTTCTTCAATTTGTATATCGATGGGGAGTTCCGTTACATCGGATAAGAGTAATGATCGATACAATTCCTTGAGTTTCTCCGAAAAAGTTCCAAGCAAATTTAAAACCTGCATATCTTTTCCGGTCTGCATATACACCGGAATCTGCTCAAACTCTTCCGCATAGCCGGACAGTTCTTGTGTCAAACTCTTCATGTAATTACGAATTTCCGTTCCGGAAAATGTTGAAAGCTCGATCGTAATATCGCTATCAGCCGGCTGTTTAAAAAGCAGATCAAGCTCTTGCGAAGTCAATTCTTTTCCATCGACTGCAACTTGTACGATTGTTTCATGTTCACGGCAACACGCTTCTTCAATGCTGCCTAACACTTCGCCAACGGTCTTTTCATTTTCAAGTGTATACGAGAGTTTTTCGCCGTTAATTTTTATTACCATTTATCGTCATACTCCTCACGTGATTATCGTTTCGGCAATGTCGCGGATTATTCAGCGCTAGTTGTCAGAACCGCCTTTATTTTGTCGGCTGAAATTATTGATCATATCCGACTGCTTTTGCAAATTTCGCAAAGTTCCGTCCATATTCCCATACTTTTGCCGCAGCTCCAGCTCCTTTTTTTCAAGAGCCTTATCGTACCGCGCGATTTTATCCTTGCTCGTCTTAATTTGAGCTGCCAATCCGTTTGTTCGCGTAGAAAAAATTCCGCCCCGCTGCACATATGGATCTATCTGTTTAAATACCTGAAACGCGACGCCGTCATCGACAAGCACATCATTATCGGTATCATATCCGAAAAGGTAACGGACATCTTCCATCGAATTTTGTAAAGCCTCATCAAGTTTTTTTTCATCGATTTCCAAATATCCGCGGAGCCGCGCTTCATTAAGGCCTGAGCTTGTATCCGATTTTGTCGATATGCCGATTTGCGATAACGTCCGTATTGGGGTGTCTGCATTTTTACGGTATACATTTGCAACGATTTGGCGCAGATTATTTTTTAAAGCGGACAGCGTCGTATCCCCGAAAAGAGCGCCGAGATTTTCTTCCGCCGTTTTACGCTCATCGTCGGTAAAATATTCGATTTCATCGATAACCGCTTGCTGGTTGCTCGTTACAATATTGATTTCCGCCAAAAGCCGGTTGTATTTTGCGACAAATTCGATAATTGCATCCTTTGCCGGTTGAGGATCCGGTTTAATACTGATACTTTCCGGTTTATCGGTCTTATCCTCCAGTTGGAGCGTTACTCCCGGAATAAGATCATCGATTTTATTTGTGCTTCGCTTTACAGGGATGCCTTCAAAGGTAAGAGCTGCCTCCTGTGCCTGCGAGACGGGATTAACCGGTATGTATTCGCCTGTCGCTTTAGGATCGTATACTTTGATCTGCGTTATTGATACGCTTTTATCTGTGTTATTATTATGTACGGTGAGTCCGGTAATATCACCATATTCGCTCAAGGGGATACTGAAGGTCTGCGTTTCTGCCGTATCGGCTAGTGCAGGCAACGGGATAAGCGTTCCACGCGGAGAAACTAATGATAGTACATTATAATCTTCCACAGGGGCAGCGGTTTGTTGATTTAACCCAAGAGTTTCAGGCAGGATACTTGAATCGCTCGGCGCATTGGTTACGGTTACGCCTTTATACGATGCGGAACCGACTTGTTCATAAATCGATTCTCCGCTGGGGGCGGATACTTCTCCTTGCGCGGAAGGCGAAGCATCTGCATCGGTATTGTTTTGCAAGGATACGGTATATTCCAATACATACTGCTGTGAGCCGCGCACCGGTTTGGAAAACATAATGCGTTCTGTTGTCTGTGCAGGAATTGCAGCCTCTGTTTTTTCGGCATCCACTGCAGGACGGTCGTTCTTTTTTATCAGACCGTTTTCGAGCGCAAAGGATAAGGCATCATCGGAAAACTCCAGCTTATTGGCTTCCCCCGTTAGCTGGGATTCAAAAAGCAACGAAACGGCACTGGGCGAAGTCTTTATTTCCGAAATTCTGAGAATATCTTTTCCTTTTTTATTAACGGCATCGATAAAACTTCGGTATTTTCCGCCTTGCCAATTCACCGAAAATTTTTTTTCGCCGACAGTAAAGGTGTAGAGCCCTTTCGGAACTTGAAAGTCTTTTGATACTTCTTGTGATAAAAAAGAATCCGCTTGGGCAATTTGATTGATGGAGATTTTAAAAGTCTGTTCGCGGGCATCCCGTGAAGCGGTTGCCGTTACCGCTCGTTCATTGGAAGAGGTAACGGTTTTTTCTACAAAGGGATTGTTAAATGAATAGAGTTCCCGTGTCTTTTCGCGGATTTCGGTAGAGAACTGGTTTATTTTTCGCCAAATAGTATTTTGCCGTTCATATTTTTTTAAATCTTCAGCAGCTGAATCGCGCGGGGCACGCTCTTTTTTCATCAGCGTTTCAATGAGATTATCATATTTACCGGCTCCTATGCCGGGAATATTCATATCGGACACTCTAACCCCTTTACCGTTAAGCCGGATAAAACTTATCTACTATCATTGTCGGCTGTAATACCAATAATCTTTATGGAATCAAATGAGTTACGTGATTTACATATTTTTAGATAAAAAAAGGAAGAAGAAGGGCGCGGCTTCTTCTTCCTTTTAAGTCGTGGAAAAAGAGATAACATCCAGAAACCTCTTTTAGTCAAACCCTCACTGTTGATTTAGGTTTGCGTTATTTCCCCGATTTTTTTTGAGCGCTATTGAAGGAGGCGGATAACCGACTGGGGTTGTGTGTTCGCCTGTGCAAGCATTGCGGTACCTGACTGCATCAAGATTTGATTCTTGGTGTACTCAACGATCTGTTTTGCCATATCAGCATCGCGGATGCGTGATTCAGCAGCCTGCAGGTTTTCAGCAGCAATTGCAACGCCATTGTATGCAAGTTCGAAACGGTTCTGGTATGCACCGAGGTCTGCTCTCTGCTTGTTGATCTGCTTCAATGCATTGTCGATAGTACCGATGGCCATATTAGCACCTTCTACAGAAGAGATGGTGATCATATCGCCTTCACCACCCTGCATACCACCGATAAGACCGAGAGCGGTAGCAGTCATTGTGCCGACGAAGAGCTTTTCAGACTGATCCATGTTCGCACCGACATGCAACTGCAATTGATTGTCAGCTGCATCTCTTGCAAAGCGTCCGGTAAGCAAGTTCATACCGTTGAATTGGGCATGGCTTGCAATGCGGTCTACTTCATCCACAAGTTGAGAAACTTCAACCTGAATTTGCATACGATCTTCTGCAGAGTAAATACCGTTAGCGGCCTGAACTGCCAACTCGCGTAAGCGCTGCATGATATCGGTGGTTTCAGCTAAATATCCTTCTGTTGCTTGGATAAAGGAAACACCGTTCTGTATGTTCTGACCTGCTTGATTTAAACCGCGGATCTGGCTTCTCATTTTTTCGGAAACTGCAAGTCCGGAAGCATCATCGCCTGCGCGGTTAATGCGCATACCGCTGGAAAGCTTTTCTATGTCTTTTACGATGCTGGTCTCGACGATACCTGTGTTGCGCTGTGAATACATAGCGCTCATGTTGTGGTTAATAATCATATAACCCTCCTTGAAGTCTGCTCCCGGCATCCATGCCGGAAATGGTCACTGTATAAAAACATTACGGAAATTGGTTGCGCCTTTCCTTTCTGTTTTTTACACAGTATTATTGGCTTTCGATGTACTAACCGAAGACCAATAATACTGTTATACAGGGCTTCTTAAGGGTATTTTTCAAAGATCATGTTAACGGGATACCGGAGACATCCCGCCGGTTCTCGTTATTACAGTGGTAAGTATACCCTCTTGCCGAAAAAAAGACAAGAGAGTTACGCAAGAAATTACCGTAATAATGAGAGTACAAGCTGGGTATTTGAATTCGCCTGCGCCAACATTGCCGTGCCGGACTGTGTGAGTATCTGATTTCTCGTATACTCAACCATCTGCTTGGCCATATCGGCATCACGGATACGTGATTCGGATGCCTGTAGGTTTTCTGCGGCAATATCGATTCCAACAACAGTCATTTCCAGTCTGTTCTGGTATGCGCCGAGGTCTGCCCGCTGCTTGTTGATTTTCTTCAATGCCTCATCGATTGTACCGATGCTGTGATTGGCTTCTTCTGCGGTTTCGATCGTCATCGTGCGGTTATCGCTCAGATCACGCACGCCGAGGGCATGAGCCGTCATAGTACCGATGTACACGCGGATGCGCTGATCCATGTTGGCGCCAATGTGGAACCACATTGATGCTGTTACAGCGTTTTCGCCGCCTTCCCGTGCGAAGCGTCCGGTCAGCATATTCATACCGTTAAATTGAGCGGAACTTGCAATGCGGTCAACTTCGGCAACAAGCTGGGAAACTTCGACCTGAATTTGCATCCGGTCTTCCGCGCTGTAAATGCCGTTTGATGCCTGCACCGCCAGCTCGCGGATACGCTGCATAATGTCAGTCGTCTCCTGCAAATACGCTTCGGCAACTTGAATAAAGCTGATTCCGTTCGATGCGTTTGTCGAAGCTTGATTTAAGCCGCGGATTTGAGCGCGCATTTTTTCGGAAACTGCGAGACCGGAAGCATCATCACCTGCGCGATTGATGCGCATACCGCTGGACAATTTTTCGATGTCCTTACCGATACGTACACCGGTAACGCCCAATGTACGCTGTGCAAACATTGCACTCATGTTGTGGTTGATAACCATAGCATTTCCTCCATGAAATGTGGTACTGAAAAGCATCCGTGCTTTTCAGGAAAATAGAATATCTCCATTTCTTTTATCGGTGGTATAAGCTGAAAACTTTAGCCTTTTTGCAAAATTTTTTTAACATTTTATATGGGAATCTCTAAAAACCTCAAACCTATCGGCTTGTTCTGTAAGGAAGTGATTTATCATATCCGCAAAAGCGGATTGCGAATCAGTTTTTTAGAGGTTCCCGTGTGTTTTTCAGTAAAAGAGCAGGCAGCTTAGATGGGGAGATTACATTCGCTAGAACGAAGACTATATCTTTTGAAAAAAGGCGGTGCAGAGGCGTCGGTTATTTTCAAAAGTCTTGTTTATCGCCCCATTAGCATATATACTTATAGTATATTATTAAGAAAGAAGTTTGCACTTTTTCTGCGTGAGGCTTCAATTTTTGGAGGTTTTATGATTCACAAACGTTTTATGCGTCTATCGATTGCATTATTGTTCAGCCTTTCCGTGCTGATGTCATGCGCTACTACGGACAGCGCACGTATGCAGGAGCCGGTATATGAGCCGCTGCAGGGAACCGTTTCATCGGTTGACAAGTACGGTAACCTTACAACGGACATTACCGAAGCGGCTTTAAAAGAAAAAGGGTATGAACTCGGCGATGTGTTGCTCGCAAAGCTGGGAGACAAAACCGTAACAGCTCCCTTTGTTGCAACCTATAGCGACGTTAATAGAGGGGATTATCTGATTAGAATGTCACACGGATTTACCGCTATCGCGATGAGCTATGATAACTGTAGCGGCAAAACCGGTGCAGTCGAGGGAACTCCGGTAACACTGTCTCTTCCCAAGAAAGGCGCCTATTTACAGGAATATGAAATGCGCCACTTGGTTAAATCGGAAAAACGTGAGGATTATGCTTCCGATGCAATATTCGCAAACTTCCGCGCCGTTCAAGCGGGTTCTATTGCGTCCAATCGGCTGTACAGAGGATGCAATCCGGTACTCGGCGATGCCCGCGCCCCGTATGCGGCAAAGCTCGTTGAAGAAGCAAAAATTATAACCGTTATCAATCTTGCAGACAGCGCCGAAAGCATGGAACCGCACCTTGCTGCAGCGCCTTACTATCAGCAGCTGGTAAAAGACGGACAGGTTATCACCCTTAATATGGGAATTGATTTTAACGATCCTGCATTTATCGCGAAACTGAAAGACGGGTTGATCTTTATGGGACAGCACGAGGGACCGTTCTATGTTCATTGCAACGAAGGAAAAGACCGCGCGGGTATGGTTGCCGCCGTACTAGAGGCATTGATGGGCGCCACCGTGCAGCAGGTTGCTGACGACTATATGCTCTCATACATGAATTACTTTAACGTCAAGAAAACCGATGCGCGATATCCGGTAATTGCGAAGATTATCACCGATATGTTCGTAAAGATGAACGGCGGCAAGGCTATTACCGATGCCAACTTAAAATCCGTTACGGAAAACTACCTGACCAAAACGGTTGGTCTAACCGCGCAGCAAGTAAACGCGCTCAAACAAAAACTACAGTAACGAAGCGATCTGAGCAACCGCATCGGAAATATTTAAAGCAGTTGCCTTCCTTTTGTGCGAAATTTTGACAAAATTTCGCACTCTTTATCCGAGAATAAGGGTAAATGCATTAGGCAAATGAATCAAACTCCGCAGAATATAGGGAGCGGAGCAACCATTTGAGACGCAACGCGGCGAAACTCTGGTTGTGCAGCCCCCTATATTCTGCGGGCGTGTCTTACAAAGAACCTAAGGCGTTTACCCTGCAATTAAGGAATACCTATGGATACCGACGATTTAAATACCAACGAACACATTCACTCAGCAGAAGGGCACGATATGCCACCCGCTTCGAACCTCGATACGGAGATACGCCCGGGTACCACGGCAAGCGGTACCGCCGAAATGCTGCCTAATATGCAGCCTATTGAAAACGAAAACGCTGACACGGCAGGCAGTCATCCGGCAGAGCGGCAGACGGTAGCGCAGAACGCCGATACGGTACAAGCCCCTCCGTCTCCGCCCACGAAAAAAAAGCGGAAAAAGAGCGGATTTTTCAAAAAAGTCGGTATCTTTCTCCTCGTCCTTATTTTGATTATCCTGATTCCGCTTGTCGGGTTAATCGGATATTCATTGATAAACCGGACGAATCCTGCGCGGCATATTGCGGATGGATACTATGCAGCGGTTACCATTCGCTCTGCAAGTGATACGCTGCAAAAAGGACTGTACCTTAGCGCTGTCGATTCGCTCCTTTCCTCGCCCGAAACGGCAGCTTTACAGGGCAATCTCCGTGCGCTGCGATCGAATACAACGCTCCAATCGAGTTGGTTTAAGCGGCTGCTGAACGTCCCCGTGAACATTGCTGTTTATGAAGGCAGTAATGCCGCGATTGTTGCGAATATCGGTATCCGCTCTGCTGCCGTTCAGCTGCTTCCCCTTATTAGTGCCGTTAAGCCGGAACTGTTTGATTCGGTGCCGAACCTTTCGCAAACCGAATTTGACATCAACGGCAGCGCAAAAAAAGGCTTTCTCTTTGAACTGACTCAAGATCAGCGGCTCTACATCTGTTTTTATAAAAATCTCATGGTTGCCACAACCTCGGAAGATTTGCTGTATTCCTGTTTGGCCGAAAACTCAGAAGCGAGCGGTAAACGGCTGACTGCGCTGCTGCGGGATTCAAATCGCGGAGCTATCAGTGTCTACGCGGAACCGTCGTATTTTATTTCCGGTATGGCAGCAAAACGAGACATCGTCGGCAACATGATACGGGAACTCGCCTTCCCCGATCCGGCAGCGCTCAACGTCAATTTTGACGAAACAACCGTCTCTCTTCACAGCATTATCAATTGGATCTCGGAACGAAACGAGGTAAATGCCATCCTACAGCGGCGCTCAACCCTGCCGGCTATTTTATCTCGTCTGCCGGAAGGCGCCGTCTATGTGACGCTACTCAACCTTGGCGATCCCCAATTTCTCTACGAAAACACCAAAGCTTTTTTCCCTCCGGAACTAACGAAGAACTTCAATTCGGCGGATAAAAATAGTAAATTCTTTTTTAACAAAGATTTGAATCAACTTATTTTTGACTGGATGGGCAGTGAAATCGGCGTATTCGGGCATCGGGATTCTCAAACGCCTGTTTTCTTCATTTCGTTAAAGGATGAGGCAAAATGCCGCTATCTGTTGGAAGATTTGTTTAGCACGATATTCATCGATCGCAGCACTGCTGCGGTAGTCGACGATAACCGTATCCCGCGGATTATCTTCCCCTCGTGGTTGTCAAGACTGCTACGAGCCTTTCAAATCGATCTGCCGGAACCATTCTATATGATACAGGACAGCTATTTGTATCTTTCCAATAGTGCTGAAGCGCTCGGAATGTGCAAAAAGGAAACCGATGCTGGTAAGCTCTTGGTAAAAACCGATGAATGGAAGAAAATTGCAAAATCCGTTTCCGCCGAAACGTCTTTCTTGGTGTACTATTCGCTGGATCGAAGTATTCCGTTTTTCTTGGAACAAAATGCACTGCTAAAAACCGCTTTTAAGAATTACGGTAAAGGCGTATTATCATTGCGTTTTGCAGCTGATCGCAAAGTTCATTTGGATTTCTATACGCAGAAAACCGATGCGCGCAAATTGGAAGAAATCCCCTCATTTCCGCGGTCTCTTTCTCAGCGGCCCGAAACCGATATTATCTGCACAAAGTCCGCGGACAATATTCCCTATATTTTTTGGACGAACGGTTCGAATGTGCATGGCATGAATCTTTTAACCGGAAATGAGTCAACGCTTTCGCTCGACGGAAAAGCGGGGATTGCCGCCGAAATAAAACACTCAAAGCTGCAAGCGTTGTGGGCTGTTTCCGCCCGCGGTTCCATCTATCGGGTAAATGAAAACTTGGAACCCTTTGCAGGTTATCCCATACTGACGGCGGAAAAACTCCTCCCCAAACCGGCTACTTTTAACGGCGGCATCGTGGCTCCGCTTTCTTCCGATTCGACGCTCCTCTTTGCCGACGCAACGGATAATTGGTTTATTTCTGAGCCGATGAACGCGAAATTGCGAACTGCCCCTATTATATGGAAGGCTGGGGTCGCGGCGCTTCCTCGTTCTTTTGAAAGCAATCTGTACTTGTTTAATAACGAGGGGAAAACCGTTGAAGGGTATCCCATTGAACTTGAGGGCATCTTTGCCGCAGCGCCGGTATTCTTTGAAGAAACAAAGGGAAACTACGCTGTCGCTTTTGTAAGCGAAGACGGTAGATTTTCTATCCGCAGCTTATCGCAGGATTATGCGGAGACCGCCTCGTGTGATCTTAACACCGTATGTAAAGCGGATTTGGCGTATTCGGCATCGTTGCGGGCGTTTTTTGTGGTTTCTCAAGACGGCCACCTGTTCAAATTCAACACCGCCGGTGCGATAATAGACTCATTACCGTTAAAAACAGGCGCTGCGGATGATTACCGCATCACCTTGCTCGATGTAACCGGCGACGGTAAAGATGAAATCTTTGTTTCGGGAGGCGGCAATGCACTTTACGGCTTCACCTCCGGCTTTGCTCCGCTGGACGGTTTTCCCCTTGCCGGTACGGGAACGCCGTACTTACTCGATATCGACGGAGACTCGTTCCCCGAACTGATCACACACGGTATCGACTCAAAAGTTCACGCATATCGGGGAGCGGTACTGAGGTGAAGCCGATCTGCGTCTGACAAGGTGTTCCTAAAATTCAGCAGGCAGCTCTAAAAACTCGGTTTGATTTTTAGGAACATCCGTCGATTTTATAACTGGTTTCTTGAATCACTTGCCGGTTTACCTTTTTTTTTGTATTTTACTATCATATCGTTTTGAATGTTTACGAGGCTTTTGCAGACTGGTAAATGTTCTATATGTTAAAAACTACAGTACGTAGCATAATTTCAGTTATAATGATGAAGGAGTTCATAAGATGGCAAAACAACTGCTGTTTAATGAAGAAGCACGGAAAAAGCTGCTTTCCGGTGTTGAACAAATTTCAAGTGCGGTAAAAGTTACATTAGGTCCCAAAGGACGCAATGTCTTACTCGATAAGAGCTTCGGCGCTCCAACCGTTACCAAAGACGGTGTATCGGTTGCCCGTGAAGTTGAATTGGAAGATCCGTTTGAGAATATGGGAGCGCAACTCTTAAAAGAAGTTGCCACAAAGACCAACGATGTTGCCGGTGACGGAACCACAACCGCAACCGTTTTGGCTTATTCTATGGTACGCGAAGGCTTAAAAGCCGTTGCCGCCGGTATGACCCCGCTTGAATTAAAGCGCGGTATGGATAAGGCTGTGGCAATCGCCGTAGACGATATTCAGAAAAACGCCAAAGAGATTAAAGGTTCCGAAGAAGTTGCGCATGTTGCTTCCGTTTCTGCGAATAACGATCAGGAAATCGGTAAAATCCTTGCCGATGCCATTGCCCGTGTTGGAAAAGACGGTGTTATCGATGTCGGTGAAGCGCAGACCATGGAAACCGTTACCGAATATGTTGAAGGTATGCAGTTTGACCGCGGTTATATTTCTTCCTATTTTGTAACCGACCGCGACCGCATGGAAACCGTATACGACAATCCCTACATATTGATCCATGACAAGACTATTTCTACGATGAAAGATCTGCTGCCTCTTTTGGAAAAAGTTGCGCAGTCCGGCCGCCCGCTTTTGATTATCGCAGAAGATGTTGAAGGCGAAGCGCTGGCAACACTGGTTGTAAACAGCCTCCGCGGCGCGTTAAAAACCTGCGCGGTAAAGGCTCCCGGTTTCGGCGACCGCCGCAAGGAAATGCTCGAAGACATCGCTATTTTGACTGGCGGACAGGTTATCTCCGAAGAACTGGGTTTAAAACTGGAAACAGCCGATATCAGTCAGCTTGGTCAGGCAAAGAGCGTTAAAATCGATAAAGAGAATACTACGATTATCGACGGCGCAGGCGATAAAAAGCACATCAGCGACCGTGTGGCTCAGATTAAGAAGCAGATTGAAAATTCTTCTTCCGAATACGACACCGAAAAGCTCAAGGAACGCCTTGCAAAACTTGCCGGCGGTGTTGCGGTTATTAAGATCGGCGCTGTTACCGAAGTAGAAATGAAGGAAAAGAAACACCGCGTAGAGGATGCCTTGAACGCAACCCGCGCCGCTATCGAAGAAGGTATTGTTGCAGGCGGTGGTCTTGCACTCATTCAGGCTGCGGAAGCGCTCAACAAGGCTGATATTTCCAAGCTGACTGAAGACGAGAAGATTGGCTTTAAGATTGTGAAGCGCGCGCTTGAAGAGCCGATTCGCCAGATTGCGGAAAATGCCGGTGTTGACGGCGCTGTTATTGCGGAAAAAGCAAAAGAGAAGCGTGGTATCGGTTTTGACGCTGCAAAAATGGAATGGGCGGATATGATGAAGGTCGGTATTATCGACCCCGCAAAGGTTACCCGCTCCGCATTGCAGAACGCCGCATCCATTGCGAGTCTCCTGCTGACCACCGAGTGCGCTATCACTAATCTTCCTGAAAAGCACGCTCCGGCAGCTCCTGCTCCCGACATGGGCGGTATGGGCGGAATGTATTAATCGATATTCCCAACAAGCGGGTAAACGCATCAGGTAGAGTAGACCGGAATCGCAGAATAAAGAGGTTATGAGACCATTTGAACCATCTTCAACTGTTGTACGTCCGTGTACAACAGTTGAAGGCGAGTTTTGTGTGTGCACAAAACATCGCTGCTGTATGGAATCACTGCCATCCTTGGCAGTTCTGGTTGAGCAGCCCTAATTATTCTGCGGGGATGTTAAAAAACGGACTGATGCGTTTGCCTGCGTATCGGTCGGTTGACCGTTTATCGTAACTATGTTACAGTAGCTTATCTACGTGATCGTTGTTTCCATTAATGATAGAGCCGAAAGTTCAGCTTACATAATCAAATAAAGGTCTCATAGAAATTGTTTCCGTATGGATTCATTATTTAGCACCGCAAAAGGTAAAAGGATTTGAGTATGGCTCAGAAAATCTATGTAGGGAATTTAAACTACGCAACCACGGAAGAAGGTTTGTCAACCTTGTTTGGAACTTACGGCGAAGTCGTTTCGGCAGTTGTCATTAAAGACAAGTTCAGCAACCGTTCAAAGGGATTCGGATTTGTTGAAATGGCTGATGAGGGCGCTGCGCAAAATGCTATTGCAGAATTAAACGAAAAAGAATTCGAAGGACGCCGTCTCCGCGTTAATGTCGCACAGGAAAAACCCCGCCGCACCTATCCCTAATCAATTTATACAAAGGATCGGGAAACTCTAAAAACTGAAAAAAATTTCTTTCCTCTATAAGATAGAAGCCAATAAAAAGTTGCGGTAAAGTTTGCTATTATCTATATGGAGAGGAGCCAAGCTATGATTAACCATAACGCTCAATTTTTTTGGTGCCTGATTGTTAAGCATACTGCTATAACAAAGCCTCGGATATGCTTGGCGCCGATTATGGCTGCGATGATCCTTTTCTGCGCTTTATGCAGCACCTCATGTGCTTCGGTACAAACGGATATCCGCTATTCGGGCGGCGTGGGATCTGCTCGTGAAAAAACACTTGCAATGCTTGAATCGGCTATCGTCTCGCAACGGATACAATATAGCTCCGAACAAGTTAAGCGGATACAGACAGACATCGAAGCCTTGTTGCGGGAACCTTCCACCGATTCTTCATATTTGGCACGGCTATATGCTCTTTCTGCAGACGTATACCTATTACAACGCCAACCGAACGAAGCACGGAAGCGATTAGCTGAGGCAAAACAGCAAAACGAATATGATGAATACGTCCAATTAGTTTCGGCACGGATCATTTCCGATCAGGAAAAGCGGAGAGCATATTTGGAAGAGCGGCTTATACAAAATCCGACGTATTACCGGCTGAAAGCAGAACTCGGAGGGCTTTATTTCGCGGTAAAAGACTATCGGAATGCCCTCGCAGCCTTTGACGCTTCGCTTTTATTTTTACCTGAAGAATATCAGCGGCTCTACAGTAAACAGCGCGAGCAGAGTTTACAGCTTTATACGATAGACGGGGCATCCATTCGGAAATCTTCTGAAAAGATATTGCAAGCGCCTCAACTTTCATTAATAGAAATGGCAACCCTTACGCAAGATTCTACGAACGCACTGGATTTTATAACCGGTACCGCAGAATGGAAACCGCCGCTCCTTGCCGAATATCTGCAAAAAGATGGATGGTACAATCCGGAATGTGATGTTCTCAAAGATTTTGCGTCGAAAAAAGATGCCGCACTGTTTTTATGGCATTTAATTGTAGGCAATGATGAACTTCGCTTAAAGAAATATACACGCTATTACACCAGCAGACGACGGCTGCCTATTCCCGATGTTTTGATGGACGGTGTTTATTTTGATGCTATCATCGGTACGGTAGAAGAAGATGTTGTACCGCTCGTAGACGGTAAAAACTTTGAACCCGACAAACCCGTCAGCGGCATGGAGTTTTATCGCTGGTTGTTAAAAGCTGATGCCCTTCGGTGAATATCAGGGCGACTGAATCGGACGCACTTTTATATTTCTCCGCGTTAAACAACTGTCCTTTAGGGAGATTATAGTATGGTTATCCGTCTTTCTTAAAAAGCATAAAATTTAAAAAAATTGTGCGCAAAAAGAAGATAGGCTGGTCTTTTCTTGCTCTTTCGGTTATACTAAATACATGGAAGCCATAGATATTTTAAAGCCGCTTTTGGAAAAAGGACTGTTAAAGGAAAGCCTTACTTTGGCAGAAAGCGAAGGTAAGGAACTAAGCAAAATCAGCCATGATGGGCTTAATTTTGTAACAGCTTCTATATTAGCTGATGTACCCTCTGTTGAAAAAACCGAATTGATTAGAAAAACCGGAGCTTTCTTCTCTGCCGAGGATTATTGTAATCTATTAAATGAAAAGGTGTTTACTATTCACCCCGTAACCCGCGATCGGTTAAAAGATCAGGGGGCGTTGTTAACCGATGAAAATGTGAAGCAATACTATGCATGGTATAATATTTTTGATATTGCCTTCCCGTGGCTTCCATTATCGGTATTTGAAGATTTGGTAGTTTATCTACGGGATGAAAAGAGGTTGGTTTTAGATAAGGAAACACGAGAACTGGTAAAAGAAAATTTTTTAAATTCCAAACGATATTCCGAACGGGAGTTAAACACTCTATTCGAATCACCTATTTTTGATAACGAATTTTAATTGCGATATTGATGGAGCTGTCTGATATGGGGGCATTCTCTTAAAATGAAACATACCCCGACGCAGAGTGTCGGGGTGGTAAACGCTCCGTATAAATGAACGGGAACAACGCAGTTTTATTTTTTACCGGCCTGTACGAGTGTTACAACTGCCGTTACGACAATATCTTCGGTTGAACAGCCTCGAGACAAATCCGATAACGGTTTTGCAAACCCCTGCATAAAAGGTCCGTAAGCATCGGCTTTTGCGAAGCGCTGTACTAACTTATACCCGATATTTCCCGAATTAAGCTCGGGGAATATCAACGTATTTACCTTATCGCGGATAGGGCTTCCTGGCGCTTTTCTATCGGTTACTTCCGGTATGAGCGCGGCATCAAGCTGGAGTTCACCGTCATAACAGAAATTCACTTTTCGTTCATCCAGCAATTTAACGGCTTCGCGTACTTTGATAAGGCTCTCATCTTTATCCCCGCCGGATCCTTTTGTCGAATACGAAAGGAGTGCAACGACAGGTTCATGCCCGACAAAAGCACGATAACTTTCGGCTGCCGCAGTTGCAATATCCGCTAACTGTTCGGCAGTAGGATTGGGAATAACCGCAGAATCCGAGAAAATCAATACACCGTTCGTCCCCCATTCGGTACTTTTGGTATCTACAATAAAGCAGGAAGAAGCGGTTCTAACGCCTTTCTTTACACCGACGATAGTAAGCCCCGCGCGCAATACGTTTGCTGTTGTGTTTTCCGCACCGGCAACCATCGCATCAGCTTTATCTTGTGCCAGCATCATCGCGGCAAACCGTAAAGGCTCGTGCATCTCTTTTTTTGCTTCCTCCGGTGTCATTCCTTTAGCTTTCCGTTTTTCGTATAACGCTACGGCAAAATCTTCCGTCCATTCGGAATGCTCCGGATCGACAATAGTAAACCCATCGGTCAATACGCCTAACTTTTTGCAGGCTTCTTTAATCTCTGATGTTTTTCCGATTAAAAACAACTCGGCTGGAATTTGTTGATCGACAAGTATACGAGCTGCACGTAAAGTACGCTCTTCCGTCGCCTCAGGCAAAACCAAGCGATTGTGATATTCTTTCGCTTTGTCTTTCATTATTTGAACAAACCGCATAATAAAACCTCCGAATCACAGATGTAGGCACGAGTGTACTATTTTACCGCTTTTTCTGCAAGATTGCGCATTGTCTTTCGTACGAAATTTTGGTTGCCATGCCCCCTTCAATTGACCAAGGAGAGCTTTTTTCGTACATTATGATAATGAATACAAATTATGATATTATCGTTATCGGCGCAGGCGCGGCGGGTATGGCTGCGGCGCAATATGCGTGCCGAGCAAACTTAAAAGTATTGGTACTGGAAGAAAAAGCGCCGGGCGGACAGGTTGTTTTAATCGATTCGCTTGAAAATTATCCCGGATATGCCGAACCGATAAACGGCTTTGAATTTGCTGAAAATATGCGTAAACAGGCGGCAGGCTTCGGCGCCGAATTTGCTTCCGATAAGGTAGAAGCTGTTACAAAAAACGGAGATAAAACCTTTACCGTACAAACCACGGATAAAACCTACACGACGCTTGCAGTTATTCTTGCGACGGGAGCAGAGCACCGCAGCCTTGGCGTAAAGGGCGAAAAAGAGCTGCAAGGTAAAGGCGTTTCGTACTGCGCTACCTGCGACGGTCCCTTCTTTAGAAATAAGCATATCGTTGTGGTCGGTGGAGGGGATGCCGCTTGTGATGAAGCGCTCTTTCTTGCCAATTTGACTGATACAGTTACGATGGTACACCGCCGCGATACCTTCCGCGCGCAAAAGGCGCTCGTTACCCGAACATTGAACAATCCTCATATAACGGCGGTATTCGATACGACCGTTACGGAAATAAAGGGAACCGATAAGGTAACCGCCGTTGTACTGCGGAACGTAAAAACGCAGGAAGAGCGGGAACTTGTCTGTGATGCAGTTTTCTTTTTTGTCGGTATGAATCCTAAAACGGAGCTATTTCCCGACGCAACGAAAGATGCAACGGGCTATATCGTTACCGATGAGGATATGCGTACTTCTATCGAAGGACTCTACGCGGCGGGCGATGTGCGCGCGAAGTCTTTCCGGCAGGTGGTTACCGCAGTTTCCGACGGCGCTATTGCCGCCCATACCGCTGCAGCCTATATCGAAAATCTCCATAGTTAACCGCTTTGCGTCGTAAATATTTTTTTGCCGCCGTCTTATTCGGCGTCGCACTGCTGATCTTACCGCAGCTCAAGACACAACTGAATGCTCAAGCTCAAACTGCTGCACTTAAAACCCTGCCCGATTTTTATGATGCCGTACCTGCCGCGGAGCTTGCCGGCCGGATTACGGAGGCAATGACCGACGAAGAGCTATTATCCCAAACATTCATGTTCGGATGGGCGGGGCAGGCGCCGACCGACCTTTTAATGAGCTGGATTACCGAGCGGAGCCTCGGCAGCATCAAGATATTCGGCTGGAATACCGAGGACAGTATTGAACTGGCAAAAGCGGTTAGCCTTTTACAAAAAAAAGCCAACAGCACCCGCTTCCGTATCCCGCTCTTTGTTGCAACCGATCAGGAAGGGGGCTGGATACGGCATGTTAAGGGACGCACATCGGAAACACCCGGCAACCTCGCTATCGGCGCCTCCGGCTATCCGATAGATGCTTACTACGAGGGCTTTTATATAGCCCGTGAGCTTTCGGCGCTTGGGATCAATCTCAATTTTGCGCCGACGGTAGACCTCTATACCAACCATGAATCTTCCATTATAGGGCCGCGTTCCTTCGGGCAATCGCCGGAGGCTGCGGGGATTTTAGCCCGTGCCTTTATGCAGGGGAGTAAAAAAGCAGGCGTACTGACCACTGCTAAGCATTTCCCCGGACACGGGGACACGGCGCTTGACAGCCACGGAAAGCTGCCGAGCATCGCCATTTCCAAAGAGACCTTCTATAACCGCGAGTTGGTGCCGTTTCAATATCTCATCGAAGCGGATGTACCGGCGATTATGACCGGACACTTACACTTTCCCGCCGTATCCGAACACGGAGAGCCCGCTTCGTTCTCTCAGTATTTACTGCAAACCGTACTGCGCGGGCAGCTCGGATTTAAAGGTTTGGTTATCACCGATGATATGATGATGCACGGCGCAATCCGCTATGCCGGTACGGTTGCCAAGGCGGTTCAGCTCGCGCTTGAGGCGGGAAACGATATCATCGAATCGTCTACTACGCCTCGCCTTTATGATGCATTTTGGACGGAAAATTTACAGCGGATGCAAACCAATGAAGCATTCAGGTTGCGGGTTAAGGATGCGGCGCGTAGGATAATCGAAACAAAACTTCGGTATTTTAAAAGCGGCAATGCAGTACCGCTGTATCCCGACATATATGCTATTCCCGAAAAGCTGCCCGATGCCGAAGGACAGGCATTTTTTCTTTCACTTGCAGCACGGGCAGTTACCGTTGTCCGCGGTAAATACATTCCGTATACAATAAAACCGGGAGAAAAGATATTGCTTGCCGGTTCATATTCCGCTTTTTTACAGGCCGGTTTAAAACGATTCCCTGCTGCCCGAACCAGCAATCTGGCGGACAACATTTTTTCAAAAACCGCCGCAAGCGATACCGTCATTTTCTGTCTTGCAAACGATTCATCACTCCAAGTCTTGCAGCGGCTCTATAAGACCTATCCTAACAAACGGTATATCATTTTTTCCTGCCTCTCGCCGGTATTCTTGTCGGGTATTCCGGAAATTCCAACCGCGCTTGCTCTTTACAGCTATGCGCCGGTTTCGTTTACCGCAGGCTTCGGAGCATTGCTCGGCGATTTTAAACCGCAGGGACACTTGCCGCTTGATGGGATCAATTAACTATGCAACGGAAAAGTACCGATACATAGACTATGGCTCATTGTATTGTTCCCACGGCGGAAGAAATTCTTGATAAAGAATATAAGGTGTTGGACAAAGGCTTTGTCCGCTTGGTTGATTATCTCGGAGGAGACGCGCGCATCGTACAGGCCGCGCGGGTGTCGTATGGAGAGGGCACAAAAAGCGTTCGCGAAGATGCGGGGCTGATCGATTACCTACTACGGCATCAGCATACGTCCCCGTTTGAACAGGTCGTGCTGACCTTCCATATAAAGATGCCGATTTTTGTCGCGCGGCAATGGGTGCGGCACCGGACGGCGCGTCTTAACGAAATTTCAGGGCGGTATTCGATTATGCGGGACGAATGCTATTTACCCGCATCCGAGGATATCGCATTCCAAAGTACGGATAACCGGCAGGGACGTATGAGCGAACCGGCGCCGCTTGAGATACGGACGCAGATACGGGACACTCTGCACACGCAGCAAGAGAGCGCCTACCGTGAATACCGTGCACTCATTGATACAAAACTGGCGCGGGAACTTGCTCGCATCAATTTGCCCCTATCTGCCTATACGGAAATGTATTGGCAAATCGATTTACACAATCTCTTTCACTTCTTAAAACTCCGTTGCGACAGCCATGCTCAAAAGGAAATCCGCGATTACGCCTTTGTACTGCTGGAGATTTGCCGGAACGTGGCGCCGCTTGCAACAAGATCGTTCGAAAAGCATAGCTTAACCGGTGTGCATCTTTCCGGCGCCGAACTGGAAGCCGTGCGCAATCTGCTGCAAGGCGAAGAAAGCGGACTCAAAGGCAAAGAGCTGGAACGCTTTGAAGAAAAAATCCGCTCCGGTGAACAACTATAGCAAAACTGGGTAAACGCATCAGAGATTTTTTTAGAAACCCCGCGGAAAAATTAAGACTATTCGACCAGAGTTGAATCTCTTCGCGATTCAAATGGTCTCACAGTCTTAGTTTTTCCACGATTTGTATCTATTCTGCCTGATGCGTTTACTCGTTTGCTGGAAAAATGTGCGAAATTTAAAAAAAACTTCGCACAAAAGGAAGGTAAACGCATCAGAGTATTTTTTTTGATATTCTTAGCATCATACTTTTGGTAGAGATATAAAATTCTATTTTTTATTTACAAACGTAAAAAACGGATTTATACTTTATGTGTAATGATTCAATAGTAATGCAAGCTAAGGGGTCATTCATAAATCCAATTCACAGGAGGTACTTTTTATGGTAACGTTTTTGCTGTGTGTCGCAGCGCTCATTGTCGGTTACTTGGTGTACGGTACGTTTGTAGAAAAAGTTTTTGCTCCGAATGAAGCAAATCGGACGCCTGCTATGGCTAATCCTGACGGAATAGACTATGTTCCGATCTCAAAGCCGAAAGCTTTTTTAATCCAGCTTTTGAATATCGCCGGTTTAGGGCCGATCTTCGGTGCAATTTCCGGCGCTTTATGGGGGCCAAGTGTCTATCTCTGGATTGTCGGCGGAACGCTGCTTGCCGGAGGTGTCCACGATTATCTTGCCGGTATGTTGTCGGTGCGGAATGACGGCGCCAGTATTACCGAAATTACCGGTAAATACTTAGGTCATACGATGCAGAATATTATGCGCGTATTCGGTTTAGTGTTGCTTGTTATGGTCGGTGTCGTATTTATGGTAGGTCCGGCAGGTCTGCTTGCGCTGCTGACGCCCGAATGGCTCAATGTAAAAGTATGGACAATTATCATTCTTGTATACTATTTCCTTGCGACTCTCCTGCCGGTTGATAAGGTTATTGCGCGGTTCTATCCGATTTTCGGTATTTTCCTTATTTTAATGGCTGTCGGTGTTTCGGTTGCGACAATACTGAACAGCGGAACTCGTCCAATGATGGAATTGACGCTCGAAAACTTGTATCCGAGCGCACATCAGCGTCCTATTTGGCCGTTAATGTTTATCACGGTAGCATGCGGCGCCATCTCCGGTTTCCACGCAACGCAGTCTCCGATTGTTTCGCGTACGTTAAAAAATGAAAAAGAAGGCCGTTGGGTTTTCTACGGTGCAATGGTTGCCGAAGGTATTATCGCAATGGTATGGGCATCGGCGGCAATCGCTTTCTTTTGGAATAAAGATGGCTCAGGTACCGGTCTTAAAGCGCTCCTCGATATCGGCGGCGGAAATTCAAAATCGGTTTACGCCATTTGTACCGGCTTACTTGGAACGGTCGGCGGCGCTATCGCAATGATCGGTGTTATCGCATGTCCCATTACTTCGGGTGATACCGCGTTCCGCAGCGCTCGTATGATTGTCTTTGACTGGTTTAAACTTGATGAAAAGAATCTAAAGACTCGACTTTCTGTTGCCGTACCGTTACTGCTGGTTGGGTACTGTATTTCGCTTATCAATTACAGTGTTGTATGGCGCTATTTCTCGTGGTCAAATCAAACGCTTGCGATGATTGTCTTATGGACAGGCGGCGCTTATCTTGCAACAAACTATTCCAATCGGAACCGCTGCTGGATTGCGGTTATCCCCGCAACTTTTATGTCGGCTGTTTCCGTTACCTACCTGATGTATGCACCGGAGTGTTTCAATCTGGTTCGGCTCGGTATGCAGGGAATTACGATTTCGTATGCGGTCGGAATTGTTGTTGCGGCAGTGTTCTTTGTCATCTTTATGACAAGAATTTACCTGCGGCCTCAACAGAGTCTCGAAAGTCAACAAAAGATCATTATCGGACGTGCTCATAGCAAATAGGCAATTAAAGACAAGGGGAAGTGCTGATTAAATGCGCTTCTCGCTTTAATCAGCACTTCCCTAAGTTTTTAGAGATGTCCGGCAATTTTACTAAAGAGAAGCCGTCGGCTGTTTTACGCGGCTTCTCTATCGCGGTTTATTATATGCCTTTTGAAACGTGGATACGTTCGCGATTACTTCCAATCCGTCCTAATTTGTCGCGAAGAAGTAAATCGTTCAATGGCAAGATCAAATAAATGCATGATGAGTTCCCGATATGGCATGCCTGATGCTTCACACATCTTGGGGAACATCGAAATGGCGGTAAAGCCCGGGATGGTGTTTACCTCGTTCAAATAAATTTTCTTTGTTTTTTTGTCGATAAAAAAATCGACCCGCGCTAAGCCGCTTAAATCAAGCGCTCGGTAGGCTTTGCCTGCAATACTGCGGATTTCACGGCGCTGTTCGTCGTCGATGTCGGCAGGAATTTTCAGCTGCGCTCCGTTGGGATCAATATACTTTGCATCATAATCGTAAAATTCGTGGGAAGGAATAATTTCTCCCGGCGTATAGACTACGCATTCATCATTGCCGGTTACGGAACATTCGATTTCGCGCGCGGCAATACACGCTTCGATCAGCACCTTGCTGTCCCAGAGAAAGGCTTCCTGCATTTTTTGCAGCAGCTCGGTACGGTTGGCTGCTTTACCGGCGCCGACGGAACTGCCTACCCTGCACGGTTTTACAAACAGCGGGTATTCCAATTCTTTTTCTGCCTGAGTGATAATGCTTTCGCGTTCTTTCGGGTTATCCCATTGGAATTTTCTTACACATAAAAACGGCACGATCGGCAACTGCTCATGCTGCCAGATTATCTTTGTCTTTTCTTTGTCCATCGCAGCGCTGCTTGCAAGCACGCCGCCGCCGATATATGGAAGGTCAGCCATTTCAAATAAACCTTGAATGGTGCCGTCCTCTCCAAAACTGCCGTGTAATACCGGAAAAACAACATCCGTAGCAATCGGTTTGCCGTTTACTGATAAGCCGGATGTAGTGCCTCCGCCCGGGATAACGGCAACACGTGCTGCCTTATTGCGCTCTATCGTTAAGACTGCGGACGTATCCTTACGAATACGTTCTAAAAGTGAGTCAGGCTGCAAATACCATTCACCGTTTTTGGTAATACCGATTAAATGTACGGTATGTTCGTTGTCGATAGCACGAACAACAAAAGAAGCGGAAACAAGCGACACCTCATGCTCACCCGATCTTCCGCCATAAATAATAGCTATATTCATAGTATACTCCGTATTGTATCCTTTATGTATTTTCCAATTTTTTTAAGATTTCAACGGCGAGCGTATCTTCGGGATAAATATCAAGAACCGTTCTAAAAAATGCTTTTGCTTCTTCAGTCCTTCCTTCTTTTAACGAAATAGTTCCTAAATTTGAAATAATCTTGATATTCTCCGGCTCTTGCTCAAGTGCGCTCATCAGCCAACGGCGGCTTTCGTCAAATTGATCAAGCTCCATTAAACAGATGGCAAGCTCATTGCAAATATCGCAATAGGCAACTGCCAATTCCTTTGGAGTCTTTTTCCCAAGCTCCAGACAATGAAGGAATGCTTCCGAAGCGTCCTTCCATCGCTCTTGACGGCGCAGCGCCCAGCCGAGCAAAAACCACGCATTCCATACCTTAGGGTGATGCTCTAAAAACTCCCGTATTTTTTCCAGCGCCTTTTCTTCTTCTCCCATCTGTATAAAATCAAAAGCTCCCTTAAAAAGCTCATCGTCAAGCGCTTGTGTTTCTATCCATTCAATGAGTTCGGAAGCCTTTTTTTTGCGATGTGCCGTTAATTCATCCTGCGCCGTTTCAATATGCAGGTACGTTTCCAATACGCTTTTTGCCTTGGGAAAGTTTTTCTGACGGATAAAGAAAAAGCCTGCATTAAAAAAGGCGTCAGGTAACGGCGGTTCGGCAGCCAACACTTCTTTATATGCTTGAAAAGCCTTATCGGTATAGTATTCGGCATAATCCTCTGCACCCGCTTGTTCGTAGAAACGGGAGCGTTCATCCATCAGTAGGGCAACGTTCAATTTTGTCTGCATGTGTTCGGGGAATAGACCTTCAAGTGCAAACAACAGCTGTTCAGCTAAGTCAAAATCGGCATTTTTTATCTTTAGAATTGCAGCATTGGTCATTTCTTCGAGGATATTCGGACGTAATTCCTTAAAAATATCCCGATAGTATGCAATGTGCTGATTATCCCTTTCGTATGCAAATACATTCAGCATACCGGCTAAAATCATCTCTTCGGAAATACTTCCCGCCGTAAACTTTTCCTCTTCATCCGTTAGAAGGAGCGGAAGCGGTATCGATGAATCAAAGCCGGGAATTTTTGCCGCTAAAGCATATTCATCAGGCACTTTGATATAAATGAGTTGCTTATCGGAGTTTTCCATTTGTATTGATCCTATTGGGTTACGACGGTTTGTTTGTACTGATAAACCTCATTAGAGATAGGTTTTACGTTGTTGGTTAAAGTATTGAGTTAATCGTATTTTATAAGCAAGCGGCACCGTCGAGGGAGTATACGTCATCGCAACTGCAATCAGGTCTTTCCGTTTTTCTACCAACTCTGCTCTGATAATTTTACCGCGCAATCCGACAATGACGGTAGGATCATCAAAGTCGAACTTCAGCACACAGTCTTTATTGAGCAGAAACGGAGCAATCCCTGCCATAATAAACTTTGCGCCGGAAAACGAAATATCTCGCACGATGCAACGCCTAGGAATGTTTTCGATGTAAACAATTGTTTCTTTTTTTGTCAGCGACAGTTTCCGCATCGCCTCCGCGTTTAACTCGATACGTTCATCTCCGCGCTTAGTTGTATTTGCTTTTGCATCGACAAGGAGCCCCAGCTTTTCAATTAAGTCGTCGGGAGCGCGTTGTGTATATTCGATATTAAGCAGGAGTAAATCGGGGGTTACCGTATATGGTGTGCAGCTTACCACTTTCCCTGAAACAAAGAACGAAAGATCACTTTTCCCATTTGTTTGAGAAAAGGAAAACCACAGAGAAACCGCCGTAGAACCTTCGCATATTTTTTCATATATTCCGCAATGCTGCGGTACGATTACCTTTGCTCCTATCATCGAAGAAGAGTTGATGACGCACGGCCACGGTCCTCCTTCGGCGCCAACACAGCGTATTGATGATTGCTGCGCATTAAGATTCATTGCTTGAATAACTTCTTTTGTAAAAGTTATTTCCGCTTTTTGGAAAAAATCGTAATACCTATTAACCTGTTGACTCGTCAGGAAACCCATAGCAGTAATAATAAGTTTATTTTATTAAAAGGTCAAGCGAGCTTCAACAGGGTAAACGCATCAGACAGTTTGGTGTATTACCCCGCAAAATAAGCGGCTGTATCAGCAGAATTTCACCGCTGTGCGGTTCAAATGCTGCTCCAGCCGCTTATTTTGCGATATGTTTTTAGCTGTCTGATGCGTTTATCCTGTTTCTGAAAAAATTTTGCACAGAAGGAAGATAACCGCTACCGTCAAAAGCGAGTAAAGTGAACCTATATCGTAGGAATGAGGCACAACGGCTGAGCTGCGTTGCTTACCGAATTAGCCTGTGATTATAGGATCAGGGTGAAATGAGTAGGCGTACTTTTTTGGGTATGTCAATAGTTTACATTTATTAAAAAACGATTTATATTTGCTATTAGAGGTGAATATTGAATATGAAGTTTACTAAAGAGATAGAAAAAGCTATACAAACTTTTATAATAGAGCAACTACCTTCTCATAAAAACGATATTGTTACTTTTACTATGAATCATTTCGGTATATCAAAACCGACGGTAGCAAAGTTTTTAAATCAGCTTATTTTAGAAAATATTATTGAAATGAACAGAAAAGGCCGATACCCTGATTATTCTTTGGTTACAAAGAAATATTCTTTTACATATAAACTTAAAGATAAGCTCGAAGAAGATATAATTTTACGAAAGGATATTTTGCCTCTTTTATCTGATGTACAAGAAAATGTTCAACGAATTGTTCAATATTGCTTTACCGAAATGGTGAATAATGTTATTGATCACTCAAACGCAGATATAATGAATGTGGAAGTAGACTTAAACGCTTTAAATATTGCAATCTTGATTCGTGATAACGGAGTCGGTATCTTTAATAAAATTCAAAAAGCCCTCGGTCTTGAAGATCCGAAATATGCTATTTTGGAACTTGCAAAGGGAAAATTTACATCGGATCCTGAAAGACACAGCGGTGAAGGTATTTTTTTTAGTTCCCGTCTATGTGATAAGTTTATGATCTTATCCGGCGGATTATTTTTTAGTGGTCATCATGAAAATGACTGGCTGCTTGAAAATCCTGATTCCGTATCAGGTACTGCGGTTTCGATGGTAATAGCAAAAAACTCACATTTAAATATTTCGGATGTTTTTAATGAGTATGCAGACCCGGATAAACAGCCCGGTTTTTATAAAACCCGTATACCGGTAAAACTTATGGAATATGAAGGCGAACTACTACTATCCCGTTCACAAGCAAAAAGACTTATTACAAGATTTGATAAATTTTTAGAAGTTGTTTTGGATTTTCAAGGGGTAACTGAAATAGGTCAAGCATTCGCCGATGAAGTTTTTAGAGTGTTTAGAAACATGCATCCCAATGTTCATTTACAACCGATAAATTGTTCTCCCACCGTACAGCGTATGATTGCATATATATCAGCCGATTATTTTCAAAATATATACAATAGCTAATCCTTACCGAAATATATCGAACACCATGGCTGCGGCACAATATAATAAGCCGAGCACCATAACGGCGTTGACTACGATGCCGTACTTACCCAAAAGTTTGTCGAATGATGTACCTACTATCACCCAACAGAACGCGCATATTGGACCGAAGCATGATAGAAAGATATACCATCCGATAAGCGCACTCAATGTGTTATAATGCGGTAAAATAAAGGTAGTCCATACAGTGATAGCATAGATAATAACTTTAATATTGATAAACTGCTGCAATGCCCCATGTAATACGATATGCGTACTCTTCATCGGCGTTTTTCCGCTATGCGGTTTATTTCTCCATACAATCCATGCAAGATAAATCATATACAGCGCTCCCACCGTTAAGAAGAAGGGTTTAATTGCAGGAATTGTTTCATAGAGAATAGAAGAAAAAACAGCGCAACACAACATAAGGCACAGAAAGCCGATCAAACAGCCGAAAACAAAGAGAACTCCTTTACGAAATCCGTATTTACTCGAATACATCATTGCTGAAATATTATTCGGCCCCGGAGTAATCGATGTAAAAAATACAAAACTGAAAAACGCAATGTAGTTCATGGGCATCTCCTGTCGTATGCAGTGTTATGTCGTCCGTTTATAAAGTATTTTTGTGCGCTGTACGTTAAAACTGTTCATTCTACGAAGCATATCAGATAGCTTCTCTTTATAATAATATAGATGTTTAAGGAAGACCTCTAAAAACTTGCTTTGCAGGCCGCAGCAGACAAGGAAATGAATTTCCTTATAAAACAAGCCGCGGCACTTGCAGTTTTTAGAGGTCTCCTACAGTAATTCTTTTTAGATATAGTTCGCTGCGGTTAAAATCTTACGGGCTTGTTCGGCGTCTTCGCCGGCGAGCAGGATGACGGGGCCGGTACAGCCCATACCCGCTTCCGCATAGATGTTCTCTTTCCAGAGCGTCTTGCAGGCATTTTCTATATCGATAACGTCGATGCCGTGGATTTCTTCCGTAACAGCTTTTTTAGGCGGCGCCGCGACTGTCTCCGCGCTTGCTTCTTTTACGGCGCCGAACGAGTCGAGTATGGCTTGCAGCCCCGCTTTTTCGGCGGCTTGTATCTCGGCACGGCACAGCGCTTGTAGGTTTGCCTGCGCGCTGCGCGCAGAATACGCCAAGGCTGCGGCGATAACCGGAGCGCCCGATGCGCGGGAAACAATCGCGACAACATCGGTCATATCTTTACCGGCGCAGGGGCCGTAACCGGAACCGGAGGCTTCGTAGCTCCCCCCCGTTAAGAAAGAGCTGAACAGCTTCATCAACACATTGCCGGTTAAGGTATCGCAGACCATCACATCGGGCGTGCCTTGCAGCAAATCGTTTCCACGCATGCGTACCCCGCCGTCGGCGCGGTGCGATTCGGTGAAGCGTATCGGATAGCCCGCTTTTTGCAGTTTTAGCAATGCTTTTTCAATTGTCGCAACGCCGTCGATGTTTAAAAGCCCGACCGTCGGATTTTCAACGCCGTTTGCCTTTGCAACGGCAATCCCTGCAAAGGTGTTTAACAGCATTGCCTTATACCGGTCGGCATCGGAAGCGCCGGTAGTGGACGCAATAAACATCTCTTTGCCGAAGCCGGGCGTTACTACCTTTCCGATTGTCGTAACGCCGAGTGGGAAAGTGTAGTGCATCGTCACCGCGGCTTTTATTTCGCCCGTTTTAAACAATTCTTCCATTTTATGATGCGCGTCTTCCAGCGTCGGCGCTTCATACCAGCGGAACCCCTCGGTTTTCGGGCCGCCGATCAGCACAATATCCAATCCGGGATTGGCATGGGCTGCCAGCTTTGCCGCGCGGATAAGCTCCGCTTCTCCGTGCTCGCTGCCGGGGACGGTTAAGCCGACCGGAAAGGCTTCCGCAAAGGCGCCGGTTTCCAGTCCCTTCGCCATCAGGCTGAAGGCATCGGCCAGTTGTTGTTTTGTACTGCTCATTTTGCTCCGTCCTCCGCTAAAATACGGGCAGCGACATCGCGCATAGCATCGGCTACAATCTTTTTAATTTCCGCTTCACCGGCGCCGCCCGCAGCACCGGAACTTTCCTTGCCGTTGTTCGCCTCGATTAAAAGGCTTAAACCGTCAAAAAGGTTTGTCAAACGGCCGAGGAACAAGCTGCCCTTTCCGATAATCATCGCACGGTGCAGACTGCCTGCGAGCATATCTCGCCGTGCATGGCCGATAAAGGGAACACCGGAGGGAATGTGTCCCTGTGTAGGTGCGAATCCTTCCACGCCGTATTGCTTTACAAATTCTGCAATTTTTGCGCGTTCGAGCTGTCCTTTCATAACCGCAAGCGCCGCGATCATCTTTGTGTTTGCTTCCGGCACATTTCCGGCGCCCGCAGGGGCGGTGATCTCGTGGTTCTGCAACTCCGCAGCGAACTTTTCGACATCGGTAATCTTCATCCCAGCTGCGTTGAGCGGATCATAGATGAGCGCTGTCATAACCGCCTGCGGAGAAGAACCGGAAGAAATCGTATGTTTACCGATCACATCGGTATTGATAATGGGGTTTACGCCGTCGTCTTCCGTAATTAAAACGGCGAAACCGCCCACCATATCTTCAAGGAGCGGCATCTCTTTTTTAACGTGATCCTTACCGTTCATACCGAGCTTGGGCACGGAACCTCCGGCGACAACCATAACGGTTTTAAAGATACCCGACCGCACGAGCGCAGCGGCATTCACCAATGCGTGTACCGGCGCTGCGCAGAACCCGCGGATATCGCAGCCGGTTGCATGAACGCATCCCGCTTTTTCGCCGACGGACTTTGCGATGTTGCCGCCTCCGCGCTGGTTTACATCGCCCGCAGCTTCCTCGGAACACTCGATAATATAATCGATGTCCGCTGCATTGATACCTTCAAGTTCTGCGAGGTGCCACGCGGTTAAAATACCGCTTCCCTTGGTAACAAGGTTTTCGAGCATCGTATGGGCGCTCAAGTTCGGGTCGGTGTCGTGCGCTTGCTTGACACAGCCGACCAGCACGTCATTGTCGTACAAGCCTTCCGCCGTATGCGATTGCACCAATTTTTCGATATCGGCCTTGGAATGGGCTTCTCCCAACGCAATCGCCTTATCCTTCATGAGCGGATGATTTTGAATAATCGTTGCCGCTTCGGCAGTAAATTCTTCGGTTAAGTATACCAGTTCAAAGACATCGGCATACTTCATCAAGATGTAAAGTTCTTTTTGCGTTGCAATTTCGCCGAACGGCCCAAAGCGGTCGGCTTTCTCGGTGCACTTAAACCACGGCTCGGGGATGCCGGGCAAATCTTCAGGCTTTTTATTTCCGATATACACCTGATTGGGCGGATATTGCACAGCCTGCTCAAAGGTTCTTAAATGAGACGGAATTGCGGCAATATAGGGATCGGCAGGATCTTTTGCAATCGCTGCGGTCTGAGTTGAACCGTTCCGTTTTAACAGATCGGGGCTGTGCGCTAACGTATAGCTCGCCCCTTTAATCACTGCGTTTTTCATAATGCATCCTTATTGATAAAATTTTGAGGGAAGCTCCGTCGTGTATCGATAAACGGTATCTTCCTTTAGAATAGTAACACCAACTTTGTTTTATAGCCTACACGTTGAAAATGCTCTTGTCAAGCATTTAAGAAAACTGTTACACGGCGCTTTTGGTCAATACCTCTTGCAATTTATATTCTTGTTTAAAATGCAATTTTGATTTACTATAGCGCCTATGATTACAACCCGTTTGCCGGAAAATCTCTCCGGTTATCATATACACATGATCGGTATTAAAGGAACCGGCATGGCGGCCTTAGCGGAGCTGCTTGTTTCGCGGGGCGCGATTCTGAGCGGCAGTGATGTCAGCGATGAATTTTATACCGATGCGTTGCTGCGTAAGCTGAACATACCGGTCAGCACTCCTTTTGCGCCTTCAAACATTCCCGCTTCCACCAAGCTTATCATATATTCAACGGCGTACGCGCCTGACAAAAACCCTGAGCTATATGCCGCTGTGGAAAAAAATATCCCGCGTATGAGCTATCCCGAAGCGTTGGGCGCTTTTTCTCAACACAGTTATTCGGCAGGTATCGCAGGCGTGCACGGCAAAACGACAACTACCGGTATTGCAGGAACGTTGTTAAAGGATTTAAACTTGAGCGCCTCAGTATTGGCGGGGAGCGCCGTGTCCAACTTCGGCGGCGGATGCACGGTTATCAACGGTTCAAAGTATTTTGTCGCCGAAACCTGCGAATATAAACGCAACTTTTTGTTTTTTCATCCTCAAAAAATCGTACTTACCAGCATCGAAAGCGATCATCAAGATTACTATCCTCAATACGAAGACATATTGACTGCCTTCTTACAGTACATCGACCGCCTGCCTCAGTTCAACGAATTGATTTATTGCTCAGACGATGCAGGAGCGCGGGAGGCAGCAAAGCTCACGTTTTCTTCCCGTCCCGATCTTGTCTTAACCCCTTACGGCAAAACAGCGCACGGCGACTACGGGATTAAAACTCTCGGTATCAAAAACGGGCAGTCGGTCTTTTCTCTGCGCGGCTTCGGCGGAGAATTCCGCATCGGTATTCCGGGAGAGCACAGCGTCCTCAATGCAACTGCCGCAATCGCGCTGGTAATCGGGCTTATCAAACAGGAGCGAAATGAGGTTACCGCCGCCGATCTCACCGCAATCAGAAACAGTCTTGCTTCATTTAAGGGGGCAAAACGGCGCAGCGAAATTTTAGGCGAAGTAAACGGCATCCTGTTTATGGACGATTACGGACACCACCCCACCGCAATTTATAAAACGCTCAAGGGCATCCACGAGTTTTATCCCAAACGGCGCATCATCGCGGACTTTATGTCGCATACCTATTCGCGCACCGCAGCGCTGCTTCCGGAATTTGCAAATGCTTTTTCCTACGCCGATACGGTTATCCTGCATAAGATATACGCTTCCGCACGGGAAAAATACAACGGTTCGACAAACGGCAGGACTTTGTACGAACAAATGAAAAAGCGGCATAAACGAATTCATTATTTTGAAGAGATTATGGATGCAAAGGATTTTGTAGAACACGAGCTGCGCCCGAACGATTTGTTCATCACCGTTGGGGCAGGCGACAATTGGAAGCTCGGCCGCGCCGTTTATAACGACTTACTCGCAAAGGCACACGTATGAAAAGCATGACGAGTTATGCCTATCTTGACGGCGTTGTGAACGGTACCGATATTTCCTGCGAACTGAAAAGTTATAACTCCCGATTTTTGGATCTCAACATCAATGTTCCCTCTACAATGGCTCGGCTTGAACCGTTTTTACGCACATATTTTTCCAAGCGGATTATACGGGGCAAGGTCGATTTTTATCTGCGCTTAAAGAAAGTACACAACGAGCAGCCTATTCTGCCCAATATACCGCTTGCACAGACTTACTATAAATCCATCGCCGATATTGCCCATGCGCTTGGAATGGAAAATCAAATCACACTTGAGCTGATTTTACGGCAAGAGGGCGTGCTGCAGATTGATAAAAGTTTTGATGAGGGGCTTTGGCAAAAAGCCCTTATCCCCCTCCTCGATGAGTTGATTGAAAAGTTCAATACGTGCAGGGTTGAAGAAGGTAAGGCGTTATCCGCCGATATACGGAAAATGCTTGCCGTACTTTCCGGCTCGGTTGCGGAGATTGAACGGCACGCCGCTAAAATGGAAGAGCTTTTTTCTGCAATGCTGAAAAAGAAATTTTCCGACCTTATGGAGCGTGAACCGGATCAACAGCGCGTTATGCAGGAAGTCGCGGCGCTGCTCGTTAAGTATACAATCAACGAAGAAATCATACGGGCAAAAGCGCATATCGCGGCTTTAGAAAAAGAAATTGCAGAAAACGAAACTCCCGGACGGAGAATTGATTTCCTGTGTCAGGAAATCAATCGGGAGATCAACACCATCGGCTCCAAAAATCAGCTGACGGAAATCGGACAGGCGGTAATCTCCGCTAAGGATGCTCTGGAAAATATCCGTGAGCAGGCTCACAATATCGAATAAGGGATACTAAGAGAGAGACTATTGATGAAAAACAACTACGCCATTCCTGCAAAAAAAGAGCTGCGCATTGCAATTTCAGGTGCTTCCGGCTGCGGCAACACAACGGTCTCTACTTTGTTGGCCGACACGTTGGGTATTCCATGCATCAATTATACCTTTAGGAATCTCGCAAAAGAATTGGGTATGCCGTTAAAAAAAGTCATTGAGCAAGCGAAAACGGATTTCAGCTTTGACCGTATTGTCGATAGCCGCCAAGTTGAGCAGGCGTTGAAATCATCGTGCGTATTGGGTTCCCGCCTTGCGATTTGGATGCTGAAAGAGGCGGATTTAAAAGTGTATCTTTATGCCTCCGAAGAAGTACGCGCGGGACGCATTTTTCAACGGGAGGGTGGAAGCCTTGAGCATATCAAAGAGTTTACCGCGATGCGGGACAGCGACGACACCCGCCGATACAAAGAATTGTACAATATCGACAATACCGATTATGCCTTTGCCGATATGCTGATCGATACGGAGCATTATACGCCGGATGTCATTGTAGGGCTTATCATAGACGAGCTTTTACGGCGTTCGCTCATTGTTCGGAAAGCAGACAGATGAGTATTCTTGAAGCACCACCTCATCCCGATTACACCGATTTTCAAAAAGCGATTTTAGATTACTATGCTGCACACGGCAGGTCTTTTCCGTGGCGCACGACAAACGATCCGTATTCCATCCTTGTGTCCGAATTTATGCTGCAGCAAACGCAGACCGAACGGGTGGTGGAAAAATATAACCGCTGGTTGGAAGTGTTCCCCACGGTGCAAGACCTTGCGGCCGCCTCCCTCGTGCAGGTGCTTGAGCAATGGGTAGGTCTTGGGTACAACCGCCGTGCGCGTTTTTTACACCAGTGCGCCCAAACCATTGCAAGCGAATACGGCGGAGTTGTTCCCGACACTTCTAAAACGCTTCAAACGCTTTCGGGTATCGGTCCCTACACAGCTGCCGCGATTTCGACATTTGCCTACAATAAACCTAACGCATTTATCGAAACAAATATCCGCGCGGTGTTTATCTTTTTCTTTTTTAAGGATAGGGCAGATATCAGCGATAAAGAAATATTCCCGCATATCGAAGCGTCGCTGTATACAGAAAATCCGCGGCTTTGGTACTACGCGCTGATGGACTACGGCGTGGAATTAAAAAAGAAAACCGTCAATCCGAACAGAAAAAGCAGGCATTATACCAAACAGTCCAAATTTGAAGGGTCGGTACGGCAAGCGCGCGGCGCAGTAATCAGAACTCTTACGGCGCACAATAACCAAGGATATGCAGAGCTGTACGGCAATACTCAGACGGAAAAACTCCTCTTCGATAAAGCGCTTGAAGGACTCATCCGCGAAGGTTTTGTGGCAGAAGAAGGCGGCTGTTATTCCATTAAGCAGTAAGGGGCAGTCTGCTTTCTGTAACCAACGGCAAGTACGGTTTTCGGTGTTGCTTGGTAATACCTCATACGAGTAATGCTATCATTATCCATCTTGTCGCTCAATCCTCGTTTTTACAAACCGGTTGGTACAACATATTGTCTAGTTGACTTTAAATTTTCCTACTTCCTCTGCCAAGCTTTCAATACTCCGTTTATTTTTCTGCGTAATCTCATTGACTTCTTGTATCGCATTGTTAATTTGCACTGCACCGGAGGCCATTTCGTTCATACTGTCGGTGATAATGCGGCTAAGATTGTCTAATTTGCACATTTCTTGTGCAACGCTCTCGCCACCTTTCAGCATCTCTTCCGAACCGCTTTGAACCTCCACCGTTACCATGTTGATATTTTTGATAGCTGTTAATACTTCTTTACTGCCGTTTTCTTGTTCTTTCATCGATTTAGTTAGTAAGGCGCTCATCTCCTTAACCTGTTCGGCAAGGGTGAAAATTGCATTGAACTTTTCTTCTACCGTTTTTGAAGATGCAGAAAGCGTTTCAATTTCACCGGATAATGTTTTCAGCGTTGCGGTGATGGTTTTTCCTTGCATTGCAGAATCTTCGGCAAGTTTGCGGATTTCATCCGCAACGACGGCAAAGCCCTTGCCTGCCTCACCGGCGTGAGCCGCTTCAATCGCAGCATTCATCGCGAGTAAGTTTGTCTGCGACGCAATATGTTGAATAACGCTGCTTGCTTCCATCAGCGAGCCTGACTCTTCTGCAATCTTCTGTGTGACGGTGTTGGATGTTACCAGCGTCGCTTTGCCGTCTCCGGTTGCGCTTGTCAAGTTTTTAATTACGTCATCGGTCTTGCCGAGTGTCTGTCCGATAGAGGCGATATTCGCTACCATTTCTTCTACGGAAGAAGAAGATTGTGCAACACTTGTCGCTTGTGTTTCGATACTGTTATTCAACTGCTTTATCGTGCGGACAATCTCTTCGATAGTAGCCGCCGTTTCGGTAACACTTGTTGCTTGGGTCATCGTCTGCTGCTTAACCCCGTCGATGTTAGCGCTGATTTCATTTACTGCGCTGGCTGTTTCCGTCATATTGGAAGCAAGCTCTGCGCCGATTTCTTCCATTTCGTTACTATTTGTTTCAACCGCTTGTATTGAAGCGCCGATTTTAGCAATTGTTTCGTTAAAATATTCGGATAGATCAGTTACCTCATCATTACCGATTACAGGCAACCGTACCGTTAAATCTCCTTCCCCCTGTGCAATATTTTTTAAGGCATTAACAGCAGTCTGTACCGGCTTTACCATTGCGCGAGCGATAATATATACAATAACAATTGCCGCCAGTAAAATGATAAGCCCTATAATGAGCATAGTACCGCGCAATGTATTGACATCCCCCATAAATTCTTCTGCAGGTGCATTGACAATCACTGTCCATCCGGTCGTTTTCATTATAGCGTGCGCTGCTATTTTGTGTACATTTTTGTATTCATAGTATCCGATTGCAGAATCTTTTGCTTCAAGCGCTGTTTGCAAAAATGCTGCAAGAGAAGTAAAGACCGGATTTTTTGTAGCTTCTTCTATTGGATTAAACTGATTTGCAATCAATTCCGTATCTTGATCAGCGATGATTATTCCCGTATCCCCTATCATAGTACAATTACCGGTTTGTCCGATAACGATATCTTTTATGGCATCATACATCGCAAATCCGTCGATTGTTGCTGCGAGTATATTGCGTGCTTGATTATTATCATCATAAATCGGAACAGCAATAATGATAACTATTTTACCGTTGATAAGAGATACAAAAGGTTCGCACATTAAAGGTTTCCCACGATAGGCTTTAAACCAAGCCGTTGAAGAAATATCGCTTGTTCGCCCGTTAGCTAAATAACCGATTCCGTTTTGAGTGACAATATTAAGTATCTGAAAAGCGGCATCTTTATCGGCGAGGTCTTTTAACAATACTGCTTTTTCAAAATATGATACTTCATCACTTTGCAATGTCGGCATCTGGGCAATACCTTCAAGCAATTGAAACCACTGCTCAACCTTACCGTCCAGTATTTCAGCCGTATCATGCACCTTATCCAGCAGATGTGCTTCAATTTTTTCTATTACAGCTTTTCGTGCTGTATGAACGGCAAGTACGCTTTCTATCGTTAAAGCTGCCACAATAAGAAAACCGAAAATGATGATGAGTTTGTAGCGAATCGAAAAACGCTTTTTCATTGTATGCCTCCTGCTATATAATTCATAATTCTTAATTATGAATTCTTAATTACTTATTAGATGGAGGGCTTCTATTCTTAATGATGCATTGCCAATTATCAATTAATTGGGGGGGGGGGGTAATATATTAACTTCTTTCATTTCCGCCAATTCCTTTCGACATAAGATCGATGTTTTTAGACAAATTTACCGCAAACATCAATAAAAAAATATGTTTTACGGCAAATTCAGACGCATCTCTAAAACAAGCTTTGGTTTAAAGATACGAGCAGCAGTTTGGTAACTCCGTTGTCGAACTGTTGTGATTAATTATAACACAGAGAAAAAGAATCCGCAAGAAAATTATAGGAACCCCGGTAAACCTCGGTAAAAGGCTTGACAATTTTCCAATATAATAGAAAATATTTTCTATGAAACCTCGAAAAATTTGGATAATTACCTGTTTATTCTCCGTTATTCTCATTTCTACCGTATCGTATGCGCCGTCCGTCTTTGCGCAATCTCAGCAAGAGCAGGGGCAAAGTACGATACCGTATATGCAATACCTGCAATACTTAAATGAGGCGCTCCAGCGTTATTATGTTGATGAGGTAAAACCTGAGGTGCTCTTTCAGGGCGCAGCGGAAGGAATGCTCAATGCGCTCAAGGATCCGTATACCATGTATATCGACAACGGCAGTTTAACCGGTGTCGGGCTGCAGGATACGACAACCGGCTACTTCGGCGGCATAGGCATCACTTTTACCAAGCCGGCCGTTTCAACATCCGAACGTCCAGCCTATATTGAAGTTGCTTCCGCCCTCGAAGGAACCCCTGCGTGGAAAGCCGGTATTCAGGCGGAAGACCTCATCACCGAAATCGAAGGCGAATCCGTTATCGAGATGACGACGGCGGATGTTGTTGCAAAGCTCCGCGGAAAAATCGGCTCATCCGTTACGGTAACCGTCCGGCGGGGAAAGAATATGGAATTTCCGGCTAAGCTGGTGCGGGCACGGATTGAAGTGCCGACCATTAAATACATGAAACTTGATAAGGATATCGGCTATATCCGCCTGATAGAGTTTAATCCCAACAGCAGCCGCCGTATACGGGAAGCAATGGAAAGTCTGCAAGCGGAAGGGGTAACCAAGTTAGTGCTCGATCTGCGGAATAATCCGGGTGGGCTTATCACCGCAGCAGTCGATACGGCAAGTTTGTTTATCAAAGAAGGCTTGATCGTTTCGACAAAGTCGCGTATTCCGCAGCAAAATCTTGAGTTTAACACCAACGCTGCGATAGATGCGGTGTTTGCAAATGTGCCGCTTGTCGTGCTCATCAATAAAGGTTCGGCAAGCGCTTCAGAAATATTGGCAGGCGCCTTAAAGGATTATAAGCGCGCGTACCTCGTCGGAGAAACCAGTTATGGAAAGGGTTCCGTGCAGCAAATCTTCGATTTAACGCAAAAAGATTCCTTTAAAATGACCATTTCGCGTTATTATACGCCGAGCGATGCCAATATCGACAAAACCGGTATTAAACCGGACAAAGAAGCGGTGTTGTTCCCGCCGTTATCGGCAGATGATGAAAAGAACCTTGAAAAGCTCTTCAAAGATGAAAAAATTTCAAACTATGTAAAGAAAAACAAGGATTTAACCGCTACGCAGATTACCCGATATGCGGAATCGCTCGCAAAAGAATATTCCTTAAACAAAGAATTGCTCCGTATCTTGATTCGGCAGGAATACAATAGAACGCATACCGCGCCGGCAGCTGATATTGAATATGATGCGCCGCTGCAAGAGGCTGTCAAAATTCTTAAAAGCGGAACTTTGCCGCAGCTGCTCAAAAACAGTAAAACCGTACGTCAAATGCAGGAAGAAGCGGCGCAAGAAAAGGCTATTGCCGAGTTGAAGAAGGCTTCATAAATCGGTATTACGAAGCGATGAAGCAATTTATTATCGAGCAAGAGCCGGACAGTAACGGTATACTCACGTTGAGCGGCAAGGCTTTTGCCTATTTGGTAAAAGTACGGCGTATGCGGGAAGGCGATATCCTACCGGCGCTGCTACCCCAAAGCGGCGCTGCCGATATGGTAATCGATTCGATAAATACCGCAAAGAAAACGCTGCGGTTAAAGCGGCAAACAGCGTCGTTCGGTACAGACAATCAACCGCCGAATCGATACATCATACCCGCTTCTCCTGCCGCGCCTGCTGCCGAGTTCATCTTGCTGCAATGGGTACTCAAAGGTTCCAAGACCGATGCGATTATCCGGCAGGCAACGGAAGCGGGCGTTCGTGCCGTTTTACCGGTGATTGGAGAATTTTCCGTTGCAAAAAAACAAAACCCTGCGCAGCTGGAACGGTTCAGGCGAATCATCAAAGAAGCGCGGCAGCAATCCGGTTCTCCGGTCAATACCGTCGTTATGGAACCGGTTCCGCTTGCCCAAGCGCTCAATACCTTAAAAACGCTCGTTCCGGCTGCTCGTACCGTATTCGCTCAGTGCAGCGAAGCCGCAGGAGCGTCCGTCGGATTTCACCAACTGCTTGCAAAAAAACCTTCCCATATTGTGCTGGCTATCGGGGCGGAAGGAGGGATAAGCCCTGCGGAAGCGGCGGTGCTCCGTGAAGCGGCATTCCAAACCGTTCATTTTAAAACAAATGTATTACGTGCAGAAACCGCCGCACTGTATGCAATCGCAGCGGCACAAACTACTATAAACGAGGCTGACCAATGGCAATTACCCGTATAAGACTCTTGACAATTCCCATCGATATTCTCCCTGACGAAGATATTGAACAAACCATAATGGATATGGCGGGTAAAGGAGAACCTCAGCAGATTGTCTTCATTACGATCTGGGATTTGCTCAGGGCTCGGCGCGATGCGGAATTCCGCGCAATGCTTGAACAAGCGGCGCTCTGTCTTCCTCTTTCAAAAAGTTTATTAAAAGCGGCGCAGTTTCTCAAACTTCCCGTACCGATCAGGCGTGATTCCTTTGATATGATTATCAGAATCTTGAACATCATTGATTCTCACTATAAAACGCTCTACATCCTCGGCGGACGGGCGCAAAATTTGTTGGACGCCGAGCGCAACGTGCACGTAACCTTTCCGGGTATCGGTATTGTCGGCCGCTTTAACGGTTTTTACCGCAAGAATATGGAGCCGGATATTATCCTGTCGATTGTCAAAGCCCATCCTGCGCTATTGATTGCCGGAAACGGTGTTCCCGGCGGCGTTCGATGGATTTACCGGAATAAAGCCGAATTACCTGCAAGCATCTTTATCCACAATAACGATATCATCGACATCTTTGCAAAACGTAAAAAACGCATTTCCGATGCTGCATTTCGGAAAGGGCATGAGTTTTGGCCGCAGCTGTTGCGCAATCCCTTTAAAGTATTTTACGTATTCCGCTATCTTCTCTTTTTGATGATCGTGCTGTTCTACCGGCTCTTTAGGACATAAGGCGGTTTAACTGCGGCTGCCGATACAAATCATATTTTGTTCGATCGGTACATTTTAAGGACATACATACAACTATGGCAGAACATTACTTACTTGATACGGAAACCGTAAAGACATACCTTGTTGAAAAACTCAAGCTATTTCCCGCCGATGAACCGCTCGATGCGGAAGAAATCGGAGACGGGAATATCAACTATGTATTCCGTGTGTGTTCCCGTACAAGCGGAAAAAGTATTATTGTAAAACAGGCAGACCGGCTGCTCCGCTCATCGGGGCGTCCGCTCGACATTACCCGCAGCAAAAGAGAGGCGGATGCGCTCCGTATTTACGCCGACCTTACCCCGCAGTTTATTCCCCGTATTTACGCCTACGACGATACCATGAGCGCTATCTGCATGGAAGATATTTCCTATTGCGGTAATCTACGGAAGGAATTGATGGCGGGGCGTCCGCTTCCGGCGAACTTCGCAGAAAACGCAGCATCCTTTTTGGCCGATGCGGTTTTTGGGACAAGTGATCTATTTGTATCTCCGGAGGAAAAGAAGGAGCGGGTAAAAGCGTTTATTAATCCCGAACTGTGCGCAATTTCCGAAACGCTGGTTTTTTCCGAGCCGTACTGCAACGGAAAAAACCGCAACCGTATTACGCCCGGGAACGAGGCCTTTATTCAAAAAACGCTGTACAATGACGAAGCGCTTAAAGCCGAGGCCGCTTCGCTGCGGGAAACATTTATGAATAAGGCGGAGGCTCTTATCCACGGGGATTTACACACCGGCTCCATTTTTATCGGAAATAATACCGGCACTGCCATCGATAAGAATGGAACAACCGAGCCGTGTATGAAAATTATCGATCCCGAATTCGCTTTTTACGGCCCAATCGGATACGACCTCGGTAATATTATCGCACACCTTTATTGTGCATGGATGTATGTCGCTTTTACCCGTGGCGCCTGCTGCGACGAAAAATTCTATGCGCAGGGAGAGCTGCAATCACCCGTACCTCAGCCCCGTGCTGCCGATGATTTTACCGAACGGATAGCCGCCGCAATCGAAACCCTGCCGCAGCTTTTTACCGCAAAAGCGCTGGAACGGTGTAAAACCGTCCCATTGAGCGACCCGCTCTACAACGAACGGTATATCCGGCGGAGGCTTACTGAAATACGTGCCGATGCCTACGGCTTTGCCGGTACCGAAATAATCCGCCGCGCAGTCGGCGACACCAAAATCGCCGAATTTGACGCAATGGGGTCTGATCCGCGGCGTATTACTATGGAACGCATCGTAATAAAGATAGCCTGTAGGTTAATTAAGCGGCGGCGGCAAGCAGGTGTCGGAGCAGGCACGGTTGCATACTTTAGAAAAACGCTGTTAAACAATGAAATATGATCCGTTTGCACAAGAATAAAAACTGAGACATTGCGGTTTGGTATACGGCTTGTATCCGGTACTACTATTTTCAAAACGCCATATTTTTATTTTAAACAAGAAGAAATTAAGGGCTTGACACCCGATACCGTCTTGTGTACTATAAAACAGCCTTTGGGACTATAGCTCAGCTGGATAGAGCGTCAGATTCCGGATCTGAAGGCCGGCGGTTCGAATCCGCCTAGTCTCATTCTTTTTATAATATTTAACTTCTTGTTAGGAACCTCTAAAAACCTCAGTTTTTTAAAGATGCCCTGTTGTTTCCCGTATTTCATGCCAGCCTCGTTAGGTCTATTTTAACCGGTCTGTTGACCATTATATTTTTTTAAGGAAATAAAATGATAGTCGAACAAAGAAATAGTGATCTGACGGAAGGAATTATCTGGAAAACGCTGATTATATTTACCGTACCGATTTTGGTGGGGAATTTTTTTCAGCATTTATATACGACAGCTGATGCGGTGATTGTCGGGCGTTTTACCGGCAAAGAAGGCCTTGCCGCAATCGATTCTATTTTTAGCCTATTAAGATTACCCGTTAATTTGTTCAGCGGACTGTCGGCCGGTTCTTCAATTTTAATTCCACAGCTCTATGGAGCAAAAAAGTACAATGATCTGTCAAAGACAATGCATACGGCATTAGTACTCACGTTTATTGTCGGAACGGTTTTATCTACTATCGGTGTTTTATTGGCTCCTGCATTATTGGTAATGATGGGCGTTCCTTCCGATATTTTTAATGCAACACTAATCTATGCCAGGATATACTTCGGCGGGATGTTAATCTCGCTCTTTTATAATATTGCTGCAGGAATTTTACGGGCAATGGGAAATGCGCAAACGCCGTTTTATGCATTGGTGATTTCAAGCGGAATAAATGTTATACTCGACATTGTATTTATCGGTGTGTTCAAGTGGGGGATCGGCGGGGCAGCTTTCGCAACCGTGCTTGCACAATTATGCAGTGCATCAATTCTTTTTGTTACACTTTCAAAAAAAAGTAGCTTGTGTCCGTTGTATATTTCAAAGTTTAAAGTATACGGTACTGTAGTTGCAGCTATCACAAAACTGGGTATTCCGATAGGGTTGCAGTCAATACTTTTTCCAGTTGCAAATATGATCATTCAAGCGCGGGTAAATGCTACCGGTACGGAAAACATTGCGGCATGGGCGTTATGTGGTAAATTGGATTTTCTGATTTGGATTTCACTTGAAGCAATGGTAACCTCTGTTTCTACGTTTGTTGCACAAAACTATGGTGCGAAAAAATATGACAGGGTAAGTACGGGGGTTCGTACCGGTTTATTGATGAGTACTGCCATTATCGGAATATTGAGTGCGATCTTGTATTTATGGTGTGTGCCATTGGGAAAGCTCTTTATCAGCGCCGAAGATTATGGTATTCTTACCATTGCTGAACGGTTAATGCATCTGATGGCTCCCTTTTATACGGTATTCGTATTTTCGGAGATTTTGTCTGCAGCAATGTACGGAATCGGCGAAACATTTAAACCGATGATTATTACCTTGCTTGGAATATGTGTGTTCCGTATTCTGTGGATATGGTGTGTCGTACCGCTGTATCCTTCGATTGAAGTAATCGTGTGGGCGTTTCCTGTATCTTGGAGTTTAACTACCGTCGCATTTATTGTTGCATATCTGCGATTGCGGAGAAATATATGAAAATTATTTTTATTACCGGTGTGTCCGGAACGATGGGATCCGAAGCATTAAAACAGATTGCTCAAACGGGAGCATTCCGGTGCCGTGTTCTATTACGACCTAAAAAGGCGAATATAAAGCTGGCAAAAAAGCTTCAAAAAAACGAAAACATTGAAGTGTTGTTCGGTGATATACAAAACTACGAAGACTGCCTTGCCGGCGTAAAAGATGCAGATTATGTGCTTCACTGCGCAGCGATTATTCCTCCGGCAGCCGACCACAATCATGATGCTGCATTCCGTACGAATTGGCTGGGGACTCAAAATCTGCTTAATGCTGTGGTAGAAAACGGACAAATCGAAAAGACCAAATTCGTTTACATAGGCACCGTTGCGGAATACGGTAATAGAACATTCAAACACCCGTGGGGACGAGTCGGCGATCCGCTTCTGCCGAGTGCATTTGATATGTATGCGGCAAGCAAAGTAAAGGCTGAGCGTGCGGTTATTGAATCCCCTTTATGCTGGGTTTCGCTTCGGCAAAGCGGTATCTTATATGACGAAGTGCTTTTCAATAATATGAATGACGGGTTGATGTTTCATACGTGCTGGAATACGCCGATAGAATGGGCAACGGCGCGTACCTCCGGTCTGCTTTTGAAAAATCTCGTTGAAAAAGATACAAACGGAACGCTCAGGTCTGATTTTTGGAAAAAGGTATACAATATTGGAAACGGCAAGGATGCCCGTGTTACCGGCTTTGAAACGCTTGACCGCGGTTTTAAAATGATGGGACGGAGCGCCGAGGAAATTTTCCGCCCTGAATGGAATGCAAGCCGCAATTTCCATTGTATGTGGTTTGCCGATTCTCATATATTAAACAGCTATCTTGATTTCCAGCATGAGGGGTTTGAAGCGTTTTTTTCAAAGCTTGAAAAAAAATTATGGTATTTTAAATTGGGAAAACCGTTCCCGCGCCTTGTTCAGCGTTTTTCGATTATGCCGCTGCTGAAAACAAATAATGCTCCGGTCTTCTGGGTTACGCACAACCTCAAAAAAAGAGTTGATGCCTTTTTCGGATCGCTGGATGCATATAATGCAATCCCGCGCAGCTGGAAAAAATTTCCGTTATTGTGCAAAAATCAAAACCCTGAAACCGGTGCTGAGTTAGATTACGCGGCATTAAAAGACGAAGCATTGCTTGCAGCAAACAATATGCTTTTAAATCACGGTTATGATGAAACAAAGAAGCCGGATGAACTTGATATTGAAGATATGCAGCAGGCAGCGGCTTTCCGGGGCGGCAAGTGCAACAGTACAACGATGACCCGCGGCGATATGTACCGTCCGCTGCAATGGCAGTGCCATAATGGTCATCATTTTTCGGCGACGCCGTATTTGGTGCTTAAAACAGGGCATTGGTGTCCCGAATGCTGCAGCGTACCGCCGTGGAATTTCGGAGAGCTTGCAAAACACATTCCGTTTTATGCGCAAGTATGGTACGACGACCACACGAGTGATGAAACGGAATCGTATTCAGCAGAGGATGCCCGCGATATATTCGCCTACGAAGCAGGTTCCTCTAATATACAAAGGGGATGATACGCTTCGGTTTATAGCGGGCAAATTCGTCGGGGAAGTCTTGTGCATATTTTTTATACAAGGCATGAGACCGCGGTACTAAGTTACAAGCCGTCCAAAATAAAAACAGGAAACCGGCGGATGACCATGTTAAAACGGCGAAGCCGAGCCATTCCACTAATTCACCGAAGTAGTTTGCGCTGGTAACATAGCGGTACATCCCCTTACACGGATAGTAGTGCTTGCTGTCTCCGTTTGCTCTGAGAGAACGGATATAGGAGTCGGATTGTATATTGATAAACATACCGGCACAAAACAATACAGCGCCAATGATAAAACGGGGATCGGCAAACCAGCGCACGCTATACATTTCTGCAGGAGAAAAATAAAAAATCCATAAACCGATTAAAAGAGCATTGATCGTATTAAAGAGCATCCCCATAGATACTATGCTGAGTGGCATTTTGCTGTTCCCTTTAAGCAGCATCGGGAAAATCAGTGTGCGTTGAATGTAGTGGGCAAGGAAAAAAGATACCAGCACTATCCGCACCGGTTTGTGTGCATAGTCAAGCGTACACAGTAACGAGATCATAACGATAAGAGTCGGACACTCCATCAGCATCCACGCAGCTTTATTGTTAAAACTGAAGCCCCATTTTTTATCGATTAACTTTCCGTATCCCGCGGGAATAAAATACAAGGCTACGAAACACATCAACCCTAGTGCCAGCATCACAAGTTCAACAATGCAATATACAGAATACAACATGCGCAACAGTATCACCGCTTTTTCTTTTTTAATCAACATACCCCTGATGCAAGTGTTGAGGGATTACCCTCGCCGCACGGATCAAGCACCGGTATCAGGAAAGTGTTGATTAAAGCGAGGAGCGCATTTAATCAGTATTTCCTTAGGGTTGACAGGCTGCATAAATACTCGTAGCTTAGGGCATCTCTAAAAATTCAGGTATGGTTTTTAGAGGTTTCACTTACTTAAAAAAGGCTGAATGAGATTATGGATCCTACGATACGATTGCTTTCCGCCGATGCGGTGCACACGGTGTATGAACGGCTGCGGCAGGAAAATCCCGATCCGCGGAGTGAGCTGCATTGGAAAAATGTCTATACGCTGCTGGTTGCCGTAGTGCTTTCTGCACAGGCAACCGATATCGGGGTAAACAAGGCAAGCGCGCCTCTTTTTGAAAAGGTTGATACGCCTGAGCAAATGGTTGCGCTTGGCGAAGAAGGTCTGAAAGGTTATATCAATTCCATCAATCTATACCCGACAAAAGCAAAGCGGATTATCTCGCTCAGTAAGATTTTGATAGACCGCTATCATTCGGAGGTGCCACATGACCGCGCCGCATTGGAAAGCCTTCCGGGTGTCGGGCGGAAAACGGCCAATGTTGTGCTGAATGTAGGCTTCGGGGAGCCAACAATAGCGGTTGATACGCACATCTTGCGTACAGCGCCTCGTATCGGCCTCTCGCAGGGAACAACCCCGCTTGAGGTTGAGCAGGATTTATTGCGCGTAACGCCCAAAGAATTTTTGCCGGACGCTCATCATTGGATTTTGTTGCACGGCAGATATGTCTGTAAAGCTCGGAATCCCGATTGTGCCGAATGTAAGCTCAACGATGTATGCTTAAAAAACGGAGTGGGGGCATAGCATTGTAAGAAGGGGGGAAGAGAACAATCCGATTACTTTTACGCTCTCACTTACAATAGCGCCGTTCCCAGCCGTTGGCGTATTTTTTCATTGGTAGGGCGGGCATCATAATGCGCCGCTTTAAAAGTAACTGTGTGAGCCTTAGTATCCCATAGCAAGAAATATGCAGGGAAATGTGTTTTATCGGCAAGCTCTGTCTCCCTGTCTGCTGTTCCGCCGAATACGCGCGGAAAACCCACGCTGCCCGGATTGATAATGCAGCAATCTTTATCAAGCGGTATTGTTTGCTCCTGCTTAGGATATAAAGCTCCGTATTCCCCCTGATCGGCGTAGTAAATGGCAGCTTGGTGTGTATGTCCGCAAAAGCAGAGTTTGAAACCTTCGGCATATAAATATTGGAGCGATATTGTTGTCTCCGACCCGCCACGCAGATATTCGGTAGCGGGTTCCAGCGGCGACCCATGTACAAGCAGCGTTTTTTCGGATAAAAAGTAGAGAGGATGCAAGCCTGCCAAAAAGAATCGAGTTTTCCACGAAATAAGCGGCGCGGTGTTTTTTAGGGAACGGCGGGCATTTTCGCCGAACCAACTGCTTGGAAGCCGTTTGAGTAAGCCTGCTTCGTGATTGCCGGCAAGAAGGATGCAGGGGCGAGTATGCTTTTTCAATTCTTTTACGCGCTGAATGCACGCTTCGGGATCGGGGCCGTAGCCAACCATATCGCCAAGCGAGATAAAACCGTCGTACTGCCCCTTTACGGCTTCCAGCACAGCGGTTAGTGCTTCTAGGTTTGCATGGATGTCTGCCGTTACCAATATTTTCATAGTGAGAGGATTTCATCATACCGTATGCCGGAAAAACTTACAACAAGACTTTTTAACAATCTCCGGGATAGCTTTCAATCCGATTGGAAACTGCTTTCCGAAACGGAACATTTTCTTGCGTCTACCCCTTTGCAGCGAAATTATGAACAGCAGTTTGCTGTATGGCGTAAACAGCTGCAAACAGGGAAAAATGATGCAGTACGCGCATCGGTGCGGGAAGAGCTTATTGCATTGAGGAAGGCGCTGCGTTTGGAAGGATATGATTTATCGCTCGGAGCAATTCAGCTTATTGTAAAAGACTTTGTCAACGATGATGCGGCTGCGCGCGGTTTCCGGCGGGTTGTGATTTGTTTTTGCGATGCGGGGTTGTTTTGGCTGTCGGGCGAAGCTAATCATCTTGAACTTGGCAGTGATCTACAGGCTGAGTTGGAACGTAAGCAACTGTATGTTCATCCCGAGATGCATTATCTTTGGTTCCTGTGGGAGCGGAACGCCTTACTGTTAAGCGGTTCCGCAACCGAAACAAAAGAAGCTTTTGAGCGTCTGCAAAAACGTGCCTACGCCAATCCTCAAAAAATATTGCGGTACCTGAAAGCGTTATAATATCAGGGTTGCTTATCGTAAGACTAAATCGCTACACATCCTGTGCAGTGCATAAAAACCAGCCTCGAACGGCGGTTTGCTTTATCAAAAAACCTGCTATAATACCGGTATGAACATGACCTGCAAATTACCGATCGGTATACAGAGTTTTGAAAAGCTGCGGCAGGATGGTTACCTTTACATTGATAAAACACCGTTCATTTGGCATCTTATTCAATCATCCAGTCCTTTTTTCCTCAGCCGCCCGCGCCGGTTCGGTAAAAGCCTTTTTCTTTCAACTTTAGCGGCATACTTTTGCGGGCCAAAAGAGCTATTCAAGGGCTTGTACCTTGAAAAGGCGGAAGAAAAACAAGCTCTGCAAGAAGGTAGGAATGCATGGCAAGAATACCCCGTCCTCTATTTGGATTTTAATACAAAAAATTATATAGACCAGCAGGCTCTTGTAGATATTCTGAATCAAAAGGGATACTCTTTATCCAAACCGCAATTTATGATACTATACCCGGATGGAGTACCAAGTAACTGCGACACGGCGCAGGCCTCAGCGATTTGAAGATTTATTAGGGCAGGATTTTGTTGCGGCGACGCTGCAAAAATCCATTGAAGCAGGGAAAATAGCCCATGCGTATCTTTTTTCGGGGCCGCGTGGATGCGGTAAAACCAGTTCGGCGCGTATTTTAGCCAAGGCGCTTAACTGTGAAACGGGAACAGTCGCTACTCCCTGCGGAGTTTGCACCTCGTGCCGCGAAATTACAGCGGGGTCAAGCATCGATGTTATCGAGATAGACGGCGCCTCGAATACGAGCGTCAATGATGTGCGGCAAATCAAGGACGAAATCCTCTTTCCGCCTAATACCAGCCGGTACAAGATCTACATTATCGACGAAGTGCACATGCTTTCTACGAGCGCTTTCAATGCGTTGCTGAAAACGATTGAAGAGCCTCCTCCGTATGTTATCTTTATTTTTGCAACGACCGAACTGCACAAGGTTCCGGCGACCATCAAAAGCCGCTGTCAGCACTTCAATTTTAAATTAGTCGATGTTGAAGTGCTTAAACAAGCTTTAGCGGAAGCGGCGGCGGAGCTGCATATCGAGGCTGACGACGAGGCGCTGTACTGGATTGCGCGTGAGGCTACCGGAAGCGTGCGCGATTGCTATACGCTGTTCGATCAGGTTGCTGCTTTTTCTGACGGGCATATCACCTTTGAAAAAATACAGAGCACACTCGGTTTAACCGGTACCGATTCGATTGGCGCCTTGCTGACAGCCTGCGTTCAAAAGGATGCAGCCGCCGCGCTGCTCACCCTTGACACCATTCTACAGAACGGTGTTTCCACCGAGCAATTTACGGTAGACTGCACCAACTATATCCGCAGTCTTCTATTGATACAACAAGGCATCACAAAAGAGGCGTTGATCGGGCAGCGTGCGGAGCGGTTCCCGCAGGAGATACTGACGGGATGGGATGCGCAGCAGCTTGAGCGCGCGCTGTATCTTTTTTTGCAGCTTTTCAGAGATCTCCGCTTCTCGCTTAATCCTCGCTATGAACTGGAATTAACAGTTTCCCGCCTTGCGTGGCTTTCCGACTATGTTTCCCCTAAGGAACTGAAAGAGGCCTTTGATGCGGCTCAAGCGCTGCTCGCGGGTGTACCAACGGCGGTTCAAGCGGCAAACAGAGCGTTGCCCGGCAGCGGGGCGCCGCAAAAAGGCGGGGCTGACTCCCCTTTTTTAAGACCGGCGGCTTCTCCTCGCTGAGGGCTGCCGGCGCTTACGGAAACACCGCATCGACCGGGACACCGGTCAATGCTCCGGTAGGAACAGCAGGCACGCAGTCTGCCGGAATGCCCGTCAATGCGCCGACGGGTTATAATCAACATCCGGCAACCGGAATAATGGTACAGCAGATTCGTCCATCGGCAGCAGGACATCAATCTTCGGTAGTGCCGCAGCCTTCGGTGGTACGCCAATCTCCGGCGGAACCCCCGCCGCCGCTCCGCATCAAAAGCATTGCCGAACTTAAAGAGGCGCTCGTTCAGCATTTGCTGATAGAACATAGAATGTTGTCGGCGGCGGTTGGTAAAACGCTCAACTGGAACGAACGGGACGGCATCCTGTATATGTCCGTTCATACGCCTTTTGAAGTACAGCAGCTGCAGCGGGAAAAAAATATCCTAACCCGGAAAACGGCGGAGCTCTACGGCAAAGAGCTGAAAATACAGATAACGCTTGCCCAAGAAGAGACAGCGCAAAAAGTAGCCGTCCCCGCGCGGGTAGAGATGGTCATGCGTAATATCAAAGGCAGCATCGTTGACATACAGAAAAAAGCGGTTGTAGAAGAACCGGAGGAAGAAGAATGAATATAAATCCTTTTGAATTGATGAAAAATGCAAAAGACTTGCAGGCTCATTTCGGGAAAATGCAAGAAGAGTTGGCGGCGCTCCGCGTGCAAGGCATTTCGGGCGGCGGCTTGGTGAAAGTAACACTCAGCGGTACCTTCGATATGGTAAAAATCGAATTGGATCCCATCGCTGTCGATAACCGCGATATTCCGATGTTACAAGACCTGATCCGATCCGCTCATACCGATGCGATAGAAAAAATTAAGGATACATTAAAGGAAAAGATGGGGCCGCTCGCCGCGCTTGCGGGAGGAATGCCGTCATAATGAATGCGCTCGAAGACCTTATCGATAATTTATGCCGCCTGCCGGGTATCGGGAAAAAAAGCGCTGCACGGCTCGCGTATCATATCCTCAAACAAGAGCCGCCCTATGCCCACCGGCTGGCGGATAGCCTCTATAAACTTCACGACAGCATTAAGCCGTGCCCCGTATGCGGCGCTTTTACCGATCAGGATGTGTGTTCTATCTGCAGCGATCCGGGGCGGGACGGCTCCTGTATCTGTGTCGTGGAACAACCGCAGGATGTCTATACGCTGATGAGCATGGGCGAGTACCGCGGGCTTTTTCACGTACTCGGCGGCGTCATCGCCCCGCTTGAAGGTATCGGCCCCGAACAGCTCCGCATCGCAAGCCTCGTTAAGCGCATCGGCAGCGGGACGGCGGTAAAAGAAGTGATCCTTGCAACCAATCCGACAATCGAAGGGGATACCACCGCCCTTTATATCCAAAAGGTACTGCGCGATCTCCCCGTCGAGGTTACCCGCCTTGCATCGGGACTGCCGGTCGGCGGCGACTTGGAGTACACCGATAAACTGACGCTGATGCGCAGCTTTAAAGGCCGGATAAAGATTTAAGCTTTTGCTTGACAAAGCATAGGATTATCAGTATATCATTACAA